>NZ_BAAAHE010000007.1:0-300000 GCF_039525035.1 Sporichthya brevicatena
CCGGTCGCTCCGACCAGTTCAGCGAGGACGAGATCTTCGCCGCCTACGCCGGCACGAACACCACCACCACGACCGCCCGCACCGCCTGACCCCCGTAACGTCAGCGGGATCGGGCGCTATTGCGCACGGTCCCGCTGACGCAAGGGGGGTTTGGTTGGCAGAGTGGGGAGATGTTCCCGACGAGCCCAGATCAACGACGTTCGGCGCTCGCGGCCCGCTTCCCGGTCTGGGAACCGCGGACCCTGGACGCCTTCCTCGACTCCTGCGCCGCCGAGTTCGGTGACCGCCCCCTCGTCCTCACCGACGACCGGACGCTGAGCTACACCGGCGCGGCGGCCGAGTCCCGCCGCCTCGCCGACGGGCTCGCCGCGCTGGGTGTCCGCCCCGGCGACCGGGTCGGGATGCTGATGGCGAACCACCTCGAGTTCGTCCCGTGCAAGTTCGCGATCGCGCGGGCCGGCGCCGTGGCGATCCCGTTCAACTTCCTCTACCGCGTCGACGAGCTCGCGTACGTGCTGCGGCAGTCGCGGTGCAACGTGCTCGTGACGATGACGGGCTTCGGCGACCTCGACTACCTCGCGATGCTCGACCAGATCGCGCCCGGTTGGGAAGACGGTCCCACCGAGGCGCTGCCGGACCTGCGCGCCGTCGTCGTCCTGTCGACCGACGGACGCGAGCGGGCCGGGGTCCACACCGTCGGCAGTCTCGGCGAACTGGGGGACGCGCACCCTGGCGCGGCGACGCACGAGGTCGACCCCTCCGACGTCGGCGACATCCTCTACACATCTGGGACGACCGGCTCGCCCAAGGGTGTGATGGTCAGTCACGACGCCGTCCAGCGAACGGGTTACGCCTCGGCGCTCACCCGCGCTTTCGAGGACGGCCGCCGCGTGCTGTTCTCGCTGCCGTGCTACCACATGTTCGGCTACGTCGAAGGTCTGATCGCCTCGATGATGGTCGGTGGCGCGATCGTGCCCCGTCTGACGTTCACGCCCGCCGACTACTTCGCCGGCATCGAGCGGCACCGCGCGACCGACATCCTCTGCGTCCCCACGATGACCGTCGCGCTGGTCGAGCACGAGGACCGGAGGACCCGCGACCTGTCCTCCGTGTTCGCGATCCTCTCCGGTGCGGCCCCGGCCCCGGTGTGGCTGTGGGAGAAGGTCCGCAGCGAGCTCGGCATCTCCGAGATCGTCACCGGCTACGGCATGACCGAGACCGGCGGCGCCATGACGCTGTCCGTGCCGGAGGATCCGCTCGAGCAGCACTCGACCACCGTCGGCCGCCCGAAGCTCGCCGGCGTCGCGGGACTGGACCCGTCCGACCCCGTCGGCGGGGCGCTGTGCGAGTACCGCACCGTCGACCCGCTCACCGGGGAGCCGCTCCCCGCCGGGGCCGAGGGTGAACTCGTCTCCCGCGGCCCGACGCACATGCACGGGTTCTGGGACAAACCCGAGGAGACCGCGCTCGCCATCCGGGACGGCTGGGTCCATTCGGGCGACCTCGGCCTCGTCCGCGAGGACGGCTACCTGCAGCTGACGGGCCGCAGCAAGGAGCTCTACAAGAGCGGTGGCGAACTCGTGATGCCCAAGGAGATCGAGGAGCTCGTGTCCGCCATGCCGGGGGTCAGTCAGGCCTACGCCGTCGGCGTCCCCGACGAGCGCTGGGGCGAGGTCGGGTGCCTGTGGATCGTTCCCGAGCCCGGCGCGACCGTGGACCCCGACGCCGTCCTCGCCCTGTGCCGGGACAAGCTCGCCCGGTTCAAGGTCCCCAAGCACGTCCTGCTTCTCGACGGTGCGGAGCTCCCCACCACCCCGACCGGCAAGGTGCAGAAGTTCGCGCTGGTCCGGCGGGCGGGCGAGGTCCTCGGCGGCTGACCCATCCGGGCTGACGCGGCGTCACGGACTCGTAAGGGTTCCCGGGCACCTCGCGGCTCGATACTGGCCGCGGAACCGCCGGCGCCCGGTGGTGCGCCGGCCCGCTGTGGAGGTGAGCCGTGAACAGTCCGTCGCTGGAGCAGGTCAAGGCCATGGCGAAGGAAGCCTGGGCCGCCGGGAACTACGCCGAACTCTCCCGGCACATCGAGCACGTCGGGGTGCGGGTGGTGGAGGCCGCGCAGGTGTCGCCGGGGCGGCGGTCCTCGACGTCGCCTGCGGCGCGGGGAACGCGGCGCTTCCCGCCGCCCGCGCCGGCGCGACGGTCACGGGCCTCGACCTCGTCCCCGCCCTGCTCGACGCGGGCCGCAAGAAGGCCGCCGACGCCGGGGTCGAGATCACCTGGGTCGAGGGTGACGCCGAGGCCTTGCCGTTCGACGACGACTCGTTCGACGTCGTGTTCTCGACCTTCGGTCACATGTTCGCGCCCCGCCACGACGTCGTGGCCGCCGAGATGGCGCGCGTGACCCGCCCCGGCGGACTGATCGCGATCTGCTGCTGGACGCCGGAGGGCACGGTCGGCGAGGTCTTCGCGACCTCGGCCTCGTTCCTGCCTCCGCCCCCGCCCTTCGCCTCCCCGCCCGTGCTGTGGGGCACCCGCGACCACGTCCGCGCGATGTTCCCCAGCGCCACCGACGTCGAGTTCACCGAGCTCACCGCCACCGTCGAGTGGGGCTCGCCCGAGGACTTCGCCGACTACTTTCTGACGAACTTCCCGATGATGGTCGTGGCCGCCCGCATGCTCGGCGACCGCTTCGCCGACCTCCGCGCCGCCGTCCTCGACGTCTGGCGCCGCCGCAACGAGGCCCACGACGGCACTCTCGTCCTGCCCCAGGAGTACCTGCAGTCGCTGGTTCGCCTCGGTTGAGGCAGAGTCGGGGGCATGGCACGGACGATCGCGACGAACACGAAGCTCGACCGGGACCAGCTGCTGGAGTTCGTACGGCCCCGGCACCGGATGATCCTGCTGACCACGCGCCAGGACGGGACGACTCAGGCGTCGCCGGTGACCGGGGGCGTCGACACCGGCGGCCGGATCGTGATCGCGACGTACCCGGAGCGGGCGAAGACGCGCAATGCGCGGGAGCGGCCGCAGGTGAGCGTCGTGGTGCTCTCGGACGAGTGGAACGGGGCCTGGGTGCAGGTCGACGGGACCGCCGAGGTCATCGACGTGACCGAGGACGTCGAGCCGTTCGTCGAGTACTTCCGCTGCATCTCCGGCGAGCACCCGGACTGGGACGAGTACCGGCAGGCGATGGTCGCGCAGAACAAATCCCTGCTCCGGATCACGCCCACGCGCTGGGGACCGGCCGCGACCGGGGGTTTCCCGCCCCGTCTGGCGTGACCGTCCGGCGCGAACAGTGACCGTTCGGCGGTCCGTCGGAGCGTTGACTGCAATCTTGCTCACCCTTTCGTGTGAGAGCTCGTTCCGGTGGGTAGTCGCCTCCCAGCCGCCCGCGAGGGCGTTCGTGGGAGGAGGCCGTCGTGAGCGCAGGTGTGCTTGTGGCGTACGCCAGCGGGACCGGGTGCGACAGCGCCTGCGCGACCGACATCGCGAACCAGATCGCGGACGTCCCCGACCTGGAGGTTGACGTCAAGCCGCTCAGCCGGGTCACGTCCATCGCGTCGTACGCGGCCACCTACATCGGGTGGGCCCGCCCCTCCAGTGCCGGCCGCGCCGAGCTGGAGCGTTTCCTCAACGCCAACGCCGAGCAGCTCCGGACGCGCCCGGTGTGGATCGTGCACCACCACCCCGACTGCCCCGACGGCTCGCCGGACCGACACCTCAAGATGACGCGCCTGGTCTTCACCCCCGCGCCGGACGCGAAGCCGGCGCCCGCGGAGGAGCCGAGCTGGGCGGCGGCTCCGTCAAAGCGGACCCCCGCCGGCGTCTGACGGCCTCGCCGACCGCAACGACCGCGGCCGCCGTCAGGTAGCACCACTGCTGCATGGCGGTGTTGTCCACGCCCAGGTTGCCCGCCTGGTAGACGGGATACGCCGCGGCCGCCACCGCGAGCCACGCCGGCCGGTTCGCCAGGGCGGCCAGCGCGACGATCAGCAACCCGTACCAGGGCTGGCTCGGCCCGACGAGAACGAACGCGACGCCAGCCAGCAGAAGGGCGTCCGCCGCCGACGGGACCTCCCGGGCCCGACGCCACACCCACACCGCCACCGCGACGCCGAGCGCGACCGCGACGGCCGGCGCCGCCGCGTCCGGCGTCAGCAGTCGGACCGTCCCGAACCGTTGCGCGCCGGAGTACCCTTCCTCCTCCAGATAGCCCGGCAGGTACCCGAGCACGTCCGTGCCCACGGCCGCCACGTGCGGGACGTACCCGACGAGGAACACCCCCGCGGCCGCGGCGAGCACCCGATGCCCCCGCCGCACCAGCAGCGCCGGCACCAGCAGCACCGGCACGAGTTTCACCGCGACCGCCGCCCCGAACAGGGCCCCGCCCGCGACCAGGCGCCGCCCGGCCAGCAGCCCGAGCGCGCCGACCAGCAGCAGGACCCCGAGCACGTCGATGTGGGCGTTGTTCGCGCACTCCAGCCACACGACCGGGCACCACGCCCACCACACCGCCGCGCGCGGGTCGCGCCCCGCCCGCTGCCGAGCCCAGGCCAGCGCGGCGGTCACCGCCACGGCGAGTGCGCCGAGCGCGACCTGCAACGCCCGCACCCGGTGCTCCTCGGGTGATGCGACGTGCAGCAGCAGGAAACTGCCCTCGGCCACCGGCGGGTAGATCGTGCGGACGTGCGGCCGGTTGATCCACGTGCAGTCGTGCGGGACGCCGCGGGTGGTGCACGCATCGGTCCGACCGGACGCGACGGCGGCGGCCGCCTGCTCGGGTGTTCGCGGATCGGGTGGGAACAACTCGTCGTCGCGGAGGTGGGCGAGCGCCGGGTCGAGCGGGGTGTACCGGTACGGGTCGATCCCGGCCGCCTGGACCTTGCCGTCCCACAGGTAGCGCCAGAAGTCGTCGGTCGTCGTCGGTGAGTACCCGACCGCGACGACCTGCAGCAGCGCCCCGCCGGCCAGGGCCGCGCTCAGCGACGCGCGCAGCGGCAGCCCCCGCACCGCCCAGGCCCCGGCGACGAACAGGACGGCGGCCGAGGCGTACCAGGTGAGCATCCGCTCGACCGAGTCCGCGTTCGGGGCACCGACGCGTAGCGCGCCGACCTCCGCGACCACCGAGCCCACGAACGCGAGAACGGCCACGGCGGCGCGCTGACGAACCGTCACGTCGAGGCGGCCCGTCGAACGAACGCCACCCGCACGGCGTACCAGAGCGCCGAGATCGCGGCGAGGATCGCGGTGACCAGCAGCCACCGGCCGACGAACTCGTCGATCGGGCGGCCGGTCTTGTACTCGTAGCTCTCGGCCTGACGGAGAATCAGCGGTGAGAACATCAGCAGCAGGATGCCGGAGACCGCGAGCGGGATGCGGACGAAGTTGAGCCACGCGACGCGTCCGGGCCGCCGGCGCCACAACGTCACGAGGGCGACGTCGAGCAGCACGTACACCGGCAGCAGCAGGCCGTCGTGGAGGACCGCGCCGGCGGCGAACCACCCCGCGACGTCGAGCGTCCGTTCGTTCAGCAACTCGCGCAGCGCGAGCGCCGCCGGGACGAACGACAGCATGAGCACCAGCGCGTGGGCGGGGTGCTCGCCGTAGAACCTGCGCACGGCGGTCACGTCTCGAAGGTCAGGCGCTTGACCCACTTGGTGTTCCGCACGCCCGGGTTGTTGGGGACGATGATCCGCGCCGGGAAGCCGTGGTCCAGCGACAGGTCGGCGTCGTTCACCTGCAGCGCGAGCAGGCTGTCGCCGGCCGCGATCTGGTTGCCGGCCAGGCGTCCACGGCCGAAGGCTCCGCCGTCCTGCAGCGACTCGACGTGGACCGAGGCGGGGTCGGCCACTCCCGAGAGCGTGGCCAGGTCCCGGAGTCGGACCCCGCGCCAGCGCTGGTTGCCGCTGGACCAGCCTTCGACGCAGGCGATCGCGAGGGTCGCCTCGTGCTGCTCCATGGCGGCCAGGTCCGCGCGGCTGAGCACGATCGGGCTCGGGCCGCCGGCGATCTCCAGCCGCCACAGCCCGCCGACCAGGGCCGGCGTGATGCGGGCCTCGCCCGCGGTGGTGTTCACTCCGAAGTCGTTGGGTCCACCGCCGGGGTCGTAGCCGCCGCGGGGGGACAGGAGCCCGAGTCGGCTCACCGGACCGCCCACGGTCTGCGGTGCGACCATGACGAACGCTGTGAGGGAGCCGGCCCCGACGAGGCCGAGTGCTCCCCGGCGGGAGATGGTGGGCGCGGCCGGGCGGGCGCTGACCAGACCGTTCGGGGTGTACGGCTCGGGCGTCGTCCCCGCCAGCGGCGTCCGTAGTTCGTCGCGCACCCGGCGCTCGCGCAGCGCCGCGCGCATCGTCGGGATCTTCAGCGCGACGTGGGCGGCGGCGGAGACGACGAAGACCCAGGCGGCGTAGAAGTGCAGGACGTAGAAGGACCCGGGGAAGCGGTACCAGTACTGGATGTTCAGCAGCCCCGTCGCGAAGGTGAGCATCGCGCCACCGACGAGCAGGAACAACGACAGGCGCTCCAGCGCCTGCGCCGGTGACGCGACGGGCGGCCAGACGAACAGCTTCGGGATCACCGACCACAACTTGGCCAGGATCACCGGCACCAGCACGACACCGAGCGTGACGTGCAGGCCCTGGGTCACGCGATAGCCCCACGCGGGCGAGGCCGGCCAGTGGAAGGGCACGAACGTCAGGACGCCGGAGGCGTGCCGTCCGTCGTTTCCGGGCAGCCAGGGGTTGTAGGCGAGGTAGGAGAGCAGCCCGGTCGCGAACATCACCGGGAGACCGACCAGCAGCACGGCGCCGAGGACCGAGGTCAGCCAGGGACCGCGGATCGGGCTGCGCCAGAACCCCGCCCGGAACGGGCCCGGCGGTGGACGGTCGGCGACCCAGGTGTTCGCAGCGGCCACGCGCGAACGCAGCGAGGTCACCATCGCCGCAGCCCGACGAAGTGCCGGTGGTCGGAGGACCAGGTCTCGGTGAGGGTGAAGCCGAGGGGCTCGGCCAGGGCGGTCAGGGGGACCGCTCCGATCCGGATCCAGGGGAACGAACCGACCGCCTCGCCGTCGGGCCCGCGCACGATCGCGGTGAAGTGGACGTAGGCGGAACCGGACTCGACCTCGACGAGGACATGTCCGCCCGGAGCGAGCAGATCGCGGACGCGCGACAGCAGTCGGGGGGCATTGCCGCCGATGCCGATGTTGCCGTCGACGAGCAACGCTGACGTCCAGCGGCCCTCACCAGGGAGTTCGTCGAACACGGAGCGACGTAGCGCGGACGCACCGTTGCGGCGGGCGATGCCGACCGCGGCCTCGGACACGTCGACCCCGAGCGCCGGCACGCCGCGGACGAGCAGTGCGCGGACCAACCGGCCGGGACCGCAGCCGATGTCGAGGGTGGGACCCGTGCAACGGGCCAGCACGGTCTCGTCGTCGGCGTCGGAGGACCGCAGCCACCGGCCGACGTCGAAGGACAGCGTCGCACCGGTCTCGTCGCTGATCCGCAGCGGCAGTCCGCGGCTCAGGGCGTCGTGGTAACGCGTGAGCACGGCAGGGCCCCAGGTCCGATCGTCCGCGACCGGCAGCGCCTCAACCGACACGGGCACCTGCCGGCACGGTCAGGGCGGCGGACAGCGCGTCGTACGCGGTCGCGAACCGGCGACCGGCGCCCGTGGCCGCGCACTCCGCGGCGACCGCGCCGGCGTCGGCAGCGGTGTCCACGTCGCGAAGAACCGGCAGCAGGCCGACCCGCAGACCGGCCGACCGGAGCCGGGCCAGTTGCACCGCACCGGTGTCGTCCCGGGACATCGGGACGCCCAGCACGAGAGCGGGGTCGGGGCCGCGCAGGCCCAGGCCCCAGAAGCCGCCGTCGGCCGCCGGGCCGAACCAGGCGTCGTGGTTGGCGAAGTCCACCGTCAGGTGACGCATCGTCAGCTGCGGGGTGTCCATGCCGACGAGCAGTGTCGGCCCGGTCAGGTCGGCGAGGGCGTTCGCGATCCGCTCGTCCAGACCCGCGCCGCGTTGCGGGCGGACCTCGATCCCGGCGGGCAGCCACGGACCCGGTTCGCCTTCGAGGGCGAGCACCCGCCGGGTCGCCGGCGCGGCGACGACCAGGTCGAGGGTGTCGCGGAGGGCAGCCTCGGCCAGCGCGGCGGCCTCGGCGGGGGTGAACGGGGGGCACAGTCGCGTCTTGACCCGGCCCGGCACCGGCGACTTGGCCACCACGAGCAGGTTCGTCACGTCGCGAGCACCGCCCGCATGTCCCGGACGGTCCGCACCGTGCCGCGGAGGGTTCCGGTCACCTTGGACTTGCCGATGCGGGGCCGGTAGTCGATGTCGCGCTCCTCGATCCGCCAGTCGGCCCGGGCCGCCGTCAGCACCATCTCCAGGGGGTAGCCGAAGCGGCGGTCACGCAGGTCGAGGTCGACCAGTTCCGTCCGCCGTGCCGCCCGCATCGGCCCCAGGTCGTGCAGGCGGACGCCCGAGTGGCGGGTCATCAGAACTGCCAGGGCGCGGTTGGCGAGCCGCGCGTGCACCGGCCATGATCCGCGCGCGGGCCGGCGTCGACCCAGCACGAGATCGGCCGTCCCGGCGAGGACCGGGGCGGTCACGCGCTCGAGCTGGCCGGGATCCATGGAGGCGTCGCAGTCGCAGAAGCACACCACGTCGGCGGTGGCCGCGAGCAGACCCGCGTGGGCCGCGGCACCGAAGCCGCGGCGGGGTTCGGAGACGACGAGGGCCCCGAGCGCCGCCGCCACCGCGGCGGAGTCGTCGGTGGAGCCGTTGTCGACCACGATCGCGCGCGCCCAGGGCGGCATGCGCTCGAGGACCCACGGCAGCGCCGCCGCCTCGTCCAGACAGGGCAGAACCACGTCGACGACCGGAAGCACCGAGTCCGACGGAAGGTGGGCCGAGGTCACGGTGAAACCGTAGGGCGGCGGGGTCTGCGGGGGTACCTCGCAGCGGTTACGGAGTTCTGACGTCGGATGCATGAGTAAGTCCTGCCCACAAGAGAGGACGGGAACGACCGGCAGTGCGGTCGTTCCCGTCCGGATCGCTCAGGAAGAGCCGGTCGGCCGCCGGTGGCGGCCCCGGCGGATCAGGCCAGCTTGAGCGTGATGCGCGCGATGCCGACCTTGAAGAACTCGGTCAGGGCGTCGGTCTTGTAGGTGGCGTTGAGCAGGTCCGCAGCGGCGGCGGTCAGGCTGACCGTCGTCCCGTAGAGGACCGCCTGGTTCTTGGCCTCGTTGACCTGCAGCGGCTCCAGGGTGCGACCGTCCAGGAAGAACAGCGGCGCGCCCTTCACGACCGACTTGCCGTTCGCGGACACGTCGCCGGTGAGCATCGAGGTGCCGGCGTCGACGAGGAAGTTGGTGAGCTCCACCTTCGTCTTGCCGTCGGTGAGGCTGATGCCGCTGCCGTCGTGGGCGATCGCGCTCTCGACGTACGGGGTGCGGGAGCCGGGCGTGTAGTACGTCGCCGAGCCGCCGGTGATCGGGAAGGACAGCGTGCCGTCCTTGAGCTTGGCCGTGCCGACCACGCCGGGGGTGAGCTTGAGCGAGGTCAGGCCCTCGAGGAAGCCGGGGTCGACGACGACCTCGGTCATCTTGCCGGTGAGGTTGGTCAGAGCGGCCACCGGCTCGCCGGCGGTCGCTGCGGTCGCCGCGGTGGGTTCGGCCTTGTCGTCCTCACCGCACGCGGCGAGACCGAGGACCAGGGTGCCGGCGATGGCGAGTGCTGTCGCGGAGCGGGTGAGAACGTGGGTGCGCATGATTTCCTCTCGGGGGCGTTGTCCGTATGGCCTCCATTCGCAGGTCGCGCCCGGCGGGCTTGGTGAAAGTGGGTGCCGGTTCTGAGTCCTGGCTCACAGGCGGAACGGGGCTTACAGAGTTCTGACGGCACGAAAGCGACGGTCCCGCGCGGGCCGGATCTCCCTAGACTCCGCGTGTGGGCAGTCGCGTGCTGGTCGTCGAGGACGACGTGACGGTGGCGGAAGTGGTCGTCACCTACCTCAAGAACGCCGGTTACGAGGTCGAGCACGCCCCCGACGGACAGGCCGCACTGGACGCCGCTGCACGTGCGTGGCCCGATCTCGTCGTCCTCGACCTGATGCTGCCCGGCATCGACGGCCTCGAGGTCTGCCGGCGGCTCCGGACGACCGGCGCGGTTCCGGTGATCATGCTGACGGCGCTGGGTTCGGAGAACGACCGCGTGGTCGGTCTGGAGGTCGGCGCCGACGACTACGTGACGAAGCCCTTCAGCCCGCGCGAGTTGACGCTGCGTGTGCAGTCGGTGCTGCGCCGCGTCGCCGGCCCCCCGCCGGTTCATCCGGACGCGCCGGCCGTGCTGACGGCGGGGCCGATCCGGATGGACGTGACCGCGCACCGCGTCACGCTGCACGGCGAACCGCTCGCCCTGACGACCCGTGAGTTCGACCTGCTGGCGCACCTGCTCGCCCACCCGGGCCAGGCGTTCACCCGCGAGGAACTCATGAAGACCGTGTGGGGGTGGGAGTTCGGCGACCAGTCGACCGTCACCGTCCACGTCCGGCGGCTGCGGGAGAAGATCGAGCCCGACCCGGCGAACCCGACGCTGCTCGTCACGGTGTGGGGCGTCGGCTACCGGTTGGACCCGCCGGTGCCGGCACCGTCGGAGGGCGCACCGGCGTGAGTGACCGCGTCGAGATCGTCCTGATCGCGCTCGGGTGGTCGGGTGCGGTGGCGATCGCGGGCGCGGGACTGCTCCGTGCGCTCCGGGGCCGATCGGTCCGTGCGTCCCTGCTCGCCCTCTGTCTGACGACGGTCGCCGCCGTGATCGCCGCGACCATCGGCACCGCTCACGCCATGTTCCTCTCCGACCACGACTTCGAGGTCCTGCTGCTCGTCAGCGTCGTCGTCGCGGTGCTCATGGCCGGCGTCTCGGGTCTGCTCGCGCACAACCTCGCCGAGAGCAGCCGGGCTCTGACCGAGCAGACCCGCGCCATCGGCGACATCGCCACCCTCGACCTGTCCGCCGAGACGCCGCACCGCGCCCCCGCCAGCGCCGAGCTCGCCGCGCTCAGTCGGGAGCTCGACGCCGCCCGTACCCGGCTCGCCGAGTCCCGGGCCCGCGAGCAGGCGCTCGAGACCGCGCGACGCGAGCTGGTCGCGTGGGTCTCGCACGACCTGCGTTCGCCGCTGGCCGGGATCCGGGCGATGGCCGAGGCGCTCGAGGACGGCGTCGCCGAGGATCCGGACCGCTACCGCAAGCAGATCCGCATGGACGTCGACCGCCTCGCCGGCCTGGTCGACGACCTCTTCGAGCTCTCCGTGATCCAGGCCGGCGCGCTCAAGCTCTCGCTGGAGAAGATCTCGCTCTCCGATCTCGTCAGCGACACCCTGGCGGGCGCCGACGCCCTGGCCCGGGAGCGCGGCATCGCCCTGCGCGGCCACGCCCTGACCGACGTCGCCGTCCGCGCCGACAGCCGCGAGCTGTCGCGGCTGATGAGCAACCTCGTCGTCAACGCGATCCGGCACACCCCGGCCGATGGCGCCGTCGAGATCAGTCTCGTCGAGCGCGACGGCCGCGCGACGATCGCGGTCACGGACGGGTGCGGCGGCATCCCGGAGGAGGACCTGCCGCGCGTCTTCGACGTCGCGTGGCGGGGCAACAACGCCCGAACCCCCGGGGCGGACGGCGGTGCCGGCCTCGGCCTCGCGATCGTGCGCGGCATCGTCGAGGCTCACGCCGGCGAGATCACCGTTGCGAACACCGGCAGCGGCTGTCGGTTCGAGGTCTCGCTGCCCGCGCTCGCCTGAGCCTGAGCCTCAGACCCGCATCGCCGCCGCGGCGAACTCGGCCATGCCGGCGTCGAAGTCCTCGCGGGGCGACCAGTCGAGCTCGGTGCGCAGGCGGAGCGAGGAGGCGGTGATGTGCCGGACGTCGCCGAGGCGGAAGCCGCCGGTGACGATCGGCTCGGGACCGCCGCACGCTCGGGACAGGGCGAGCGCGAGTTCGCCGACGGTCCGGACCGTCCCGCTCCCGACGTTGTAGGCACGGAGCGCTCCGGCCTCGACCGGCCCCGGGCCGGACACGGCGTCGAGCACGGCGAGGTTGGCGGCCGCGACGTCGCGGACGTGGACGAAGTCGCGCCGCTGCGCGCCGTCCTCGAACACCTTGGGTGGCTGGCCGGCGGCGAGGCTGGACCGGAACAGGCTGGCCACGCCGGCGTACGGGGTGTTGCGCGGCATCCGGGGCCCGTAGACGTTGTGGTACCGCAGTGCGGCGACGCGCGCCCCCGTCGCGCGGGCGAACGCGGCCGCGAGGTGTTCCTGTGCGAGCTTGGTCGCGGCGTAGACGTTGCGCGGGTCGGGTGCCGCGGTCTCGTCGACCAGTCCGGACTCCAGGTCGGCGCCGCAGCGCGGGCACGGGGGCTCGAACCGCCCGTCGCGCAGCGCGCTCGGCGTCCGCGGGCCCGGGGCGACGACGCCGTCGTTCGGGCACTCGTAGCGGCCCTCGCCGTAGACGACCATCGAGCTCGCGAGCACCAGGCGCCGGATCCCCATCCGCGCCATGCCGGCGAGCAGGACCGCGGTTCCCCAGTCGTTGCTCGCGACGTAGTCGGGGGCGTCGTCGAAGTCGACACCGAGTCCGACCATCGCCGCCTGGTGGCAGACGGCCTCGATGTTGTCGAGTGCCTGCTCGACCGCCTCGGCATCGCGGACGTCCCCGGCGAGCACCTCGGCCTCGACGGGCAGCGTCGGCGACGTGGAGTGGACCGCCGGCAGCAGCGCGTCGAGCACGCGCACCTCGTGCCCGGCGGCCAGCAACGCCTCGACGACGTGGGACCCGATGAACCCGGCCCCGCCGGTGACCAATACGCGCATGCGCGTCACGTTACCCACGACGGGGCATCTGACGCCCCGTCGATCGCGACTGGAAACGGGCCGTCAGAACCTGGTAATGGGCCGCCTCCTTGTGGTCGACCGTCTCCCCGGAGGAGAGTCGTCCCGCTCGTGCACCGCCAGACGAACCACACCGGATCGGAGGCCGGAGATGCACATCGACGAGACCAAGCTCCACGACCTGCTCGGCAGCTTCGTGACCGACCTCGGCGGAAGCTTCCACGCCATCAGCGCCGTTGTCGGCGACCGCCTCGGCCTGTACGCGGCGCTCGCCGACACCATGCCCGCCACCGCCGCCGACGTCGCGAAGCGTGCGAAGGTCGGCGAGCGCTACGCCCTGGAGTGGCTGCGCGGTCAGGCCGCCGGCGGCTACATCACCTACGACGCCGTCACGGAGAAGTTCTCCCTCACCCCGGAGCAGCACTTCGCACTCGCCGACCCGGGCGGGATGCAGATCGCCTCCGCGTTCGCGCTGCCGATCGCGGTGACGAAGAACATCGACACGATCGCCGACGCGATCGCCCACGACGAGGGTTTCGGCTGGCACCAGCACGACGCGGGCCTGTTCGAGGGGACCGAGCGGTTCTTCCGCCCCGGTTATGTTCTGAACCTCGTGTCCTCGTGGATCCCGGCCCTCGACGGCGTCGACGAGAAGCTGCGGGCCGGCGCCAAGGTGGCCGACGTCGGTTGCGGGCACGGCGCCTCGACGATCCTGCTCGGGCAGTCGTACCCGAACTCGAAGGTCACCGGCTTCGACTACCACGGCCCGTCGGTCGAACGGGCGCGTGCGCTCGCCGCCGAGGCGGGTGTCGACGTCGAGTTCGTCCTGGCCGCGGCCGCCGATTTCCCCGGCGAGAACTACGACCTGGTCGCGATCTTCGACGCCCTGCACGACATGCCCGACCCCGTCGGCGCCGCGACGCACATTCGGGAGTCCCTCGCCCCGGACGGTACGTTCCTGCTCGTCGAACCCATGGCCGGTGACGACCTGTCCGACAACCAGCACCCGATCGGCCGGCTGTTCTACACGGCGTCGACCGTCATCTGTGTCCCGCACTCCCTCACCGCTCCACCGCGCGCCGCGCTCGGCGCCCAGGCCGGGGAGGCCCGCCTCACCGAGGTCCTGCACGCCGCCGGCTTCACGCGCGTCCGCCGGGCGACGGAGACCCCGTTCAACCTCATCCTCGAAGCTCGGCCCTGAACCCGGAGGATCTGTCGTGGTCGACCTGACACCGCAGCAGGAGGAGCTCTGCCGGCAGGACCGGTGGGACTTCAGTGACCTGCGCGCGCTGTTCGTGAACTGCACGCTGAAGCGCTCGCCCGAGATGTCCCACACCCGGGGACTGATCGATCTCGCGGCGGAGATCCTCCGCCGCCAGGGCGTGACGGTCTCCCAGATTCGAGCGGTCGACCACGACATCGCTCCCGGCGTCTGGCCGGACATGACCGAACACGGGTGGGCCACCGATGAGTGGCCCGCCCTGTTCGAGCAGGTGATGGCCGCGGACATCCTCGTCCTCGCCACCCCGATCTGGCTGGGGGAGAAGTCCTCGGTCTGCACCCGTGTCATCGAGCGGCTCTACGGCAACTCCGGGCAGCTCAACGAGGCCGGGCAGTACGCCTACTACGGGCGGGTCGGCGGCTGCCTGGTCACCGGGAACGAGGACGGGATCAAGCACTGCGCGATGAACGTCCTCTACTCGCTCCAGCACCTCGGGTACGTCATTCCGCCCCAGGCCGACGCCGGGTGGATCGGCGAGGCGGGCCCGGGCCCGTCCTACCTCGACCCCGGGTCGGGCGGCCCGGAGAACGACTTCACGAACCGGAACACGACCTTCGCGACCTGGAACCTGCTCCACCTCGCGCGGATGATCAAGGACGCCGGCGGCATCCCCGCGCACGGGAACCAGCGCTCGGCCTGGGACGCCGGCTGCCGCTTCGACTTCCCCAACCCCGAACACCGCTGACCAGGATCGGGGACCTTCGGCCCCGGGCGGGTCGCGCGGGATCCGGCTACCGTGAGAGATCGGGCAGCCCACGTCCGGACCTGGCGGCACACGGTCGCTGTACGCCGACGGAACCCGGTGCTCTCTTGAGCGATGTTCTGCTCGACCCGCCCGCGCGCTCCGCGAGCGACTTCGCCCCCCTGCTGGACCAGGTCCGCACCAGCGGCCTGCTCCGGCTGCGCCGCCGCCGCTACGTGGTGATGATCGCGTGCGACCTGCTGGCCCTCGCCGGCGTCTGGGCGACCATCCAGGTCGTCGGGAACACCTGGTGGCAACTGTTCCTGGCGCTGCCGCTGGCGATCTTCACGGTCCGGATGATCTTCGTGGCTCACGACGTCGGCCACCGCCAGGTGGCGCGGACCTCGCGGGTCAACAAGGTCGCCGGGTACCTGGTGGGCGACGTCCTGCTGGGTCTGAGCGCCCGCTGGTGGATCGACAAACACTCCCGCCACCACGCCAACCCGAACCAGGTCGGTCGGGACCCCGACGTGGGCACGGGCGCCCTGTGCTGGACGACCGACCAGGCCATGGGCCGCTCCCCGGTGATGACCTGGCTCGGCCGGCACCAGGGCCGACTGTTCTTCCCGCTGCTGATGCTGGAGGCGCTGAATCTGCACATCGGCAGCGCCCGGGTGGCCCGCAGTGCGCGGGAACTCGCGATGCTGACCGCGCACGTCGCCGCCTATCTCGGGCTGCTGCTGTGGGCGATGGGGCCGGGCAAGGCGGTGGTCTTCCTCCTGGTCCACCAGGCTCTGGTCGGGCTGCACCTGGGCTGCGCCTTCGCCCCGGGGCACAAGGGCATGGTCATGCCGCCGCCGGGCGCACGCTGGGACTTCCTGCGCAAACAGGTCCTCACCACGCGGAACGTCCAGGGCGGACCGGCCACCGACTGGTTCCTGGGTGGCCTGAACTACCAGATCGAGCACCACCTGTTCCCGGGCATGCCGCGGCCGAACCTGCGTGCGGCCCAGCCGCTGGTCCGCGCGCACTGCTCCGACCTCGGACTTCCCTACGCGGAAGAACCGCTGGTCAGCTCGTTCGGGATCACGATTCGGCACCTTCAACAGGTCGGCCGACGCGCGTAACGCAGGTCGCAGCGCGCATTTCGGCCCCCATACGCCATACTGGGGGCACACGGCCCCCACCAGGGCCGTCGGGCTTGACGATCCGGGCGCGCCGATATGGGCCGCGGAACTCGCCCGAAGTTCCACCAGTTGGGGAGCGGGTCGGTCCTGGACCGAAATCGCCCGGGAGCCGGCTGGCGCATCGTGCTCGGGAGCGACCCGGGCCAAGGAGGAGCGCGTGGCTCGACCTCGGCAGGCACCGTCGGGTGCTCGTCGTCCCGTCCCGCGGCCGGACCGCCGGCCGAAAGCACGCTCGGACGAGGGCATCATCCCGGTGCTGGCCCGTGCCGTACGGGCCGTCGAGGCGTCGGTGAACCGCGGGTCGATCTCGCCCTCCGTGCGCACCAAGTTCCAGAGCGTGGCCCTGCTGGTCCGCCAGGAGCGGGCGCGCGTCAAGAGCGACAGCTCCGCCGGGGAGGCCCAGAAGGCCGAGATGCTCAAGCGCCTGGACGGGATCGCGATGATCCTCGCCCAGACCTCGGTCCGCGAGCCCTCGCTGCTCGCCCTGTTGGCCGACGACGCGGTCGTCTCCTCCGACACCCGGGCGATGGTGCGCGCGATGCTCACCGACGCCGGGCTCGAGGCCCCGCCGGAGGAGGAGACCCGCCCCGCTCCGACTCCCACCACGCCGGCCGCCGAGAAGCGGGTCGTGCCCCAGTCGGTGATGCAGCGGCAGCTGGCCAACCCGTTCCTCGCCCCCGACTTCTCCGCGGCCGCGGCACAGCCGGCCGCTCCGCGGACCCGCCACCTCGCGACCTGGGAGCTGCTCGAGCCGCTCTTCCGCTCGTTCGAGGAGGCTACCGGCGGCGACTCCGCCTGCATGCCGCTGCCCGAGCCGGGCGACCTGCGCGTCCTGTCCGGTCGCGAGCTGATGCCGCACCAGTCCCGGGTCATCGCGGCGGCCGCCGCCGGCCACCGGACGTTCCTGCTCGCCGACGAGCCCGGTCTCGGCAAGACCGCCCAGGCCCTGCTGGCCGCCGAGGCGGCAAACGCCTACCCGCTGCTGTGCGTCGTCCCGAACGTCGTCAAGACGAACTGGGCCCGTGAGGTCGGCATCTGGACGGCCAACCGCAAGCCCACCGTGATCCACGGCAACGGCGACACGATCGACGGCTTCGCCGACGTCGTCATCGTCAACTACGAGGTGCTCGACCGGCACGTCGGCTGGATCGGCGACTTCGGCTTCCGCGGGATGGTCGTCGACGAGGCGCACTTCATCAAGAACAAGACCTCGCAGCGCTCCCAGCACGTCCTGGAGCTGGCCGAGCGGATCCGCAACCGGTCGGTCCGCCCGCTGCTCATGGCGCTCACGGGTACGCCGCTGATCAACGACATCGAGGACTTCCAGGCGATCTGGGAGTTCCTCGGCTGGATCGACGCGAAGAAGCCGCGCAGCGAGCTGATGGCCCGTCTCGAGGAGACCGGCCTGACGCCGATCGACCGCGAGTTCTACCCCGCGGCCCGGCGCTGCGTCATCGACATGGGCATCGTCCGGCGCCGCAAGGTGGACGTCGCCGCCGACATCCCGGCCCGTCGCATCGCCGACCTGCCCGTCGAGCTCGAGGACAAGCTGGGCAAGTCGATCCGGCAGGCCGAGCAGCGCCTTGCGAAGCGGATGGTCTCGCGGTACGAGGCCGCCCTCGAGGCGCGCACGAGCGGTCACATCGCCGACGGCATCGACCACGACCTCGTCCGCCTCATCGCCACGCGTGAGCGCAAGGAGGCGACGAACAGCAAGACCGAGGGCAACGTGTTCGGCCTGATGCGCAAGATCGGCCAGTCCAAGGCCGTGCTCGCTGCCGACTACGCCGCCCAGCTGGCCCGCAGCGCCGGCAAGGTCGTGTTCTTCGCCAAGCACATCGACGTCATGGACGCCGCCGAGGAGACCTTCACCAAGGCCGGCATCCGGTTCTCCTCGATCCGCGGCGACCAGACCTCCGCGGCACGGCAGAAGCAGGTCGACGCGTTCACCAACGACCCCGAGGTCTCGGTCGCGGTCTGCTCGCTGACCGCGGCCGGTGTCGGCATCAACCTGCAGGTCGCGTCGAACATCGTCCTCGCCGAGCTGTCGTGGACCGACGCGGAGCAGACGCAGGCGATCGACCGCTGCCACCGCATCGGCCAGACCGAGCCCGTCACCGCGTGGCGCATCATCGCCGCGCAGACTCTCGACGCCCGCATCGCGGAGCTGATCGACAGCAAGGCCGGCCTCGCCGCCCGCGCCCTCGACGGCTCCGACGAGGAGGTCTCGTCCTCCGTCGACGTCCAGCTCGAGGCGCTGGTCTCGCTGCTGACGGACGCGCTGCAGAACCGCTAGACGGGCCGGTCCGGATCCGGGCCGGGGTCGGGGAGGACCGCGCGGAGGTCGTTGACCACCAGCAGGTCCTCCCGGACCTGACCGGCGCGGACGGAGGCACGGCCGACCATGTGGTTGCCGATCGGGGACGTCATCATCTGGCAGAACCCGATCAGGATCAGGACGCCGATCGCGCCCGGTTCCCGGAGCCGGAATCCCAGCCCGATCAGCACGAGGGTCAAACCCAGCACCTGGGGCTTGGTGGCGGCGTGCATCCGGCTGAGCAGGTCGGGCAGGCGCAGGACGCCGATCGAGGCGATCAGCGCGAGCGCCGCTCCGCTCAGCAGGCAGGTGGCGGCGATGACGTCCGCGATGTCGGCCGCGCTCATGACCGCTCCACCTCGATGTCGTCACTGCCGCGGGTGAAGCGGGCGACGCTGACCGAACCGACGAAACCCAGCAGCGTCAGGACGAGCAGGATCGGCAGCGTGTGCGAGTGCCGGTTCCAGGCGGCCTCGATCGCGAGGGCGCAGATGCCGACGGCGACGAGCATGTCGAGTGCGACCGCACGGTCGAGGACGGTCGGCCCCCGCACGATGCGCGCGAGCACGCACACCGCGGCGACGGCGAGCATCGCGAGGCACACGGACAGGACGGCGGTCATCGCTTCCCTCCGGCGGGGTGGTCGGCCGGGTCGTCGGGCAGGTCGTCGAGGTGCGCGATCTCCGCGCCGAGCGCACGCACGACGCGGTCCTCCTGGGCGAGCACGCTCTGTCGGAACCGTTCGGCGCCCTCGGCGTCCCCGACGTCGAGCACGTGGAGGAACAGGGTGTGCGTCGAGCGGCGGGCCTCGACGACGAGGCTGCCCGGGATCAGGCAGGTCATCTCCGCGACGACGGTGAGCACGAACTCCGACGGGGTCTTGAGGTTCACCTCGACGATCGCGTTGCGCAGCGGTCGTTGCCGCGGACGCAGCACCACCCGCGCGACCTGGATGCTCGAGACGACGACGTCGGTGAAGAACTTCGTCACGAGCCGGACCAGCGCGAGCGGACGGACCCGCAGGTTCAGCCGCACCGGCGGCAGCGGGAAGACGATCGACGCGACGACCGCGACGGCGAGCCCACCCAGTGCGGTGAGCAGCGAGAGCTGGCCCCACAGCAGCATCCAGACCGCGGTCAGCCAGAGCAGCATCGGCCACTGCAACAAGCCGAAGCGTGACCGGAAGCGGACCACCGACGTGGGCGTCATCCGTCACCCCCGATCCCGCGGGCGCCGGAGTCGGGGTCGCCGCGGGTGTCGTCCGGGTTCAGCGCCGCCTCGAGATAGGGCGAGCGGAGCATCAGGTCCTCGGCCGCGCGGTCGGTGTACCGGAACAACGGACCCGCGAGGAACGTGAAGATCAGGCTCACGCCGACCAGCGCCGCGGCGGGCCCGACCATCGCCGCCGGCAGCCGGGAGGGCAGGTCGCCGTCCCGGAGCAGCTGGTGCAGGTCACGGTCCGAGGACTCGTCGTCGACCACGCGCCGCGCGGCCGCGATCTCCCGGTCACCGAACGCCGTCGCGCCGACGTGGACGTGTCCGCGGTGCCGGACGATCCGGGCGCCGGAGTCGCCGGAGTCCTGCTCGGGGTCGGGGGCGGCGAGCGACTGCGCGATGTCGTGCGCCTGTTCCGGCGTCCGCCAGAACGCGGCCGACCAGGTCTTCGCGATGGCGTAGAGCGTCAGCAGGCTCGTCGCCGTCCCGCCGATCACGAGGGTGATCGCGAGCCAGCCGCCGACCTCCAGGCCGGCCTGCAGCAGACCGACCTTGCCGAGGAACCCGGACATCGGCGGGATCCCGGCGAGGTTCATCGCGGGCACGAAGAACAGGATTCCCAGCAGCGGCGCGAGCCGCGCCAGCCCACCGAGACGGAGCAGGGCCGTGCTGCCGGCTCTTCGTTCGATGAGACCGACGACGAGGAACAACGCGGTCTGGATCGTGATGTGGTGCGCGACGTAGAAGATCGCGCCGGAGATGCCGGCCTCGGTCGCCAGGCCGATGCCGAAGATCATGTAGCCGATGTGGCTGACCAGCGTGAAGGACAGCATTCGCTTGATGTCCGACTGCGCGATCGCGCCGAGGATGCCGACGACCATCGTCACCAGCGCGGCCCACATCAGCAGGTCCGAGAGCGGACTGTCGGGGAACAGCAGCGTCTGCGTCCGCAGGATCGCGTAGACACCGACCTTGGTCAGCAACCCGGCGAAGACCGCGGTGACCGGGGCTGGTGCCGTCGGGTAGCTGTCGGGCAGCCACAGCGAGAGCGGGAACACCGCCGCCTTGATCGCGAACGTCGTGAGCAGCAGCAGCTGCAGCGTCAGGCTCACGCCGTCGGGCAGGTCGTCGAGGCGTCCGGCGAGCTGCGCGAAGTTCAGGCTCCCGGTCGCCGCGTACACGGCCGCGATCGAGATCAGGAACAGCGTCGAGGACAGCATGTTCACGACGACGTAGATCGTCCCGGCGCGGATGCGCGTCGCCGTGCCGCCGAGCGTGAGCAGCACGTAGCTCGCGAACAGCAGCATCTCGAAGCTGACGAACAGGTTGAACAGGTCGCCGGCGAGGAAGGCGTTCGAGACGCCGGCGACGAGGACCAGGAACGTCGGGTGGTAGATCGAGACCGGGGCCTCGGAGTCGTCGTCGGTCAGGCCCTGTCCGATCGAGTACAGGAGGACGGCGAGGGTCACGACCGCCGAGACGAGCAGCATCAGCGCGGAGAGCCGGTCCGCGACGAGGTTGATGCCGAGCGGGGGCGTCCACGCGCCGATCCACGCGACCTGCGGGCCCTGCTGGTCGGCGCGGACCATCAGGGCGGCGGCGAGGACGACGATCGCGGACAGCACGGCGACCGTGATCGCCCGCTGCATCTTCGGGTGCCGGGAGAGCGCGAGCGCGGCGCCGGCGCCGAACAGCGGCAGCAGGACCGGCAGGGGGACGAGAACGTTCACGCCGTCTCCTCCTCGCGCAGCCGTTCGAGGTCGTCCTCGGGGAGGTCGACGCCCTGCGACATCAGGTCGTGGCTGTCGGACGCCTCGTCCGCCGCGGCGAGGCGGCGGATCGCGGCGTCCTCGACGTCGTCCTGGACGTCGTCGTTGCCGTAGAGCTGCCAGCTGCGGTGCGCCATCGCGAGCAGGAACGCGGTCGTGGCGAGGGCGATGACGATCGCGGTGAGCACGAGGGCCTGGGGGACGGGGTCGGACATCTCCGCCGGTGGGTACTCGTTGGCGATCGGTGCCGACCCGGCGCGGCCGCCCGCGACGAGGAACAGCATGTTGACGCCGTTGCCCATCACGAGGAGGCCGACGAGCACCCGCGTCAGGCTGCGTTCGAGGATCAGGTACACGCCGCAGCCGATGAGGAACGACGCGGTGAGGATCAGCGTGAGGTTGCCGCTCATCGCAGGGCCGCCTCCTGTTCCTCGGCGAGGATCTGGGTGTCGATGCGAGCTCCGAGCGTGCGCAGCAGGTCGAGGATGAGGCCGACGACCACCAAATAGACGCCGATGTCGAAGAACGTCGACGTGACGAAGTGGATGTCGCCGACCACGGGGATGTGCAGGTCGACGATCGCGCTCTGCAGGATCGCGCCGTCGAACGCCAGCGGGGCGAGGGCGGACGCGGCGGCGACCGACAGGCCCAGGCCCATGAGCACACCGGCGTCGATCGGGGCGGCCTCGTCGAGCTCGTACCGGCCGCCCGCGAGGTAACGCACCATCAGCGCGAGGCCGGTGACCATGCCTGCGGCGAAGCCGCCGCCGGGGAAGTTGTGGCCGGCGAACAGCAGGTAGATCGAGAAGACGACGACGATCGGGAACAGCAGGCGCGCGACGACCTCGAACAGGATCGAGCGCCGGTCCGGGGGCAGCGTCCGCGGCCCCGGCAGCCAGATGTGCTTGCCGGTCGCGTCCCGGACGCGGTCGACGACTTCGGTGTCGGCGTCGACCATGCGGCGGATCCCGGAGCGCCGGGTGTTGAGGAACAACAGGCTCGCGACGCCGGTCGCGGCGGCGACCAGCACGGAGATCTCGCCGATCGTGTCCCAGGCGCGAATGTCGACGAGGATGACGTTGACGATGTTGTAGCCACCGCCGAACTCGACGGCCTCGGTCGGGTACGTCGCCGAGACCGGCTCGGCGGTCCGGGCGCCGGTGGTCACGAACATGACGACCGCGACGGTCGCGCCGACGAGGACGCCGAGCACCATGCGCAGGTAGCGGCGCGGGGACAGCGGGCGGTCGGTGAAGTACGGGGGCAGCCGCCGCAGGACGAGCACGAAGACGACCAGGCTCGACGTCTCGACCAGAACCTGAGTGAGCGCCAGATCCGGGGCGCCGTGGAGCACGAACAGCAGGGCCGTCCCGTAGCCCGTGACGCCGACGAGCATCACCGCGCGCAGGCGGCGCCGGGACCGCGCCGCGGCGAAGGCGGCGAGACAGGTGACCAGGCCGACCAGCGCCTGCGCGGGCGTGTCCCACAGCTCGACGTCGACGGCGTCGTCGAGCGCGATCGTCACCGCGATGCCGGGCAGGAGCAGCACCACGAGCAGGATCACGACGAGGTACTCAGCGACCGAACCGCGCTGCACGGCACTGGTGACCTCGACCGCCCACCGGTCGACGGTGCGCATCCCGAAGCGGTAGGCGCCGTCCGCGGTCCAGCGGAATCGCACCCGGTGCTGGAAGCGCGCCATCGGGCGGCGGAACGCGAACAGCACCAGACCGACGCCGGCGGTGATCGCCGAGAACGCCAACGGCAGCTCGAACCCGTGCCAGAGCGCGAGCTCCGCGTGGTGCACGCCCGCGGGGAACTGTTCGGCGTGGGGCTCGAACGCGGTCGTCAGCGGGTGCCCCGCGAACCCGAGCGCGACCGTCAGGGTGCTGAGCACCAGCGGGGCGCCGAGGAAGCCGAGGGGCACCGCGGGGAAGTTCGTCGGCTCCACGTCGGGCTTGGTCGCGAACACGCCCCACAGGAACCGGGCGGTGTACGCGACGGTGAGCGCGGAGCCGACGATCACGCCGAGCACCACCAGCCAGCCGGCGGTCGAGCTCAGGTCGGCGCGGTCGCCGTCGCGGGCGACGTCCAGGAGCGAGGCGAACACGCTCTCCTTGCCGACGAAGCCGAGCAGCGGCGGCAGGCCGGCCATCGAGACCCCGCCGATCAGCGCGACGACGAACAGCGCCGGGGCGGTACGGCCGACGCCCGACAGCACGCGGATGTCGCGGGTCTTCGCCTGGTGGTCGACGATGCCGACGACGAGGAACAGCGTCGCTTTGAACAGCGCGTGCGCGACCAGGAGGCCGAGGCCGGCGAGGGCGCTCGCCCGCGTCCCGACGCCGAACACGACGATGAGGAAGCCGAGCTGGCTCACGGTCCCGTAGGCGAGCAGGAGCTTCGCGTCCTGCTGCCGCAGGGCCCGCCAGCCGCCCAGGATCATCGTCCCGACGCCGAGGATCAGCACCGTCTCGTGCCAGCCCGGCGTCCCGGCGAAGGCCGGGGCCAGGAGCGCGACCAGGAAGACGCCGGCCTTCACCATCGAGGCGGCGTGCAGGTACGCGCTGACCGGGGTCGGGGCGGCCATCGCGCCCGGGAGCCAGAAGTGGAACGGGACCAGCGCGGACTTGCTCAGCGCTCCGACGAGGAGCAGGACCACCGCGACAGTCGTCGGCGTCCCCGACGGCGGGGCGGCGAGGATCTCACTGATCCGGAAGGTGCCGGCCTCCCGGCCGAGCAGCAGCATGCCGACGAACATCGCCAGGCCGCCGAACGTCGTCACCATCAGCGCCTGCATCGCGGCCTGCCGGCCGGCGCGTTTGGTGGGGTCGGTCCCGATCAGCAGGAACGAGAAGACCGTCGTCAGTTCCCAGAAGACGTAGAGGACCAGCAGGTCGTCGCACAGGACCAGGCCGAGCATCGACCCCGCGAACGCGGTGAACGTGCCGGTGAACAGGGCGAGGCCGGGGTGGTCGTCGTCGAAGTACCAGGCGCAGTAGGCGAGCACGAGCGCGCCGACGCCGGTCACGACCAGGGCGAGCACCCAGGCGAGGGTGTCCATCCGCAGCGCGATGTCGATCCCGAGGGTCGGGACCCAGCCGTAGGTCTCGGTCGGCGGCCGGCCGTCGTGCACCACGTCGGCCCGGGTGAGCAGCCACACGAACGAGACCAGCGGGACGACGGCGAGCACGAGGAACGCCCGGCGGCGCAGCAGGTGGACGAGCCACGGCGCGACCGCTGCGACGGCGAAGTGCGCAGCAAGAATCGCGAGCAAAGGGGTACGCCTTCGATAGCCGGACGGACATGATCAGCCTAGGCGGGCGAAAGGAAGCACATGGACGCACGGCCGGTGGTCGTCGGGTACCACGACCGCAAGGACTCCCGCGAGGCGCTCGCCTGGGCGGCGGACGAGGCAGCGGCGTGGGGAAGGCCACTCCAGGTCCTGTTCGCCGCCAATTATCCCGGCATGATCACCCCGCCCGGCTCGAGCATCGAGCTGGAGCCCGGTGCGCTGGACGCGGCGAACGAGGTCACCACCCGCGGCGTCGCCGAGGCCCTGGCGCTACAGCCGGACCTCGCCGTCTCCGGCCGGACCGAGGTCACCAGCCCCACCCGGGCGTTGATGGAGGCCTCGGAGGATGCGGCGCTGCTCGTGATCGGGTCCCGGGGGTACGGCCCGCTGCTCGGGACCCTGCTCGGCTCGATCTCCCTGATCGTCCCGGCCCGGGCGGCGTGCCCGGTCGTCGTGGTGAAGCCGGCGTGCGCGCGGACGCGCCCCGGGCCGGAGCGTCGGGTCGTCGTCGGCACCGACGGCTCCGAGCACGCGGCGGGTGCCGTCGAGTTCGCCGCCGGGGTCGCCGAGCGCTCCGGGGCGGCGCTGGAGGTCCTCTGCTCGACGGGGGAGCCGCCGCTCTACGGCGTCACGACCATGGACCCGCACGAGGCGGCCCGGCAGATCCTCGCCGTGACCGAGGCGGCCGTCGCCGTGGCCCACCCGGAGGTCGAGGTACGCACCCGGCTTGCCGAGGGCCCGGCGGCCGAGGTGCTGCTCGCGGCCGCCGCCGGCGCGGGGATGGTCGTGGTCGGCTCCCGGGGCCGCGGGGCCTTCACGGGGATGATCGCGGGCTCGGTGAGCATGGCCGTCGTCCACGGGGCGGAGGCGCCCGTCGCGGTCGTCTGACCAGCCGGAGTGAGAGGTCGGAAACACGGTGTTTACCGTTGAGGGGCCCCCACCACCTGGCCCCAGGAGAGTTCGTGAAGGTCGACGTCGACGCTGAAGTGGCACGTATCTACGCCGACGTGATCCGTCGCAACCCCGCCGAGCCCGAGTTCCACCAGGCGGTCCGCGAGGTCCTGGAGTCCCTGGCGGTCGTGCTGGGGCGCCACCCCGAGTTCACCGCGCACAAGACCGTCGAGCGGATCTGCGAGCCCGAGCGGCAGATCATCTTCCGCGTCCCGTGGCAGGACGACCGGGGCGAGGTCCACATCGCCCGCGGCTTCCGCGTCGAGTACAACAGCGCGCTCGGCCCCTACAAGGGCGGCCTGCGGTTCCACCCGTCGGTGAACCTCGGGATCGTGAAGTTCCTCGGGTTCGAGCAGATCTTCAAGAACGCCCTGACCGGCATGCCCATCGGGGGCGGCAAGGGCGGCTCGGACTTCGACCCCAAAGGCCGCTCGGACTCCGAGGTCATGCGGTTCTGCCAGTCGTTCATGACCGAGCTCTACCGGCATCTCGGCGAGTACACCGACGTGCCGGCCGGCGACATCGGCGTCGGGGCCCGGGAGATCGGGTTCCTGTTCGGCCAGTACAAGCGCATCACCAACCGCTACGAGGCGGGCGTGCTGACCGGCAAGGGCCTCTCCTACGGCGGTGCGCTCGTCCGCACCGAGGCGACCGGCTACGGCGCGGTGTTCTTCGCGTCCGAGATGCTCGCGGTCCGCGGCGAGGAGTTCGAGGGCAAGACCGTCAGCGTCTCCGGTTCCGGGAACGTCGCGATCTACGCGGTCGAGAAGGCGCAGCAGTTCGGTGCGCGGGTCGTCACGGTGTCGGACTCCAGCGGCTACGTCGTCGACGAGAACGGGATCGACCTGGACCTGCTCAAGCAGGTGAAGCTCTCCGAGCGGGCCCGCATCAGCGAGTACTCCGCCCGCCGTCCGGGGGCGGTGTTCGTACCCGCCGCCGACGGCAGTATCTGGGACGTCCCCTGCGACGTCGCGATCCCGAGCGCCAGCCAGAACGAGCTGCCCGAGGACGGCGCCGTCGCGCTGGTCCGCAACGGGTGCCGCATCGTCGTCGAGGGCGCGAACATGCCGACGACCCCGAAGGCGGTCCGCGTTCTGCAGGAGGCCGGCGTCGGCTTCGGACCCGGCAAGGCGGCGAACGCCGGCGGCGTCGCGACCTCGGCGCTGGAGATGCAGCAGAACGCCTCCCGCGACCGCTGGAGCTTCGAGCGCACCGAGACCCGGCTGGAGGAGATCATGCGCGACATCCACCAGCGCTGCCACGCCACCTCCGAGGAGTACGGCGACCCCGGCAACCTCGTCCTCGGCGCCAACGTCGCCGGCTTCCTCCAGGTCGCCGAAGCCGTCCACGCCCACGGCCTGGTCTGACGCCACCCCGGTCAAAAAAGGGTGACACCCCTTACTGCGCAGTAAGGGGTGTCACCCTTTTTTCACAGCGGGGCGCGGTGTCGCGGCGGGGGTGGCCTAGCGGCGGGGGCGGCGCGGCGGGGTGCCGGTGCCGGCGCCCCGCTTGAGGACCGCGGCGGGGGCGCCGTGGTCGGCGCGGAGGCGGCGGAGGCGGGGGTTCTCGGTCCAGAACGACTCGAACTCGTCCGGGGCGAAGCGCTCGGCGATCAGGTGCATCGCGATGTCGTGCCGGACGTACTCGACGGCGACGAGGACGACCGCGGGGTCATCGGTGTAGACGCCCCAGGCGTCGCCGTTGACGACGCCGCCGATGACGGCCTGCTCCCGGTCGCCGGAGACGACGAGCAGGCGGCAGCCGAGGTTCTCGAGGACGACCTCGGGCGAGGAGAAGCGGTGCGGGGTGGTGTTCCCGACCGGGTCCTTGTCCTCGCCGAAGGTGACGACGGAGACGTCGACCCCGTCGGCCTCGGCCCGGCGCGCCGCGGGCTTGAGCGGGTCGAGCTCGGCCGGGAAGCCGGAGAGGAAGACGTCGGTCCGCGCGGCGGCGATGACGTCCTCGGCCCGGGCCAGCAGCGACGAGCGGTCGGAGAGGCTGTGGACCAGGCGCACCTGCGACGGCGACGCGATCTCGGGGAGGGCCTCGCGGAGGGTGTCCATCGACTGGTCGAACTCGCGCCGCATCCGGTCGAGCAACGCGGACGGCGGCAGCGAGATGTAGCCGACGTTGTCCTCACCGGCGCGGACCTCGTACGCGGCGCCGCGCGCGACGAGCTTGGCGAGCGTCTCGTAGACCGTGCTGCGGGGGACGCCGGAGCGTTTCGCGACCTCGTAGCCGTTCAGCGGCGCCCCGGCCGCGACGAGGGCGACGTACGCCTTCGCCTCGTAGCCGGACATGCCGAGTCGCTGCAGCTCCTCGATGACGTTCTGCTGCGACATCCCGCCATCATTCCACCCCGCGAACGCGTGCCGGGGGTAGCGCCCCGCGGCCCACGGGGAGACGGACACCGCGGTCCTAGGCCAGGGAGTCGTCGTCCGGGCCGACCGAGTCGACCGACTTCGGTCGCGGCAGGCTGGCGAGGGTGCTCTTGAGCAGGCCACCGTCGACGGCCAGGACCTGACCGGTGATGTACGTGGCCTTCTCCGAGGCGAGGAACAGGACGGTGTCGGCGATGTCCTCGCTCGACCCCAGACGGCCCAGCGGGACGCGCGCCTGGCGGAGCCGGCGCACCTCGGGGTCGGCGTAGATCGCGTCGGACATCCCGGCGTCGATGAGGCCCGGGGCGACGCAGTTGACGCGGATCCCGAGCGACGCCCACTCCATCGCCTGGTGCTCCGTCAGCCGGATCACGCCCGCCTTGGAGGCCGAGTAGGCGCCGGCGTTGGGGGCGGCCGCGACGCCGTTGACCGAGGCGATGTTGATGATCGCGCCGCCACCGACGGTGGCCATCCGGCGGGCGACGGTGCGCCCGACGAGGAAGGTGCCGGTGAGGTTGACGCGCAGGGCCTGCTCCCAGTCGGCGAGCGAGACGTCCAGCAGCGGGCCGAAGCGCACGATGCCGGCGCTGTTGACGAGCAGGGCCGGGGCGTCGGGGAGGGAGGCGACGGCGCCCTCGACCGAGGCCTCGTCGACGACGTCGACCTGACGGGGCACGCAGATGTCACCGAGCTCGGCGGCGAGTTCCTCGACGCCGGCGGCGTTCACGTCCCAGGCCGCAATGCGGTAACCGAGCTTCGCCGCCGACCGCGCGATGACGGTGCCGATGCCGTTCCCGGCGCCGGTGACCACCGCCCACTTCTCGGTCATGCGAGCCCCTCCTCACCCCGTGGGACCGCTACCGATCCGGACGGCGCCCATGCGACGTTGTTCTTGTAACGACGCTACTTCCTCGCCGACCGATCGTCCAGCGTCGTCCCGCGCATTTGTTCGCTGATACATGCGTGTAACGCCGATTTTTGGCGCAGTGATGGGTTGCGCGCCCGAAGACGCTAAGGGCCTAGCTACTAGTGAGCCGTCGGCCTAGCTGACCCCGGGGCCGAGCGATTACAGTTCGACCTCGCCGCCCCCGACCGTCCGCCCCCGAGGAGGTGCGTGGAAATGACCGCCAAGCTCTGGATCGACTCCGACGTCTGCATGAGCTCGGGTCGCTGCGTCGCCGACCTGCCGCGCGTGTTCCGCTTCGACGACGAGGAGATCGCCGAACTCGTCCCCGACGCGGACATCGACGCCGAGTTCGACGCCCACCGTGACCTGCTGGTCGCCGCCGTGCGCAACTGCCCGGCCGGTGCCATCCACCTGCAGGAGGACGGCGTCGAGGTGGAAGCCTGACGTCATGGATCTCGGACTCTCCGGCCGCCGCGCGGCCGTCGGCGCCGCGAGCGCCGGACTCGGGTACGCCTGCGCCGAGGCTCTCGTCGCCGAGGGCGCTCAGGTCGTGATCTGCGGGTCGGACGCCGGCCGCGCCGAGGCCGCCGCGAACAAGCTCGGCGGCGGGACGCAGTGGCTCGTCGCCGACCTCGCCGACCCCCTCGGGGCCGAGCGCTTCGTGCACGAGGCCAAGGAACGGCTCGGCGGGCTCGACGTCCTCGTCGTCAACGGCCCCGGTCCCGCGGCGGGCACCGCGCTCGACACCCCGGCCGACGCGTACCAGGCCGCGCTCGACCGCAGCCTGCTCGCGGTCGTGCGCCAGTGCCTCGCGGCCGTGCCCGACATGCGTGCGCAGCAGTGGGGCCGGATCGTCGCGATCACCTCGCTCGGGGTCCGCCAGCCGTACGCGAACCTCGCGCTCTCCAACGCCGCCCGCGCCGGCGCGACCGGCTTCCTGCGCACCCTCGCCACCGAGGTCGCCGCCGACGGCGTCACCGTCAACTCGGTGCAGCCCGGTGTCCACGCCACCGACCGCGTCCGCCGGGTCTTCGACGAGCAGGCCCTCGCGGCCCAGCTCTCCGGGGTCCCCGCCGGCCGCCTCGGCGAACCGGCCGAGTTCGGCGCGCTCGTCGCGTTCCTCTGCTCGAACCTCGCCGCGTACATCACCGGCGCCGCGATCCCCGCCGACGGCGGCGCCAACCGCGCCCTCCAGTAACCCCGCCTTCCCCTGCACAAGAGATGTCATCTCCAGTGCAGGGGTGGGTGCACAAGAGATGTCATCTCCAGTGCAGGGCGTCGGGGCCGGGTGCCCGATTGCGCCGAGTGCGCAGATCAGCACCGGTCGCGGCGCGGGCACCCGTGCTCAACTGCGCACTCGGTGCAGATCGGCTCACCCTGCACTAGAGATGTCATCTCCAGTGCAGGGGGCGGTCAGGGGAGGCGGAGGAGCCGGGCGGCGTTGGCGGCGAGGGTCGGGGCGAGGGCGCCGGGGCCGTCGGAGGCGCCGGAGTCCCAGCCCGCGAAGTTGGTGCCGAACACCAGGCGCTCGGTGCCGGCGTGGGAGACGAGCAGGTCGAGCGAGCCCGCGTCGTGGACGTGGGTGTCGAACCACAGCTGCCGGTAGTAGTGCGCGAAACCGTTCTCCCGCAGCGCTTTCGAGGCCCACGGCCGGACCTCGACCGCGCGGGCGAGCCGGCCGGCGAGGAACGCGGCCGCCCCGCCGCCGTGGCTGATGCACACGTCGAGGCCGGGGTGCCGCTCCAGCACGCCGCCGCAGACGAGCGCGGCGACGGCGAGCGTCTCGTCCCGGGCGAAGCCGAACAGCAGGTCGAGGTCGAACCGGCGCAGCCGTACGTCGTCCGGCGGGCCCTGCTCGCCGAGCGGGGTCGGGTGCACGAACAGCGGGACGTCGAGCTCGACCAGCGCCTCGTACAAGGGGTCGAGCGCGGGGTCGTCGAGCGTCCGCCCGGCCGGGTCGGTGTCGATGTACGCCGCACGCAGGCCGAGGTCGCGGACGCTGCGCCGCAGCTCGGCGATCGCGGCGGGCACGTCCTGCATCGGCAGCTGGGCCGAACCGAGCAGACGGTCGGGGTGCTTGCCGACGAGTTCGGCGAGGGCGTCGTTGTGAGTGCGCGCGAACCCGATGGCCGCGTCGGCGTCGAGCCGGCCGAAGTAGGTCAGCGGGTTCGGGGAGAGCAGCTGGACGTCGATGCCGGCCGCGTCCATCGCGGCGAGCCGGACGTCGACGTCCATGAACGGCGAGCCGCGGTAGCGGACGCCGCGCAGCACGTACTCGCCGACGCGGTAGAAGGGCGTGCCGTCCTCGGCGACGCCGAGCTCCGGTCCCGCCGCCCCCGCGGCGCCGAGGCTGACCTCGAGCACCGCGTGGGCGTGGACGTCGACGACCCGCGTGGAGCCTGAAGCTGACGCGACGTCAGACACGAGCGAGCTTCTCGAGCTGCTCCTCGGTCAGGGCGAGGCCGCGGGTCAGCGGACAGGAGGCGAGCATGCGGACCTGATCGCTGCTGCGCATCTTCCGCTCGGGGATCGGCGTCGTGAGGTCGATGCGCCGACCCTCCTTGATGACCTCCACGATCTTCGACTGGTCCTGAAGGATCGTGATGTCGGCCAGCGGATTGCCGTCGATGACGAGCACGTCGGCGATGCGGCCGACCTCGAGCGTGCCGAGCTGGCCCTCCATCCGCATGGCGAAGGCGCCGTTGCGGGTGGCCGCGACGATCGCGTCCATCGGGGTCATGCCCATGTACTGGACGAACATCTCCAGCTCGCGGGCGTGCCACTCGCCGACCGGCGTGACGGCGAATCCGGTCTCGGACCCCGCGAGGAACGTGACGCCGAGCTCGTGCGCCTTGGCCATCTGATTGGCCGTCACCTCGACCTCGGCGCGGAACACGTCGAGCAGTTCGGGTGCGGTGCCGATCTTCAGGCCGTAGTCGGCGAGGTTGCCGAGCAGCGTGAACGTCGGGCAGAGCGCGGACCCGGACTCCAGCACGGCGTCGAGCGCGCGGTCGTCCATGTAGGACGCGTGGTAGATCAGGTCGACCCCGGCCAGCGCGGCCTCGCGCGTGCTCTCGGAGTTCCGGCAGTGCGCGACGACCTTGGTGTTCAGCTCGTGCGCGGCGTCGCAGACGGTACGGAGCTCGTCGAAGCTCCAGACCTTGACCTCGGGGCCCTTCATCGACGGGATCAGGCCGGTGACCATGATCTTGATCCAGTCGACGCCGTACTTGATCTGCCGCCGGATCTCGTTGACCATCATGTCCCGGTTGTGGACGACGGTCGCGTACCCGGTGGTGCCCTCGTCCTTGATCATCCGGCCCGCGGTGCCACCGAGCATCGTCATCAGCGCCTGGCCGCCGGCCCGCATGCGCGGACCCTCGACGATGCCGGTCTCGATCGCGTCCCGGAGCTCGACGCCGATGTTCCACAGGCAGTCAGCGTCGAGGACGCTCGTCACGCCGGCACGGAGGACCTTGCGGGCGTTGTACGCCGACAGCATCGAGCTGTAGGCCTCGGTGCGGTGGTGGAACAGCTCGTCGTTGCCGGTGGGCTCGCCGAACGTGAGGTGCGTGTGCGCATCGATGAGGCCGGGCATGACGGTGCGGCCGGTCGCGTCGATGCGGACGTCCACACCGTTCGCGGCGGCCTCGTCGTCGGCGGCCCGGCCGAGAGCGGCGATCCGTCCGTCCCGGATGAGGACCGACTCGCCCGGGCGGGCCGCCGCCCCCGTCCCGTCGATCAGAGTTCCACCGACGAGCAGAGTGGTGCTGGTTCCCTGCCGCAGTCCCGATGTCACGACTTGGCGGCCATCTTTCGCGCTGCCGATTCGATCGCCTTGCGGATGCGGAAGTACGTGCCGCACCGGCAGACGTTCTGGATGGAACGGATCTGCGCGTCGGTCGGCTTCTTCGTGCGCTTCAGCAGCGCGACCGCGTTCATGATCTGGCCGGGCTGGCAGAACCCGCACTGCGGGACGTCCTGCTCGATCCAGGCCTCCTGGACCGGGTGCAGCTTGCCGCCCTTGGCCAGGCCCTCGATGGTCGTGACGGACTTGCCGGCGACCTCCGAGACCTTGACGGAGCAAGGCGTGATCGCCTGGCCGTCGAGCAGGGACGTGCAGGCCTTGCAGTCATTGATGCCGCAGCCGTACTTCGGGCCCGTGATGGCGAGCTTGTCCCGGAGCACCCACAGCAGAGGGAGGTCCCTCGGGGTGTCCACGGTGACGTTCTTGCCGTTCAGCCGGAAGGTGTACTTGGGCACGGAACACCCTTTCTCTACGAGAACGCCGGCGGGGGCAGCTGGCCGGGCGCGAACGGTTCGAAGTCGACCGGATGGATGATCGGGAACTTACGGGGGCGGATGCCGGTCACCTTGGCGTAGGCCTGGGCGATCGCGCCGGTCGGGGCGGCCATGCCGACCTCGCCGGTCCCACCGATCGGGTCACCCTTGTCGGGCATGACGATGACCTGGATGTCGGAGGGCATGTCCCGCATCCGCAGCCACTTGTACTGGGAGAAGCTGCCCTCGAGCGGCAGGCCGTCGACGATGTGCAGGCCGGCCTTGAGCGTCAGCGAGATGGCCTCGGCGAGACCACCCTCCATCTGCGCGATGATGCCGAGCGGGTTGATCGGCTTGCCGCAGTCGATGGCGATGACGGCCTTGGTCACCCGCGGCAGCTTCGGGTTGCGGGCGTCCAGCTCGATGAGCGCCGCGGTGTGCGACCGGCTCTCCGAGTGGAACGCGATGCCCTGGGCGTGGCCCTCCGGCATCGCCTTGCCCCACTGCCCGCGCTCGGCGACGGCGTCGAGGACGGCGCGCGAGCGGTCGGACTTGAGCAGGGCCCGCCGGAACTCGTAAGGGTCGACCTTGAGCTTCTCGGCGAGCTCGTCGATGAACATCTCCTCGCTGCCGCGCGCCGTCTGGCAGGGGACGCTGCGGTAGGAGGAGGTCGGCATGCCGAGCGAGACCTCGAGCTGACGCTTGTCCTGGGCGCCGAGGTTGTACGGCGAGGACACCATCGTCGTGAAGACGCCCTGGCCGAACCCGTCGTTGACGATCGCCTGCTTCGCGCCCTGCGGCATCTCCGTGATGATCGCGGAGAAGATCTCGCCGAGGCCGTGCCGGTAGTCGGTGGAGACACCGGCGACGCGCTGCTCGGACGAGACGACCTTGCCGTCCAGGATCGTGGCGCGGAAGCGGTGCACGTTCTGCGGGCGGTGCCGGCCGTGCCGGAAGTCGTCCGTGCGGGTCCACATCAGCTTGATCGGGCGGCCGACCTGCTTGGAGACCAGCGCGGCCTCCATCGCGGCGTCGAAGAACACGCGCCGGCCGAAACCGCCGCCGACGGGGACGACGTGCGCCTTGACGGATTCGATCGGCAGGCCGCAGGCCAGTGCGACCTGCTGGGCCGCGACGATCGGAGCCTGGAAGCCGCTCCACAGGTCGCCGCCGTCGGAGCGGATGTCGGCGATCGCGCACTCGACCTCGAGGAAGCCGTGGGCGGCGGGGGCCCACTCGTACTCGGCCTCGACGGTGTTCTCGCCGGCCGGCGGGGCCATGAACGGGAGCATGCTCGCGCGCAGCTTCTGCCCGACGGTCTCGTTCGACTCGTTCGCGACCGGGCCGGAGTCGAAGACGGCCTCGACGGCGGCGGCACCGGCGCGGGCCTGCTCGAAGGTCTCGGCGACGACCGCGACGCCGTTCTTGAGGAGCGCCGTGGCGATGACGCCGGGCATCTTCTCGACCTGCGCCTTGTTCCGGAACTCCTGGAGTTCGGCGTTCAGCGTCGGCGCGCGCCGGACCATGGTGGGCAGCGCGCCGGGGACCTGCAGGTCCATCGTGAACTTCTTGCGCCCGGTGACGATGTCGAGCGCGTCGACGCGACGGGTCGGCTTGCCGACGATCTTGTACTGGCTCGCCTCCTTGAGGCGGACCTGGCCGATCTTGAGGTTCGGGTCGGCGGCGGCGCGGCTGAGCTCACCGAAGGTGGCGGTGCGGCCGTCGCCGGAGACGATCACGCCGTCGTGCACCGACAGCGTCGAGGGGTCGACGCCCCACTGCTGCGCGGCGGCGGCCGTCATCCGCATCTTGGCGGTGGCGGCGAGCACGCGCAGCGGGTCGTGGAACTGCCGGTGGCTGCAGGAGCCGGCGGTCATCTGGTTGCAGGCGAGCTCCGGGCGCGCGTCGGCGCAGGTGACCTTGACCTGCTCGAGCGGGCAGTCGAGCTCCTCCGCGATGAGCATGGCCATCGACGTGGTCATGCCCTGACCCATCTCGATGCGCGGGATGTCGAAGCGCACGATCCCGTCGGTGCCGATGTCCAGTTTCAGCAGCGGCATCGTGGGCGCGCCCGCCATGATGATGGCGTCGGCGATGTCGAACGTTTCCTCGATCGACTGACCGGACGGGACCGCCTGCGTGCTGCCGGTGGCCGCCTCCGCGACGTCACCGAGGAAGCCGTCGAGCGTCACCGACGTGGCCAGCGACAGTGCGGGAACACCGACGAGGAAGGTCAGGAACGTGCGGCGGCCCAGCCGGACCTCGCCGGCGGCGGGTTCCGCGGGCGCACTGCTGGGGGCAGCACCGATGGTGCTCTGTGCGTCGACCATGACCTCGACTCTCCTGTGTGCCGGGCGAAAGCACCCCTGTGGTCTACGTCTCTCAGGTTATGACCCTGCCTGAGGCGAAAAGGCGGAGTCAAGGTTCTAGCGACGATATGGGCCAGGGTTTTGCTTCTCAGCGTAGGACCAGGGAATCTGGGCGTCGCTAGAACCACAACTCCCCCTCGGGATCAAGGGTGACGTCGATGTCATTTACCGCGGAGTCCGGCACCGCATTTGCGACGGTGTCCCGCTTCCTGGCTGCCGTAGCTGCGAGGGACGCGGTGGCGGCGGGCGCCTGCTTCGCGCCGGGGGCCACCTACGCCAACATGCCGCACCCGCCCGTGGTGGGGCCGGCGGGCGTCGCGGGGCTGCTTTCGCCGATTTTGAATCGTTCCGAACGGGTCCGCTGGGACCTGGTCTCGGCGTCGTACACCGCGGACCGGGCGTGGCTCGAACGCGTCGACCGGTTCTGGATCGACGGCCGCGAGTACGCGATCGAGTGCAACGGCGTCGCCGAGATCGACCCGGCGGCCGGGTTGATCACGGCGTTCCGCGACTACGTGGACCTGGCGACCTGGAGGGAGCGGCTCGGTGACGTGCTCACGGCGTCGCCGGAGCCGGGCGCGGGCGCCGGCGGGTAGGCCGCGAGCGCCCGGGTGAGCTGCTCCCGGTAGCGGGTGACGTTCGCGAGCTTGATCTCCTCGTAGCCGCGGACCTCGTCGGGCAGGTCCGCGATCTCGACCGCCGCGGGGAGCGCCGCCGGGGACAGGCCGCTCAGGAGCCGCTCGATCACCGTCCGGTACTCCGCGACCAGTTCGCGCTCCACGCGGCGCACCTCGGCGCGGCCGAAGGGGTCCCACCGGGTGCCGCGCAGGCGGCGGGCCCGGACCAGGGCCCGGAAGGCAGGGTCGGCGACCCGCTCGGGGACGGGAATCTTCCGCTTCAGGCCGAGTGCACGCAGCGCCGGCGGGTGCAGGTGGCGGGTGACGCGGGCTCCCGGGCCGAACTCGCGGGTCAGGGCGGCGCGGTTCGCCGGGTCCAGCGCGAGCCGGGCGACCTCGTACTCGTCCTTGTAGGCCATCAGCTTGTGCAGGTTCCGGGCGACGGCGGCCGCGAGCGCGGTGCTGCCGGGGACCGCGGCCGCCTCCGCGGCGCGGACGCGGTCGACCACGGCCGCGTACTCGGCGGCGTACTCCGGCCCCGAGTACCCGGTCAGGTCGGCGACCCGCACGGCGAGCAGCGCGTCGAGGTCGTCGGTCTCCGGGGAGGTCTCCGGGGAGGTTTCCGGTTCGGCGCCCAGGGCGCGGGCGAGACCGGCCGGGTCGGCGACGGCCTGCCGGCCGCGGCGGAAGGCCTGAACGTTGGCCGCGACCGCCACCCCGTTCAGCTCGAGCGCGCGCTCGATCGCGGCCGGGGGCAGCGGCAGCGCACCGGACTGGCAGGCGACGCCGACGAGCAGGATCGCGGCGTACTGGTCGCTGCCGAGCAGCTGCGCGGACAGGCCGTGGGCGTCGAGGGTGAACTGGGTCCGGGTCGCCGCAGCGATCCGGCTCAGGACCTCGTCGACGACCGGGAACTGCACGGTCGGGTCGACGACCATCGACCCGGTCGGGATCTGGGCCGTCGAGACCACCGCGGCCGTGCGGTTCGGGTCGGCGGCGGACAGGCGCGCCGGGTCCGCGGCGACGAGCAGGTCGGCCGCGATCAGGACGTCGGCCTCACCGGCGGCGAGGCGGCCCGGGACGTCGAGCGGCGAGGTGCTCAGCGTGAGGTCGGAGACGACCGCACCGCCCTTCTGAGCGAGGCCGGTCTGGTCGAGGCCGCGGACGTGGCGACCGTCGATCACTGCGGCGTTGGCGAGGACCTGAGCCACCGTCACCACACCGGCGCCGCCGACGCCGGCGAGCCGGACGCGCACCTCGTCCGGCCGGGAGGCCGGCGGGGCGGGCAGCTCGGCGTCGTCGAGGGCCGGAGCGCGGCGGGCCTTCGCGACGCCGGCGGAGTCGGCGCCCGGCTCCACGGTGACGAACGACGGGCAGTCGCCGGCCAGGCAGGTGGCGTCGAGGTTGCACGAGCCCTGGTGGATGCGAGTCTTGCGGCCGAACTCGGTCGCGACCGGATGCACCGACAGGCAGCCGGACTTCGCGCCGCAGTCGCCGCAGCCCTCGCAGATCCGCTCGTCGATGACGACGCGCTTCGTGGGCGTGGGGGCGAGGCCGCGCTTGCGCGCGCGGCGCAGCTCCGTCGCGCACTCCTGGTCGTGGATCAGCACGGTGACGCCGGGCGTCGCCGCCAGGACGCGCTGCGCCTCGTCGAGGCGCTCGCGCTTCCACACCTGCACACCCGGCGCGAGACGGGTCCGGCGGTACCGGCGTGGGTTCTCGGTCGTGATGATCGTGCGCGCCACACCCTCGGCCGCGAGCAGCCGCGTCAGGGCGGGGACCGACAGCTGACCGACGGCGTCCTGACCCCCCGTCATGGCGACGGTGCCGTTGTGGAGCAGCTTGTAGGTGATCGAGACCCCGGCGGCGACCGCGGCGCGGATCGCCAGGCTGCCGGAGTGGAAGAACGTGCCGTCGCCGAGGTTCTGCACCAGGTGCGGGGTCTCGACGAAGGGCGCCATCCCGATCCACTGCGCGCCCTCGCCGCCCATCTGCGTCAGGCCGACGACGTCGCCGACCTGGCGCGGGTCCATGAGCAGCACCATGGCGTGGCAGCCGATTCCGGCGCCGACCAGTGATCCCTCGGTCGGCCGCGTGGAGCTGTTGTGCGGGCAGCCGGAGCAGAACGACGGGGTCCGGGGCAGCAGCGGCAGTGGCGTCGGACCCGACGTCCTCCGCGCGGGGGCGGGCGCCGTCAGGCCGAGCCGAGCCGCGAGGGCTTTCGCGATGCTCTCGGGGTCGAGCTCGCCGTGGGGCGGGAGCAGGGGCGAACCGTCGGGGCTCGTCTTGCCCGAGACCGCCGGGGCGTTCGGGACGCCGTAGAGCGCGTCCTTGATCGCGGACTCGAGGAACGCCCGCTTCTCCTCGACGACGACGATCTCGCGCAGACCCTGCGCGAACGTCCGGACGATGCCGGGCTCGAGCGGGTGGACCATGCCGAGCTTGAGCAGCCGGATCCCGCGGCGGCGCAGGTCCTCCTCGCCGAGGCCGAGCCGGGCGAGGGCGTGGCGCAGATCCAGCCACGTCTTGCCCGCCGCGACCAACCCGATCGTGTCGTCGGCGGAGCGCGCGACGATCTCGTTGATCGGGTTGGCCGCGGCGTAGCGACGGGCAATCTCCAGCCGGGCCCGGTGCAGGTCACGCTCGAGCGGGCCGAGCGTGGGCTGCAGGAGCCGGCCGGTGACGGTGTGGGTGAACGGACGGCCGTCGATCGTCCGGTCCGGTGCGACGAAGGTGAACGGCTCCACCGAGACCGTGGCCGAGCCGTCCGCGACGGCGGTGGCCATCTTGAGGGCGGCCCACAGCCCGGACGCGCGGGAGAGCTCGATGCCGTGCAGGCCGAAGGTGATCACCTCGGCGGGGTCCGCCGGGTAGAGCGTCGGGATCGCGAGGTCGGCGAGGGCGAGTTCCGACGCGCACGGCACGCTGGAGGACTTGGCGGCCGGGTCGTCACCGACCACGGCCAGCACCCCGCCCGTGGAGTGAGTACCCATCAGATTCGCGTGACGGATGGCGTCGGTCGCACGGTCGAGACCGGGGGCCTTGCCGTACCAGACGCCGACGACCCCGTCGGGGCGCATGCCGCCGGCCACGGCGGCGAGCTGGCTGCCCTGCACCGCGGTGGCCGCGGCCTCCTCGTTCAGGCCCGGTGTGAAGACGACGTCGTGCGCGTCGAGGAGCTGGCGTCGGCGGCCGAGTTCGAGGTCGAAACCGGCGAGCGGGGACCCCTCGTAGCCCGAGACGAAGGTCGAGGTGTTCAGGCCGCGAGCGCGGTCGGCCCGGCGCTGGTCGAGCAGCAGGCGGACCAGAGCCTGAATACCCGTCAGGTGGACGACGTCGCCCGTGGCGACGTAGCGGTCGGAGAGGGCGAGATTCGACATCGTGCTTCGGACGCTAGGCACGAATCGGGCACTCGTCCAGCTACAGTTTTCGAAACTGGGCCATTGGCTCAGTCCGAGTCCACCCCGACCGCGCCGAACGGAGCACCTGTCCATGTCCGTCGACGACCTCGACCGTGCCCTGCTGCTGGAACTGCTCGAACACCCCCGAGCGGGGCTGCGGGAGTACGCACGGGTGCTGGGCGTCGCGCGGGGCACCGTGGCGGCGCGCTTCCTGCGTCTGCAGGAGACGGGGGTGATCACCGACCTGGCGCCGCAGGTCTCCACCCGCGCGCTCGGCTACCCCGTCGCGGCGTTCATCCAGCTCGACCTGGCGCAGGGTCACCTGGACTCGGTGGTCGAGGCGCTCACCGAGATCGGCGAGGTCATCGAGGCGCACACCGTCACCGGCGACGGCGACCTGCTCTGTCAGGTCGTCGCGCGCGACACCCCGGAGCTGGAGCACGTGGTGCAGCGCATCATCGCGATCCCCGGCGTCGTGCGGACGCGCTCGCAGGTCGCGCTGACGCAGCGCATCCCGCGGCGGGTCCTGCCGCTGGTGCGGCAGGCCGCCGGCAAGGGTGCGGCGCGGGGGAGCGTCAGAGCTCGTACTGCAGCGCCACGCGCTCCGCGATGATCGGGCGCAGGTACTCGGTCACGACCTTGGTGTGCCGCGGGTCCGACTGGTAGGCGAGGTAGGCCTCGGAGTTCGGGAAGTCGCCGACCACGACGACGTCCGCGTTGCCCTCGGCCAGCCCGGCATCGAGACCGACGCTCAGGCGGCCGAGGTCCGCGACCTCCTCCTTGAGGCGGCCGAGAGCCGAGATTGCCGCCTCCCGCTGCTCCGCCGTCGCCTCGGGCTGCCAGCGGAACATCACGACGTGCCGGAAGCCGCTCACGACCCGTCCCCGAGCAGGACCGGGTAGCTGCCCCAGTACGGGCGCAGGGTGTTCTTGTCGCGCTCCGGCGCGTTGTCCGGGTCGCGGCGGACGCCGGCGGTGAGCACGGCCTGCACCGATCCGGTCAGCAGACCGAACAGGTGGTTGTCGGCCTCGAAGTCCGCACGCGGGACGACGCCCGCGGCGAGGTCCTGGCCGATGCAGACGTGCATGCCGCCACCGAAGCTCAGCCCGAACGGCGCGACGCCCGGCGGCAGCGGCCGGCGCGGGTTGAACTCGGCCGCGTCCTCGCCGAACACCTCGGGGTCGCGGTTGATGTTCTGCAGGTCGAGGATGACGAAGTCGCCCTCGTTCACCTCGCCGGACGACAGCGACACCGGCGCCAGCGCGCGGCGCTTGCCGATCGGGCTCGACGGGTTCAGGCGCACCGTCTCGTGGATGCAGCGCTGCACGAACAGCTGGTCGGTGCGGATGACCTCGAGGTCCTCGGGGTGCTTCTCGACCCAGCTCAGGATGTGGTCGATCGAGCGCACGAACGCGGTCGCGGTCGTGTGGGCGCCGGCGAGGAGGAAGAACGCGATCTCGCGGCGGAGCACCTCGTGGGTGAGCTCGAGCTCGTCCCAGTTCTCCAGCAGGGTCGTGAGGACGTCGCGCGGGAGCTCGACGTCCTCACCCGCGGCCTTGCGCTCGAGCAGCGCGCGGCGACGCTCGATCGAGGGGGCGAGGAAGTCACGGTCCCAGTCGAGCAGGCCGGCGTAGATGCACTTGCGCTGGGCGTCCTTGTCGCCCGTCGAGTGCGCCAGGGTCGCGCCCTCGATGAACAGCATCATGTAGCTGTAGAGGTGGTGCGTCTCCTCGGCCGTGCCCTGGGGCCGGTCGACGCCGGCGGTCAGCGCGGCGAGGTTCAGCAGGAGCTCGTGGCCGAGCGTCACCAGGTCGACGCGACCGGCCTCGACGTACGGGGCGAGCGTGCGCTCGATGACCTGCGGGAAGAGCTCACGCTCGTAGCGCTCGAAGACCTCGCGCCGGAACATCTTGTTCTCCGCGCGGCGCCGCGCGCGGTGCTCGGCACCGTGGAGGTTGACGAGGACGTCGCCCATGACGACCTCACCCTCGTCGTAGAGGGCCTGCCGCAGGTCCTTCGCGCGGTAGACCTCCTTCGCCTCGGCGAACGTGCTGACGACCAGCGGCTCTTTGGCCTCGGGCGTGGACGGAGCGGTGACGGTCATCGGAGGGCCTCCTCGAACACGACCGGGTAGCTGGCGAAGTTGTGACGCTTGGAGTCGGAGTCCAGCCGCGGCGGGTTCGCCGGGTCCGGACGGGCGCCGCTGCGCAGCAGAGCGTGAATCATGAGCGTGACGGTGCCGAACACGGGCTCGTGGTCGTCGGGAGCACCGGTGTTCTGCACCCCGCCGTCGAGTTCCATGCCGATGCAGGCATGCATGCCACCGCCGAAGGAGTGGCCCCACGGCGGGACGCCGTCGGGGAGCTCGCGGTCCGGGTCGAAGAGCTCGCCGTCCGGGCCCCACACGGCGGGGTCGGTGTTGGCGGACTTGAGGTCGAGCTCGACGAGCGACCCGGCGGGGATCTCCATGCCGTTGCGCAGGGTGATGTCCTCGACCGCGGTCCGCCAGGCGACGGGCGAGGCCGGGTTCAGGCGCAGGGTCTCCAGCACGCACCGCTGCAGGAAGCGGCGGTCGTCGAGGCGGGCCGCGAACGTGGGGTCGTCCATCCGCAGGAACACCTGGTGCGCGGAGTGGGTGAACAGGTTCGCGGTGCTGTGCGACCCGGCCTGCAGGTAGAACGCGACCTCGCGGCGGATCTGGCCGTCGTCGACGCCCAGCTCGGCGCGGTTGCGCAGCAGCGCGGTGAGGACGTCGCGGGGGAGGTCCTCCTCGGTGATCCGGCCGGCGGCGAGGTCGGCGAGCAGCTGCTCGCGGCGCTCGCGGGACGGGCGCAGGAACTCGGTCTCGAAGACCTCCATCGCTGCGGTGACTTCGGCGTGCAGCTCGGCCGGGTCGCGGGTGGAGTGGATCGCGGTCGCGCCGGCGCTGAACACGCGGGCGAGGTCCTCGAGCCGGTCGGCGCGGTCCGTGTTCTCCGGCGGGTCGATGCCGGCGACCAGCGCGGTCAGGTACATGATCGTCCGCCGTCCGAGGTGGACCAGGTCGGTCGACCCGTCGGCCAGCACCGGCGCGTAGCTCTGCTCGATGGTCCCCGGGACGAGCGTCAGCTCCCAGTACCGGAAGGTGCCCCGGCGGAACAGTCGGTTCTCGACGCGGCGGCGCAGCTTGTGCTCGTCCCCGTGCAGGGTGATCAGCGCGCCGGACATGACCGCGCCACCGGCGTCGTAGAGCGCCTGCTTGAGGTCGCGGGCGCGCAGCGCCTCCCGCACGTCGGCGTACGTGCTCAGCACGATCGGCCGCGACACCTCTGCGGTGACGCTCATTCGTCCGCCTTTCGCCGTACCACTGGACTAGTCGTTACGAAGGTAGCTACTATGAGGGCCATCACTCAAGGGTTGCGCAGTCCCTGAGCTGAACCTGGACGCTTTCCGAGGCTCCTTGTTCGGGTCCGGGGTCGTCGCTAGCGTCATCCTGACGTCCGCACGCTGATCGTGAAAAACGTTCGGCATCACCGTAGAGTTCCAGGAGTTGCTTCGTGCGAGCGGTCGTTCTGTCCGGCGGTCTCACCCACGACTTCCCGGCCACGACCGCGTGCCTCGCGGACCTGCTGGACGCGCAGGGAGTGACCGCGGACGTCCACACCGACGTCGAGTCGGCCTTCGCCGCGCTCCCCGGGGCCGCGTTGTTCGTGGTCAACGCCCTGCGCTGGACGATGACCGGGGCGACGCCCGACCGGTACCGCGTGCTCGCCGACGTCGAGGGCCGGACGGTCTCGCCCGCGGCCCGCGAGGCGCTCGCGCGCCACCTGGCGGCCGGCGGCGGGCTGCTCGGGATGCACACCGCCGCCATCTGCTTCGACGACTGGCCGGAGTGGGGTGACATCCTCGGCGGCGCGTGGGTGTGGGGCACCTCCTGGCACCCGCAGATCGGGCCGGAGATCTCCGTGCGGCCGGTCGAGCACGCGGCCGACGAGCACGCGTTGACCGCCGACATCGACCCGTTCGACCTCGTCGACGAGGTCTACTCCGAGCTCGACCTGCGGCCCGACGTCGAGGGGCTGCTGACCGCGGTCGCGCCCGGCACCGAGGGGCCGGCGCGCCCGCTGCTCTGGTCCCGCGAGTACGGCGGCGGCCGCGTCGTCTACGACGCGCTCGGCCACCACCCGCCCTCGTACGAGGTCCCGGCGCACCGGGAGATCGTGCGCCGGGCGATCCGCTGGACGACCGGTCGCTGAGCACCGGCACCAGCCGCTGAACATCCGTCAGACAACGAAGGGAACTTGATCATGGGCCGTCGGCTCGAAGGGATGTCGGTCCTGGTCACCGGCGGTGGCTCGGGGATCGGCGAGGCGTGTGTCCACCGCCTGACCGCCAAGGGCGCGAAGGTCACGCTCACCGGGCGCCGGGCCGAGAAGATCCAGACGGTGGCGGAGAAGGCCGGCCCGAACGCCCTCGCCGTCCCCGGCGACGTGACCTCCGCGGCGGACCGCGCGGCGATGATCGAGGCCGCGGTCGAGTTCGGCGGCGGGCTGGAGGTCCTGGTCAACTCGGCCGCGAACATGTACCGCGGACCGGTGGACGAGCTGACCGAGGAGGGTCTGCAGGACATCTTCTCCTCGAACGTCATCGCCCCGATGCTGCTGACCGGCCTCGCCCTGCCCCACCTGCGCGAACGCGCCGGCGCGGTGATCTTCTTCGGGTCCGTCCACACCCAGCGCGCCTTCCCCGGTGCCTCGCCCTACGCCGCGACGAAGGGCGCACTCGAGACGTTGACCGGGGTCCTCGCGGCCGAGCTCGGCCCGCAGGGCGTGCGGGTCAGCTGCGTGCGTCCGGGTGGGGTGCTCACCGAGATCAACCAGCGCGCCGGTCTGATGGACGACGCCACCGCCGCCGCGCGCATGGCCTCGCTCGGCCCCGCCCACGCCATCGGTCGCCCCGGGACCGCGGACGAGGTCGCCGAGTCGGTCGAGTACCTCGCGCAGGCCGAGTGGCACACCGGCGCGGTCCTGACCATCGACGGCGGACTCGGCCTCGGGGTCACCAACGCCTGAGGCGGCGTCACCCGGAGGGGCCGCGCCGCGTCCCGCGGAGCCCCTGGACGGAGCCGAATCCTTGTCACGGTTCCCGCGGCCCTCCTATAGTCGCTAGCCATCCAACGACGCTGGGGCGCCCGTGAGCGAACAGGTCGTCAACGGCCTGGAGTCAGGCAGTTGGTACGCCCTCATGGCACTGGCTCTCGTGCTGGTCATGCGGGCCACCAACGTGCCGAACTTCGCGATGGCGGAGATGGGCCTGTTCGGCGCGTTCATGCTCTGGACGCTGATGGACGCCGGCATCCCGTACTTCATCGCGATCCCGATCGCCCTGCTCTGCGGTGCGCTGCTGGCGGTGGTGCTCGAACGGGTGCTGATCCGGCCTCTGCTGTCCGAGTCCGAGTTCGCCGGCGTCCTGATGACGATCGGCATCTTCGTCGGACTCAACGCGCTGACCCAGCTGTTCTGGGGCTCGCAGCCGCGTGAGGTCGACTCGCCGTTCACCGCCAGTTGGGACGTCTTCGGTACCCGCGTGACGGCCAATCAGCTCGTGTCGCTCGGGCTCGCGATCGCCGTGACCTACGCGCTGGCCAGGTATTTCCGCTCTCCCGGCGGTGTTCGTATGCGCGCCGTCGCCGAGGACCGGGTGACGCCGCGACTGGTCGGCGTCAGCGTCTCCTGGGTCTTCCGGACCGCGTGGGCCGTGGCCGGTGTCATCGCGACGCTGGCCATGGTCCTGCAGGGCCAGTCGACGTTGCTGACCGACCAGAACGCGGGCTCGATGGTGCTCAAGGGCTTCGTCGCCGCGACCGTCGGCGGCTTCACCTCGGTGTGGGGAGCGCTCGCTGCCGGCCTCGGTCTCGGCGTGATCGAGAACCTCGCCGGCTACTGGATCTCGACGTCCGCGCGCCCGGCCGTGGCGCTGCTCGTCGTCCTGCTCGTGCTGCTGCTCCGCCCCCAGGGGCTGTTCGGCACGGTACGGACACGGGAGGTCTGACCGGTGCTGCGCGACATCAAGGCGCTGACGGTCGTCAAGGCGCTCGCCGTCACGGCCGTCGTGATGGTCCTTCTTACGCTTCCCTCGTTGGTCAACCCGTACCGGTTGTTCCTGGTCTCGCTGGTGGCCGTCTACATGGTCGCCGGGCTGGGCCTGACGATCATCATGGGCTGGACCGGGCAGGTCGTCCTGGCGCAGGCGGCCTTCTTCGGGATGGGCGCCTATCTGACGGCCTACTGGCACGAGTGGATGCCCTGGCCGCTCGCGGCCGCGCTCGCCTGCCTCGCCGCGGCGGCGGCCGGCGCGGTGATCGGGTTCCCGGCCGTGCGCCTGCACGGGTTCTACCTCGCGATCGCCACGCTCGCCTTCTCCGAGCTCGTCCGCCGCGGGTTCGTCGAGCTCGACTCGATCACCGGTGGCATCGCGGGCACCGACGTCGAGCCCGTGCAGTTCGGTGGCCTCGACGTCGCCGCCTCGCAGTGGTACCTCGCGCTCAGCGTGGCGGCGTTCGCGCTGCTCGTCGCCTGGCGGATCCGGGTCACCAGCCTCGGCCGGTGCCTGCTCGCGGTGCGCGACGCCGAGGTCGCGACGGCGTCGGTCAGCATCTCCGCCGCCCGCTACAAGCTGGTCGCCTTCGCGCTGTCCGCGGCGATGGGCGCGCTCGCCGGTGCGGTCTACGGCCAGCTGCAGGCCTACCTGACGCCGGAGATCTTCGGCGTCGGCCTGCTCATCCAGTTCCTCGTGGTCGCCTTCGTCGGCGGGGTGACGTTCCTCCTCGGCCCGTTGCTCGGCGCGATCTTCGTCGTCGTCGCCCGCGAGCTGCTGCAGGACCTCGGCGCCGGGCAGCGCCTCGCGTACGCGATCGCGCTGATCCTCGTCGTGCGCTTCCTGCCCAGTGGCCTGGCCGGTCTGCCGGCGCTCTGGCGCCGGTTCCGGACGCGGCGCTCCGCCGCCGCGCCGTCCGCTCCGGCCGCGGGCGAACAACCCGCCCTGGCCTCCTCGGGGGGTGACGCCTGATGACCGACTCGACTCCGGCCGCGACTCCGGAATCGGTGCTGACGCTGCGGGAGCTGGCGGTCAGCTTCGGCGGCAACCACGTCCTGCGGTCGGTGGACCTCGAGGTGCCGACCGGGTTCACCGGCCTCGTCGGCCCCAACGGGGCGGGCAAGACGACCGTGTTCAATGTCGTGTCCGGCTACGTGCGCGCGGCCGGCGGCGACGTCCGGCTCGGGGGCGAGACGCTGATCGGCGTCGCCCCCGACGCGATCGCGCGGCGCGGCGTCGGGCGCACCTTCCAGACGCCGAAGCTCGTGGCCGGGATCAGCGTCGTCGAGAACGTCATGCTCGGCCTCGACGGGCGCGCCGGGCCGCTCGCGCACCTGCGCGCGATCGCCGGGTCGCGTCGCGACTCCCGCCCGGCCCGGGAGCGGTCGCTGGACCTGCTCGAGCGCTTCGGCATCGTCGAGTACGCGAACGAGGAGGCCTCGGCGCTCCCGCTCGCGACGCAGAAGATCGTCGAGGTCGCGCGGGCCCTGATCGCCAGCCCGCGCCTCGTCCTGCTCGACGAGCCGGCGGCCGGTCTCGGCGCCGAGGACGTCGAGGCGATGGTGGCGCCGCTGGTCGAACTCGCCGCCGACAACGACCTCGCGGTCGTGATCATCGAGCACGACCTCGCGCTGGTCTCGCGGCTGTGTCCGCGGCTCGCCGTGCTGCACCAGGGCGGCGTGATCGCCCTGGGCACCCCGGCCGAGGTCCTCGCGCAGCCGGAGGTCGTCGACGCCTACCTGGGAGCGGGCTTTGCTGCTGTCGGTCCGTGATCTCGAAGCCGGTTACGGCGGCGCGCACGTCCTGCGCGGCGTCTCGCTCGACGTCGCCCCCGGCGAGATCGTCCTGCTGCTCGGCGCGAACGGTGCGGGCAAGACGACGACGCTGCGAGCGATCTCCGGCGTCGTCGCGGCACGCGCCGGGTCGATCACCTTCGACGGCCGGCTGTTCTCCGGGCCACCCGAGGCGCGGGCTGCGCGCGGTCTCGGCCACGTGCCGGAGGGCCGCGGCATCCTCGCCGGGCTGACGGTGGCGGAGAACCTCGACCTCGGCACCGTCCTGCGCAAGGACGGGGCGGCGGCCGTGGCGGCCGACCGCGCGAACCTGCTCGAGCTGTTCCCGATGCTGAAGCCGCGACTCAAGGAGTCGGCCGCGGCGTTGTCGGGCGGTCAGCAGCAGATGCTCGCCCTCGCCCGCGCCCTGCTCGCCCGTCCGCGGCTGGTCATGCTCGACGAGCCGTCGTTCGGTCTCGCACCCTCCGTGGTCGACGAACTGCTCGGCCTGGTGCAGCGGCTGCGCACCGAGGGGACGACCTTCCTCATGGTCGAGCAGCACGCGGCGGCGCTCGCGATCGCCGACCGCGCCTACGTCCTCGCCGGCGGCCGCACCGTGCTCGAGGCTCCCGCCGCCGAGCTCGCCGGCGACGACCGACTCGTCCGCGCCTACCTCGGGGCGCACTGATGCCCTGTTCCGGAACTTGTCCCGCCCGTTGCCCCCGTCTGGATCCCACCCGAGCAAGGAGTTCTCGATGACCACGCGCCGGACCGCGCTCGCCGCGGCTGCCATCCTGCTGGCGGCTGCCGGCTGCAGTTCCCAGAGCGACGACAAGCCCGCGGTGCAGGCCGGCGGGGACGGCTCGTGCAGCGGCGTCTCGCAGGGCGTCACCGACACCGCGCTGAAGGTCGGCACCTCGCTGCCGCTCTCCGGCGGCGCGGCCACGGCCGGCAAGGGCTTCGAGGCCGGGCTCAAGGCCGCGGTCGCCGAGGTCAACTCCAACGGCGGGATCAACGGCCGCAAGGTCGACCTCGTCGTGCTCGACGACGGCTTCGAGGCCGCCCGGTCGGTGGCGAACATCCGCCGCCTCGGTGAGGAGGAGAAGGTCTTCGCGGTCCTCGGCCCGGCCGGTACGGCGAACCTGCCCGGCAGCTTCTCCTACCTGGAGCGCAAGGGCATGCCGATGTTCGCCCCGGTCCTCCCGCCGGACCCCGACAAGGGCGAGGTCTGGCTGCTCGGTACCGGTCACAAGGACCAGGTCCGCGTGATCATCGACTGGCTGGCCAAGGAGAAGAAGGTCAAGACCGTCGCGCTGCTGACGCAGGACAACGACCTCGGGAAGGCCTTCGCCGAGGCCGTCGACGAGCAGGCGCCCAAGCACGACGTCAAGCTCGTCGCCAACGAGAAGCTGGAGCCGAACTCGACCGACGTCGACTCGGCGATCCTCAAGCTCAAGGCGAAGAACCCCGACGCCGTCATCTCCGGCACCGACAACGCGCAGACCGCGCTGCTGCTCAAGGAGGCGCGGGACCTGAAGTGGTCGACGCTCATCGTCGGCAACTCGTCCTCCGGCGGCCCGGGCAGCCCGAGCACCGTCGGCCCGGCCGGTCCCGCGGCGGAAGGCTTCATCTCCTCGGCGATCCTCGAGTTCCCGACCTCGGACGCCCCCGAGGTGCAGAAGTACCGCGAGGCGATGAAGGCCGGCGGCGGCGCCGAGGCCGACAACTCCTTCGCGCTGCAGAACTACGCCTCCGCGCAGGTCTTCTTCGAGATCGTCAAGCGACTCGGCGACGACGTCTGCTGGGCGAAGTTCCGCGCCGAGGGCGAGAAGCTGTCCGACTTCAAGACCGGCCTCATCCCGCCGGTGACGTTCGGCGCGCTCCCCGGCGGCCACAGCGGCACCAAGGGCGCCCGCATCGCGCAGTACACGGGCAAGGAGTGGAAGGCCCTGACCGAGTTCGTCGAGCCGCAGGACTGAGCCGGCGAACTGGGCTGGCGAACTGACTGACGGACCGGCCCGCACCGCAGCGGTCGGCATGGCACTCTGAGCGTTATGCGCCGATTTCGCCTGCCGCTGCGGTCCGGGCTCGCCCTCGCGACCGCCGCCCTCGTCGGAGCGGTGCTCACGGCCCCGGGAAACGCGCAGGCGCAGGACGCCTTCGTCCCCGGGGCCGCCGGCGTCGGGGACTCCTACTTCCCCGGCGACGGCAACGGCGGCTACGACGTCGACCACTACGACCTCGCCGTCCGGTACGACCCGCTCCCGGGACACCTCGCCGGGGTCGCCACCATCCGGGCGAAGGCCACGCAGAACCTCGCGCGGTTCAACCTCGACCTGGTCGGCCTGAACGTCCGCAAGGTCACGGTCGACGGCGCCGCGGCCCGCTTCACCCGCAGCGGGCAGGAACTGGAGATCACCCCGGCCGCCGGGCTGATCCGGGGGCGGACCTTCACGGCCGTCGTCACGTACGACGGGATCCCCGACCCGACGCTGTCCGGGACCGAGGCCCGCGGCTTCCACCGCACCCTGACCGGGGCGGTGTTCACCGGTCAGCCGCACGTGGCGACGGCGTGGTTCCCGGTCAACGACCATCCGAAGGACCGTGCGACGTACACCGTGACGGTGGACGTGCCGGCCGGGCTGACGGCGGTCAGCAACGGCGTGCTCGCCGAGCGGCGCAGCGCGGCCGGGCGGTCGGTGTGGACCTGGCGCGCCGACGACCCGATGGCGTCGTACCTCGTCGTGCTGGCGATCGGCGACCTGGACCTGAAGGCGTACACGAAGGAGGGCATCCGCTACTGGGACGCCGTCGACCGCATCCTCGGCCCGAACTTCGCGCGCGACGCGCTCGCCCAGCAGTCCACGGTGATCGCGACCCTGGCCGAGATGTTCGGGCCGTACCCGTACGACATCGGCGGCGCGATCGTGCACGCCGCCGCCGCGGAGTTCGCGCTCGAGACGCAGACCCGCCCGGTGTACTCGCCGAAGTTCTTCGTGCCCGGCGGCTCGGGCGTCGGCGTGGTCGTGCACGAGCTCGCGCACCAGTGGTTCGGGGACAACCTCCGCCTCGCGGACTGGCGCAACATCTGGGTGAACGAGGGCTTCGCCTCGTACGCGCAGTGGCTCTACACCGAGCGCACCGGCGGGCAGTCCGCGGCGAAGCGGTTCGCCGAGACCTGGGAGGCCTACGCGGACGACCCGGACTTCTGGTCGGTCCGCATCGGCGACCCCGGCGCGGAGAACCTGTTTCACGGCGCGGTGTACGTCCGGGGCGCCATGACGCTCCATCAGTTGCGTCAGGTCGTGGGAGATTCGACCTTCTTCCGCATGCTCCGCAGCTGGGCGACCAAGCGCGCCGGCGACGCCGTGACGATCTCCGAATTCGTCGCGCACGCTAAGAAGGTCTCGGGCCGCGACCTCGGCCGGTTCTTCGACACCTGGCTGTTCACCGGGTCCCGGCCGACCCTGCCCGGCCCGGGTGGCCCGGCGCCGTCCTGACGCGCGGCCGCGACTGACTGGCCCCTACTGCGACAGCCACGCCCGGGCGGCGCGGGCCTCGTCGGGCGGGACGATCTCGGCCACGGCGGCGGCGAGGTCGGCGATCGTGGTCGCGGCGAGGGAGTCGCGCCAGGCCTGCTCGGCCTGCGCCATCACGGCCGCGATGCCGCAGGGGCGGACGCACCGCTCCGGGGGCGCGCCGAACGGGCCGTTCTGCCGGATCTCGGTGCACCGGAAGGCGGGGGCGTCGCCCTCGACCGCGAGCACCACGTCGAGCACGGTGATCTCTGCCGGTGGCCGGTTCAGCACGTAACCGCCCTCCCGGCCCTCGGTCGAGGAGACCAGGCCGGCCCGGGACAGGGCCTGCAGGCTCTTCGCCAGGTACGTCCGCGAGACCCCGTGGAACTCCGCGAGCCGGGGCGCGGGCACCGGCCCGTCCGCCGCGCTCAGGACGACGCAGCAGTGGACGGCCCATTCGACCCCGGTGGCGAGCTTCACCTCCCCAGGGTATCGCGGACTTCGAGTGTCCGTGTTTAGATGAACCCGGATAGTAGTTATCCGCGTTTGTCGTCGCGTTCTCGAAGGAGTGGATATGAAGATCGCCGTCGCCGGGTCCACCGGCATGGTCGGGCGCAAGCTGGTGGCGCTCGCCACCGCGCAGGGGCACGAGGTCGTGGGCCTCGCCCGCAGCACCGGGTACGACCTGCTCGCCCCGGTGGGGCTGGAGGAGGCACTGGCCGGTGTCGACGCCGTCGTCGACGTCACGCAGGGGCCGGCGCTGGACGAGAAGGAGGCGACGGAGTTCTTCGTGACCGTGGCCGAGAACCTCGGCAAGGCCGCGAGCGCGGCCGGGGTGGGCCGCACGGTCGTGCTCTCGATCGTCGGGGTCGACCGCAGCCCTGACTACGGCTACTACGTCGCCAAGCTCGCGCAGGAGGAGGCCACCCGCGCCACGGCACCCGGGCCGCTCGTCGTCCGCGCGACGCAGTTCCACGAGTTCCCCGGGCAGATGCTGGAGTGGAACCGGGACGGGGACGTGGTCCGGATCGTCGACGTCCCGACCCAGCCGGTGTCCACCGACGAGGTCGTGGCGCTGCTGCTGGAGGCCGCGACCGGGCAGGTGGACGGCGACGTCGACCTCGCCGGGCCGCAGGTGGAGCGGCTGGTCGACCTGGTCGAGCGGGTCGTCGCGCGCACCGGTGAGCGGGTGCGCGTGGAGGCGGTGCCCGCGCCGGCGAGCATGGCCGGCGGGTCGATGGTCCCCGGTCCCGGCGCGCTCCGGCGGGGGCCCGACTGGGACACCTGGTTCGCCGCGCGATGACGGTCACCGGCGCCCGGGTCCGGACACGCAAAGGCACCCACAACGTGGTGGGTGCCTTAACCCACAGCTACAAGTCACCGGCTGGCGGACCTGCTGCCCGAGCTGTGGGTGGGTTGCGGGCTTCCTATCCCGAGTACAGGTGTACCCCGGTTTTGCCGATTTAGGACCCGCCACGACCTTTGAATCGGCTTAATTCTTGGCCTCGAGGTGTAACCCCGGCGGGCCGGGCAGGGTTTAACCATGTCCGACGTCGAGCCGGAGGCCTCCGAGACCGATCAGCCGGGGCGTGCGGCTGCCGCCCAGCAGGAGCTCCGGCTGCGCCGCCGCGAGATCCTCCTTGCCGAGCTCGCCGAGGCCCGCGCGCTGCGGCGGCGCCTCCACCCCCGCAAGGTCCGCCTGGCCCGGGAGCGGGCCGTCCTGCACGCCGCGACGCTGCGTCGCTGAGGCGCCCGGGGCTACCGGCCAAGAACTCCCGCGGACGGGGTTTCCGGGCCCGGTTCGGTGGGAGTTCTTGCTCACCGCTCCAGGTCTGCGAGGTTTCGGGTGTCTCCCTCCAACGACATGTCCGCCGGCGACAGGTCCGTACCGGTGACCGACGCGTGGGGGATCGACGACCGGTTCCTGGACGCGGGCGGCACGGTGCGGTCGATCGCGCCGGAGGTCCTCGAGGCCGTCCGGGACCGCATCGGCACTCCGCCGGACGACCGCCCGCCGCGGCCGCTGGTCACGCGCCCCGGCGAGCCGGTGCCGGACGGGCACGCGTACCTCGTCCTCGAGGACGGGTCGACCCGCGAGGTCGCCGACTTCTTCCCGGCCGACCTGCCGTACGGGTACCACGCCATGATCGGCCCCGCCGGGCGCGCGCGGCGGCTCATCCTCGGACCGGGGCGGGCGCACCTGCCCGACCGGCGGATGCGGGGCTGGGCCGCGCAGGTCTACGCGATGCGGTCCGAGCGCAGCTGGGGGATGGGTGACCTGGAGGATCTGCGCCGGCTGGCGCGGTGGTCGAGCCGTGAGCTCGGGGCCGGGTTCGTGCTCGTCAACCCGGTGCAGGCGGTCTCGCCGACGATCCCCCAGCAGGCGAGCCCGTACTACCCCGCGAGCCGGCGGTTCCTGAACCCGCTCTATCTCGCGGTCGAGCACGTGCCGGGTGCGGCCGGGGTGGTCGAGGTCGAACGGGCCGCCCAGGCGGGACGCGCGCTGAACGCCGACCCGCACCTGGACCGGGACGAGGTGTGGCGGCTGAAGTTGGCGGCCCTGGAGCGGATCTGGGCGATCCGCCGGCGCGACCCCTGCCCGGACTTCGAGGCATGGACGCGCACCTCGGGGCCGTCGCTGCAGCAGTTCGCGACCTGGTGCGTCCTGAGCGAGGAGTTCGGGCCGGGCTGGCGGTCGTGGCCGGTGCCGCTGCGGACGCCGATGTCGTCGGCGGTGACGACCTTCGCGCACGGTCACGCCGACCGCATCGAGTTCTACTGCTGGCTCCAATGGCTGACGCAGCGTCAGCTCAAGGATGCGAGCCAGGGGATCGCGCTGATCCAGGACATGCCGATCGGCGTCGACCCGGGCGGGTTCGACGCGTGGGCCTGGCCGGAGTTGCTGGCCGAGAACGTCAGCGTCGGCGCACCCCCGGACGAGTTCAACACCAAGGGCCAGGACTGGGGTCTGCCCCCGTTCGTGCCGTGGCGTCTCGTCGACGCCGCGTACCAGCCGTTCATCGAGACCGTGCGCGCGTCGATGACCACCGGGGGCGGGTTGCGGGTCGACCACGTCATGGGACTGTTCCGGCTCTGGTGGGTGCCGGGCGGCGCCTCGCCGGCCGACGGGGCGTACGTGCGCTACCCGGCCGAGGACCTGCTCGACATCGTCGCGTTGGAGAGCTGGCGGGCCCGGGCGCTCGCCGTGGGGGAGGACCTCGGGACCGTCGAGCCCGGCGTCCGGGAGGCGATGGCGGACCGGGGCATCCTGTCCTACCGGCTGCTGTGGTTCGAGTCCGACGAGCCGGCGTCCTGGCCCGAGCAGGCGATGGCCGCGGTGACGACGCACGACCTTCCGACGGTGGCGGGGTTGTGGACCGGGTCGGACCTGCGAGAGCAGCGCCAGCTCGGGATGGATCCGAACGAGGAGGGGACGGCGGAGATGCGCGACCGCCTCGCGACCGGCGCGAGCCTGGCTGACGATGCGTCAGTCGAGGAGGCGGTGGCGGGGGCCTACGGTCTGCTCGCCCGCACCCCGAGCCTGCTACTCACCGTCGCCCTCGACGACGTCGCCGGCGCGGCGGATCGTCCGAACATCCCGGGGGCGGACGGTGGACGGCCGAACTGGTCGATCCCGCTGCCGGCCGACCTCACCGAGCTCGAGCACCGGTCGCTGCTGCACGAGGTGGCGGACCAGGTCCGCACCGCGGCGGACCCCCCGGAGCGTCCGGCGCCGGCGTAGATCGGCCAGAGTGGCGGCATGACCGGTTACGTGACGCCGCTCGGCAGCGCGCTGCTGACGCTGATCGACCCCGATCGCGGCCGTGAGGTCGAGTTCAACCGCTGGTACGAGCGCGACCACTTCTACGGGGGCGTGCTGCTCGGGCCGGGTGTTCTCGCCGGCGGGCGGTTCGTGGCCCGGGCGGCCGAGAAGCGCGACCGCGTCGCCGACGAGCCCGACGTCGGCACGCTGCTCAACGCGTACTGGCTCGCCGACGAGGGCTCTGCCTTCTGGCCCTGGTGCGTGGAGCAGATCCCGGTCCTGACCGCGGCCGGCCGGATGACCGCGCCCGGCAGGGTGAAGCGGGTGTGGTGGCTGCCCGCACCGTGGACGGAGACGTCGGCCGTCGCCGGTGTCCCGCCGGCGTTGGCGCTGGACCGCCGGTATCCCGCGGTGATGCTGACGCTCGTCTCCGGTGCCGTTGATGTGTACCGCGCGGTGGCGCGGACGTTGTGCGAGCGGCCCGGCGTCGGTCTCGTCGTCGGGGACGTGCCGCGGGCGGTGAACTTCCGCTCCGGGCCCGCCGAGGCGATGGACGTGGTGCTGGGGCTGTGGTTCCTCGCGTCGGCGGAGGGCTCGTCGGAGTTCGGTGTCGCGCACGACGCGGCGGTGGCCGCTGCCGGTGCGGAGGTCCGGTGGCGCTCGCCCTTCGTCGGTACGGTGCCGGGCACGGACACCCACCTGGACTCGCTGTGGCTGCGGGAGGAGAGCGCGACGTGACCGGTCTGCCCCTGACGTGCACCGTGGAGGTGGGGGAGGGCGTCGAGGCGGCCCTGGCCGAGCTCGCGTCGATCGCCGCCGAGGTGCGGCCCACCGACGTCCCGAGCTGGCGTGTGTTCGCCCGGTTCGCGGACCGGCTCGCCGGTCCGGCGCTGGACCTCGCCGAGGTGCGGAACGTGACGATCCCGCGGCGGCTCGGCGGGATCGGGCTGCGGCTCTACCGCCCGGCGGCGGGGGCGTTGCCGGCGGTGCTGTTCGTCCACGGCGGCTGGTTCTTCTTCGGCGACCTCGAGAGTCACGACACCCTGTGTCGCTCGCTCGCCGCGGCGTCGGGCTGCGCCGTGATCGCCGTGCACTACCGCCGCGGGCCGGAGCACCCGTTCCCCGCGGCGCCGGACGACTGCTTCGAGACGCTGACCTGGATCGCCGAGCACGCCGAGGAACTGGGCATCGACCCAGCGTCCCTCGCGATCGCCGGTGACGGGGCGGGCGGGACGCTCGCGGCGCTGACGGCCCGTCGGGCTCGCGACGAGGGCGGACCGTCCCTCCGCGCGCAGGCGCTGCTGTACCCGGTGCTGACCGAGGCCGTGCCGGACGTGTCCGGGGTGCCGCTGGTGAGCGCCGACCTCGTGCGGTCGGGGTGGTCGATGTACGCCCCGTCCGGCGGTGAGGGGCTGGTGCCGCCGCGGACGGACCTCGCCGGCCTCCCCCCGACGCTCGTCGTCACCGCCGAGCACGACCCGTTCCGCGACGACGCCGAGGCCTACGCCACGGCCCTCGCCGACGCCGCCGTCGAGGTCACCACCACCCGGTACGACGGCATGGTCCACGGCTTCGCCGGCCTCGCCGGTGCCGTCCCCGCCGGCCGCGACGCCCTCGCCGCCGTCGGAACCTTTCTCCGCTCGGCCCTCTGACCCCCCGTTACGTCAGCGAGATCGCGCGTCATAGCGCTCGATCCCGCTGACGTTACGACCGCACGGGGCCGCACCACCTCGACCCGGGCGCCGGGTCAGCGCACCTGGAGCACGATCTTGCCCGTGACCTGGCGCCGGTCGATGGCGAGGAGGCCGTCGAGGGCCTGGTCGAACGGGAGCACGGTGAGGGGCAACGGCTTGATCGTGCCGTTGGCGTAGAGGGGTTCGAGCTCGGCCCACTGCTCGTGGAGGTAGCCAGGGTGGGTCATCCACCATGCGCCCCAGCCGGCGCCGCGGACGTCGATGTTGTTCAGCAGCAGACGGTTGACCTTGACGGTGGGGATCTCGCCGGCGGTGAAGCCGACGACGATCAGGCGCCCACCGGGGCGCAGGGAGCGCAGGCTGTCGGTGAAACGGTCGCCGCCGACGGGGTCGACGACGACGTCGACGCCGGAGCCGGTGAGCTCGCGGACCCGGTTCAGCCAGCCGTCGACGAGCACGACGTCGTCCGCGCCGGCCTCGCGGGCGACGGCGGCCTTCGTCTCGTCGCTGACGACCGCGATGACGCGACCCGCGCCGAGCGCCGGGGCGAGCCGGAGCGCCGAGACGCCGATGCCGCCGGCCGCGCCGTGGACGAGCACGGTCTCGCCGCGGACCAGGCCGGCCCGCTTCGTCAGGACGAAATGGACCGTCAGATCGTTGAAGAGCAACCCGGCCGCCTGCTCCATCGGCACCGAGTCCGGGAGCCGGAAGACCTGCGAGGCCGGGATGCAGGCGACCTCCGCCATGCCGCGGTTGATGCCGAGCGCGACGACGCGATCGCCCGCCGCGAGCCCGCTGTCCGCCGGTGCGGTGCGCACGACGCCGGCGACCTCGCTGCCGAGCGTGAACGGCAGATCCGGCTGGTACTGGTACATCCCGCGGGTCTGGAGCACGTCCGGGAACGCGAACCCGGCGGCGTGCACCTCGATGACGACCTCACCGGGCTCCGGCGTGGGCTCGGCGATGTCGACGATCTCGACCGACTCCGGCCCGTCCAGCTTCGTCACCTGCACGGCACGCATGGGCACCCCGTCCTCTCGGCTCGGACGGATTCTTCCGGCTCAGTGCGTCTGGGTGCTCGAGGGGGCTGCGTCCAGCGGGGCGGTCGGGCCCGTCTGCAGCTCGACGCGGTGCGGGAAGTTCACCTCCACGGTGCGCGGCCCGGTGCCCTGGACCGCGACGGCCGCCATCGCCAGCGCGAAGAAGAACGCGCCGAGCACGATCACCAGGTGATGGACACCCTGCGTGATGGCGACCGCTCGGGGGTGGGGGCGCGCGTGCATGCCGGGGATCTACCCCGGGCGATTCGCGCGATTGTTGTGACGCCCGTCACAGACGCTCGACGGCGTGGAGCACGTCGTCGGCGCTCGCGAAGCGCTCCGCGGGCAGGGCGCGCAGGGTGCGGACGACCTCGATCTCGGCGCCGGCGGTCTGGGCGCACTCGACCAGGCGGTCCTTGCTCGCGGGGAAGTCGGCGGCGTTCAGTGCCTCACGGACCGCCGCGGACGTCGGCCGGGACTGCATGGGGGCGGAGCCTCCTCGTCGTCGCTTACGGCTCTCCGCTCCTCTACCCCGATCGGCGTGCCCTCATGGAGGGGCGTCAGTCACCCGAAGGAGTCGAAGCGGATTCGCGAGAGCGAGACGCCGCTGATCAGCAGGCGGTCGATCGAGTTACGCACCATCGGCGCCGAGCCGGAGATGAAGACGTCGTGATTGCGCCAGTCGCCGTGCCGCAGCGCGACGTCCACGGCGACGCCCTGCTCGCCGGGGAAGTCGGGCTGGTCGGAGATCGCGGGCACGACGTTCAGCCACTCGTACGCCCGAGCGAGGCTGTTGATCGCCGCCAGGTCGTAGAGGTCCTCCACCGTCCGCGCGCCGACGAACAGGTGCACGCGGCGGTACCAGTTCCAGCGACCCATGTCCTCGATGATCGCCTTCATCGGGGCGAGCCCGGTGCCGCCGGCGATGCAGACCAGGTCGCGGTCCGACGTGCGGTCCGCGGTCATCGTCCCCGTCGCGTGGCCGATCCGCACCACGTCGCCCGGTCGTGCCTTGCGCACGAGCGCCGTGCTGACCCAGCCCGCGTCGACCTTGCGGACGTGGAACTCGAGCAGGTTGTCCTTGTTCGGTGCCGTCGCCATCGAGTAGTTGCGCCACACCCGCGGCCACCACGGCGTCTCGACCGAGCAGTACTGCCCGGCCTCGTAGGGGAACGGCTGGTCCGGACGGAGCCGCACGACCGCGATGTCCGCCGCGCGCTCCTCGTGCTCGACGATCTCGGCCAGCCACCAGTCGGGCGTGTCGAGCGCCGCGCGACGGGCGGCCTCGATCATCGTGCGCGCGACCCGCGCGTACGCCTCCACCCACGCGTTCTGCACCTCGGGCGTCCAGGCGTCACCGGCGTAGCGCGCGATCGCGGCGAGCAGCGACCGGCCGAGCGCCTCGTAGTGCGCCGCCTTCACGCCGAACTTGCGGTGGTCGCGACCGAGGCCGGTGAGGAAGCCGTCGAGGAACTCGGGCTGGTCCGATCCCTGCACGATCCGCACGAGGGCGCCGAACAACCGGTCGCGCTGGAGGTCCATGGCGACCGGGAACAACTCACGCAGCTCGGGGGCCTCCATGAACAGCCGCGCGTAGAAGTACGACGCCACGCGGTCGGCCTGGGGCTCCACAACCGCGAAACTGTTCTTGATCAGGTCTTCGGTCATCCCTCACCTGCGACTGGAGCGGGCGTGATTTTCTACGAGGATAATTGGAAAAATTGAGGCTCGGGGGTCTGGTGGAACATTTGCGATCAAGGGAGCACGGTGGTCTCTGACCGACGCGGGGCAGTTCTGTCCGCTTTGCGTGCCTTCGGCCGGGCCGTCGCCGTCGAGGAGATCGCCGCCCAGTTGGACCTGCACCCGAACACGGTGCGCTTCCATCTGCGCCGCCTCGTCGCCGACGGGCTCGCCGAGCAGGCGCCCGATCCCCGCGGCGGCCGCGGCCGCCCCCGCCTGCTGTTCCGCCCGGTGACGCACCGGGACAGCCGCAACTACCTGCTGCTGTCCCGCATGCTCGCGCAGGCGACCGCCGAGTCCGGCGACGTCGCGCTCGCCGAGCGCACCGGTGACGCCTGGGGTCAGGCTCTGCTGGGCGAGACCGGCGCCCGCCCGAGCCGGCGCGCCCGGGGCGACGACGCCACTCGGGTGGCCGGTCACCTCACCGAGATCCTCGACTCGATCGGCTTCGCCCCCGAGGTCGCGGTCGCCGAGGACGGGCTGCACGTCGACCTGCGGCACTGCCCGTTCCTCGAGGTCGCCCGCGAGCAGCCCGGCCTCGTCTGCGGCATGCACCGCGCGCTGATTCAGGGCGTGCTCAACGGCCTCGACTCCGGCCTGCAGGTGACCGAGCTCCGCGCGTTCGTCGAGCCCGGACGGTGCACCGCGAGCATCGCGCGCTGAGACCTACTCCGGGTCGTCCAGGCGGCGCACCAGCGTCTTCGGCGCGACGAGCCGGTAGGACGTCTCGACCATCTCGGCGACCTCGGCCCACTCCGCCGCCGGGAGCGACTCCGCGAGGGTGAGGGCCACCCACCCGCTCCGGCCGAGCCCGTAGCCGGCCGGCTCCGCGTTCTCGCGGGACGCGACGAGGCCGGCCGCCTCCTCCGACGGCAGCTTCACCGTCAGATGCGTGGCGGCCTGGTCGCAGAAGACGAAGTTCTTGCCGCGGACGCGGAACGTCGGGTGGTCACCCCAGGACTCGATGTCGACGCGCTCCGCCTCGGGCAGCGCGAGCGCCACCGCCTCCAGCCGGGCCATGTTGTTCAGCTTCTTCGCCACGGGCCCAGTCTGCCGCCCGGGCGCGAAGTTCACGACCCCCGATGGGCCGCGAGCACCGCCGCGCGCTGATCCTCCGTCAGGTATTTGACCGCCTCACGCATCGTCACGCCGGAGGCGCGGGCCGCGCGGGGGAGCAGCCAGTCGAACACGAGCTCCGGCCGGGTCCGGGCTGCGTCGCGCAGCACCCACCCGATCGCCTTGCGGATGAAGAACTCGCGCTCGTCGAGCATCGCGTCGGCGTAGCGCGCGAACCGCGCGAAGTCCCCACCGCCCCGGCGCAACGGAACCAGGTGCGCGAGCAGCGCCGAGCGCCGCACCCAGAAGTCCTCGTCGCCCGCCCACCGGTCCAGCACGACCCCGGTCTCCGGGTGCGCGTCCGCGATCGGGCCGACGGCGTTGCCCGCGAGGTTGTCCACCAGCGCCCACGTGCCCGAGGTGCGGATCAGGCGCTCGATCAGCGGCAGGTCGGCCGGGCCCAGCGTCTTGACGCGATGAACGAGCAGATCGACCGCGACCGCGCAGCACTCGAACGCCGGCCTCTGCCACAGCGCCTCGACGAGATCGACGAGCGTCGCGTGGTCGAGACGGCCCACGCCCTTCGCGATGCGATGCACGGCCGGCATCCCCGTGCCGTAGTGCTTCCGCGTGCTCTTGAGGTACCGGCGCTCGTGGTCCGCGCGGACCGGGTCACCGACGGCCGCCAGCGCCGCCTCGATCTCGGCAACACTCGCCAACGGGCCCACCTACAACCAGCCCGCCAACCGGTCGAGGGCGGTGCGGACGTCGTCGGGTGTCCCCGCGAACGACAACCGCAGGAAGTGGTGCCCCTCCACGACGTCGAAGTCGATCCCCGGCGCGGTGGCGACGCCGGTCTCGGCGAGCATCCGGTGGCAGAACGCCATCGAGTCGCCGGTGAGGTGCCCGACGTCGGCGTAGACGTAGAACGCACCGTCCGCCGGGGCGAGTCGCTCCAGGCCCAGCTTCGGCAGCCCGTCCAGCAGCAGTGCGCGGTTCTCCGCGTAGCGCGCGACGTTCGCCTCGCACTCGGCGTAGGACTCCTCGGTCAGCGCGGCGACCGCGGCGAGCTGCGAGAGCGCCGGCGCGCAGATCGTGAAGTTGCCGTTCAGCGCGTCGACGGTTCGGCGCAGCCGCTCCGGCACGAGCATCCAGCCGATGCGCCAGCCGGTCATCGAGAAGTACTTCGAGAACGAGTTGAAGACGATGGCCTCGCGGCTCGTCGCCCACGCGCTGCTGTACTCGGGCGCGTCCCCGAACGAGATGCCGTGGTAGATCTCGTCGCTGATCAGCTGGACACCGTTCGCCTCGCACCAACTCGCCAGGGCGGCGAGTTCGGCGGGCAGCAGCATCGTCCCCGTCGGATTCGCGGGTGAGGCGACGACGAGCCCCTTCACCGGTTCGTCGAGCGCCTCGAGCATCGCGACCGTCGGCTGGAAGCGGTCCGCGGGGCCGGTCGGCAGCTCGACCACCTCGCACCCGAGCGCCGTGAGCACGTTGCGGTAGCAGGGGTAGCCGGGTCGTGCGATCGCGACGCGGTCACCCACCTCGAACGCGGCGAGGAACGCGAGCAGGAAGCCACCGCTGGACCCGGTCGTGATGAGCACGTCCTCGGCGGTGACGTCGATCCCGTGCCACCGGCCGTGGTGCTCCGCGATCGCCGTCCGCAGCTCCGGGATGCCCGGCGACACGGTGTAGGTCAGCAGGTCGTTCTCCAGCGCCGCCGCGGCCGCGCGGCGCACCGGAACCGGTGCCGGCGTCATCGGTTGCCCGGCGACGAGATTGACGACGTCCCCGTGCTCGGCCTGGCGACGGCCGGCTGCCGCCCACAGGTCCATGACGTGGAACGGCGGGACGTTCGCCCGCGTCGCGATCTGGAACCGGCTCGTCACCCGGCCACGGTAGCCCGCGGGGCGGTCGGTCGAGTCTCCCGGTTGACGTACCGGATCAGGTAGAACGACAGCGTCATGATCCAGGCGAAGAAGTAGATCATCGGGATCCCGAGGCCGATGATGCCGTTCCACGCGAACGGGCCGGTCTTGAAGAAGATGATGAACCCGGTCGGGACCAGCGCCGCCGACGTGGCGAAGCAGAGGTAGCCCGCCCACCGCGGGAAGACCGGAGTGCTGCGACGGTCGCGCAGGATCGCCCACCCCTGCGCGATCAGCAACAGGTCGAAGATCGGGTACGGCATCACGAAGCAGAACCACGCGATGTCGTAGAGGGACTGCGTGACGTACGGCGGGATGTCGCCCGCGCGGAACGCCATGATTCCGAAGAACATCGGCGACAGCGCGAGGATCGCCGCGCACCCGCCGCCGCACACCAGCTGAACCCACGTCAGCGCGGGATGCGCGCCGTCGGTGTCCCGCAGCTCGAGTGCCACGCCGACGACGAACGTCGCGAACAGACCGAAGCCGAGAATCATGAAGATCACGCCGACGCGGATCGCCGTCTGGTTGCCCGCGATGTCGGCCGCGATCTGCTCGGCCGAGTCGTCGGGGCTGGGGAAGGGGAGCCAGCGCGCGCACCCGAGGAACCCGATCGCGAACAGCACCGTGCACGCGATCCCGCTCCAGGCGAGCGCGAGGCGCGCCCCGCGGTTGAGGTCGGCCGCCGTCGGCGGGGCTGCGGGCGGGGTTGCGGTGTCGAGCGCCATGGCCGGCCTCCGGGGTGAGATCTGAACAGACTGTATGACTCATACGCTATGTTCGGAACGACTACGATGTCCAGATGAAGCGGGCACCGACCGAGAGCGTCCAGGCGGCCGCCGGGCGCCGGCGACGCGAGGCGTCGACGGCCGAGATCCTCGCCGCGACCCGGCGGCTGCTGTCGGCCGGCGACCCGATGGCGTCCCTGACGGTCGAGCGGATCCTCGCCGAGGCCGGCGTCTCCCGGGCGACGTTCTACGCCTGCTTCCCCGACAAGCACGCCGTGGTCGGCCGCCTCGCCCAGGAGTCCCTCGCGTGGCGCGAGGAGGTGTCGAGCGAGGGCCTCGCCGACCCCACGGTGACGCGCGAGCAGCTCGAGACCCTGATGCGCGCGGTCGTCGGGCACTGGCGGGCCAACCGTCCCGTGCTGGCCGCGATCGTCGAGCTCGCCGAGCACGATCCGGCGATGCGCGCGGCCTGGCGGTCCGCCGTCGAGGAGATCGCATCCCAAACTGCAAGCCACCTGAGAGTTCGCTGGACGGACAGTGCTGATGCCCCGTCAGATATCGACGGAGTGGCGACGGCGCTCACCTGGATGTTCGAGCGCTGCGCGCACCAATTGGCGGTCGACGACGCCGGTGCGGAGACGGTTTCGCTCGCTCTCACCGAGATTCTGTGGCGCACCGTGACGTGGCGGGCCCCGCGGCGTGCGCGCTGACGTGGCGCTCCTCACTTCGCTCACGCTGCGTGCAAATTTCGTCGCACAAAGACAGCCATTCGGCGGACACAAAACCCGACGCTTACTCCGGTAACGTCCTCCGCGGTGTGACCGGCCCTGACGCCCCGGGTCGCGACAGCACCACAGGAGGCTTCGGGATGGATACGGCGCAGCCGGTGCTGCGACCGATCGAGGGCCCCGACGCCGCCGCGCGGTGTCGAGCCCTGGTCGCCGAGGAGCTCGTCGGGCTCCCGGAGGACCTCGTCGCCGACGCCCAGCTCGTTCTCACCGAGCTCGTCACCAACGCCCAGCTGCACGGCGAACCGCCGATCCTGGTCGGCATCACCGTCCTCGGGGGCGGCGCCGCGCGCGTCCAGGTCTCGGACGCGGGCCGACGTCGACTCGTCCTGCCGGCTCAGAGCGACGACGCGATGACCGGTCGCGGACTGACCGTCGTCGCCGCGCTGGCCGAGTCGTGGGGGGTGGACCCGGACGAGGACGGCGGCAAGATCGTCTGGGCGGTGTTGCGTCCTGGCTCCGCGAACCGGCCCGAGCCGCCCGAGGTCGACCTCGACGCGTTCCTCGACGCCTGGGAGGACGAGGCCGAGGAGACCTTCACCGTCTCCCTCGGGGCCGTGCCGACCCGCCTGCTGCTGGAGGCCAAGCAGCACATCGACAACGTCGTCCGCGAGCTCACGCTGGCCCGCGGTGAGGCGGCCGCGCCGCTGCCGCCGGACCTCGACGCACTCGTCGACGTCGTCACCTCCGACTTCGCCCACGCGCGGACCGCGCTCAAGGAGCAGGCCGCCGCGGCGGCCGCGTGCGGGACCCGGCACACCGACCTGGTCGTCGCCCTGCCGCTGACGGCGATCGAGGCGGGCGAGCGGTACCTCGCCGCGCTCGAGCAGGTCGATCAGTACGCCCGCAGCGCGCGGATCCTCAACCTCGAGACGCCGGCGGTGCACCAGCTCTTCCGGCGCTGGTACGTGGGTGGACTGATCTCCCAGCTCCGCGCCTACGCGCGCGGGGAGCAGCCCGAGGAGCCGGTGCCGTTCGCGGAGGTGCTCGTCCAGGAGGTCGAGGACCTCTCCGTGCTGCGCGAGGCGGCCGCGCGGCTCGACCTGCTGCAGCGCGTCAACGCCGCCCTCGCCGAGGTGTCTGACGCCGAGGACATGGCGCGGTCCGTCATCGCTGCCGCGGTGCGCGAGCTCGGAGCCCTCGTCGCCCGGGTCTACGTGGGCGAGGGTGACCGGCTGCGTGCCCTCGGTCAGGACGTGGCGCCCGAGGCCGGGTCGCCGGCCTATGACGAGGTCCCGGTCAACGCCGGCATCCCGTCGGCGATCGTCTACCGCACCGGTCGGCCGATCGTCGTGCACTCCCTGGCCGAGCTGGCCGAGCGGTACCCGCCGCTGCGCGGGCTGTTCCCGACCGAGCGTGCGCTGCACGTCGTCCCCCTCCAGGTCGGCGACCGTCGCCTCGGGGTCCTCGGCATGGCCTTCCCGCCCAGCAGCCGTTACGACGCCCCCGCGCAGACCCGGTACGTCCGCGCGCTCGCCGACGTCCTCGCCCAGAGCCTGGTACGCATCCGGACGGCCGAGAGCGGGTAGCTCCCGCTCCATGGCGAAGAAGACGTTCCGCAAGGGCGACAAGGTGACCTGGCAGTCCCACGGCGGCAGCGCCACCGGGGTCGTGCTCCGGAAGATCACCTCCGACACCGAGGCCGCGGGCCGTACCGTCCGCGCGTCCCGGGGCAACCCGCAGTACCTCGTGCGGAGCGAGTCCGGCAGCGGCGAGGCGGTCCACAAGCCGTCGGCGTTGAAGCGTGCCTGACATCCCGTCAGATCAATGGTCGGACGGGTGAGCCGGTCAGCTCCGCCGCAGCGACACGACGCACCACACGCACTTGCCGTTCGGGGTCGGCCGAACGCCCCACCGCTCGGCGAGGTGCGTGACGAGCAGCAGTCCGCGACCGTGCTCGTGCTCCAGGCCCGAGCGCAGACGCCGCGGCAGCACGGTCGCCTCGTCGCTGACCTCGATCATCACCGCGTCGCGAGCCAGCCGCAGCCGCAGGTCGACCTCTCCCTGACCGTGCGTCAGAGCGTTGGCGGTCAGCTCGTTGGTCAACAGCGTGATGTCGTCGATCGTCGAGCCGCCGATGCCCCACTCGGTGAGGGTGCCGATGACGAACTCGCGCACGGCGCCGATCCGGCCGAGATCCGCGGGCACCGGCAGGATCGCGGACCGCAATGCGGAGTCGGTGTGCGGTACGCGGGCGATCAGGATCGCGATGTCGTCGTCCGGGCCGTCCGGCAGCATCCGCTCGACCAGGGCCGGCGGGCCGTGGCTGAGGTCCTCCGGCAGGTCACGCAGCCCGGCGGCGAGGGAATCGACGCCGAGGTCGATGTCGCGGGTCCGGCGCTCCACCAGGCCGTCCGTGTAGAGGACCAGGGTGTCGCCGGCCTGCAGCTCGACGGACTCGCCCGTCAGCGCGATCGGACCGCTGCCCATCGGCGGACCGGCGCCCTCCGACAGCACGCGGACCCGACGGCCCGGCGAGGCGAGCAGCGGCGGCAGGTGCCCCGCGTTCGCGAACGACAGCGTCCGCTCGACCGGGTCGAACACGGCGTAGACGCAGGTGACGATCTGGTCCTCGCCGAGCTCGCGCACCGCGCCGTCGACGAGCTCGAGAATGTCCGCCGGTGGGAGGTCGAGGCGCGCGTAGGCGCGGATCGCCGAGCGGAGCTGGCCCATGACCGCCGCGGCGCGCACCCCGCGGCCCATCACGTCGCCGATGACCAGCGCCGTCCGTCCCGCCCCGAGCTCGATGACGTCGTACCAGTCACCGCCGACCTGGGTGCCCTCCACGCCGGCGCGGTAGAACGCGGCGACCTGGAGGTAGTCGGGGTCGAAGTCCAGACCCGGCAGCAAGCTGGCCTGCAGCTCCTCGGCGATCCGGTGCTCGCGGACCGCGGCCTCGCGCTCCGCGGCGTCCGCCGCGGCCTGCTCGACGGCCTGCGCGTGTTCCTCGACGTCCTGGATCGAGCCCAGCAGCCGCACGGGGATGCCGTCGGCATCGCGCTCCATCTCGCCGTCGACCTTCATCCGCACGGCGGAACCGTCGGCGCGGCGGAACGTCGCCTCGATCGAGATCGGCGCCCCGAACCGGCCCGCGGTGAGGGCATCCACGACCTGCTGCCGGGACTCCGGCAGCAGGTAGGTCTCCGCCGCGGTCCGGACGTCGAGACCGTCGACGTCCTCGTTCCGTACGCCGAGCATGCGAGCGAACTGGGGCGACGTGGTGATCTGATAGGTCTTCAGATCGACCGCCCAGGAGCCGACCCGGGCCAGTCGCTGAGCCTGGTCGAGCAGCGCGCGGCTGTCCTCGAGGGCGGCCCGTTCGCGCGTCGCGCGCTTGAGCTCGAGGTTCGCACGGACGCGAGCGAGCAACTCGCGCGCGGTGAACGGCTTGGTCAGGTAGTCGTCCGCACCGGCCTCGATCCCGTCGGTGACGCCGTCCTCGCCGGCTCGCGCGGAGATCATGATGACCGGCAGATCGGCGGTCGCCGGGTTCGCGCGCAACTGCGTGACCAGACCGAAGCCGTCCAGCTCCGGCATCATCACGTCGGTGAGCACCAGGTCGGGCAGTGCGGTCGCCACGTGCTCCAAGGCGTCCGCGCCGTCGACGGCGAGGTCGACCGTGTAGGTCCCGCCGAGCAGCGACGCGAGATAGGCGCGCATGTCGGCGTTGTCGTCGACCACCAGGATCCGGCCGTGCAAGTCCTCGCCCTCGGCCGGTACCGGGGTCGTCGTCGTGGGGCCGACCCAGCGCGCGGCCTCGTCGAGGAAGCGGCGCACGTCGGTGCGGATCTGCGGGTCGGTGAGCTCGTCCTCCGCCGGTGGCGCCTCGGCCGGTGCGACCGGGATACGCACCGTGAACACGGACCCCACGCCGGGGGCGCTCTCCAGATCGACGGTGCCGCCCAGCAGCTCCACCAGTTCGGTCACCAGGGCGAGACCGATCCCGGAGCCCTCGTGGGAACGCGAGCGCGCGCCCTCGACCCGCGTGAACCGGTCGAAGAGGCGAGCCTGGTCGGCGGGCTCGATCCCGATCCCGGTGTCGCGGACGGAGAGTTCGAGAGCCTGCCCGCCGTCGGAGGCCGGCATGTGCAGGGTGACCGCGATGCCGCCGGTGAAGGTGAACTTCACGGCGTTCGACAGCAGGTTCAGGACGATCTTCGCCCACATGTCCCGGTCCATCGGGACCGGCCGCTCCAGCGGGGCCAGGTCGATGTCGAGGGCCAGGCCCGCCGCGAGCGCGACCGAGTCGAACATCCGCACCAGGTCGGCCGTGTAGGCGGCGATGTCGAGTGGTTCGAGGGTCGGGGTCACGCGCCCGGCCTCGAGCCGGGAGAAGTCGAGGAGTGTGTTCACCAGGCCGAGCAGGCGCTCGGCGTTCCGCAGGGCGACCTCGACGCGGTCGCGATGAGCCGAGGCCAGGGGGTGCACCGTGTCGCCGAGCGCGTCCCCGAGCGGGCCGAGCATGAGCGTCAACGGGGTCCGGAGCTCGTGGCTGATGTTCGTGAAGAACTGGGTCTTCGCGCGGTCGAGCTCGGCCAGCTCCTCCGCGCGGCGGCGCTGCTGCGCGTAGATCGTGCCGACGTTCAGGGCGCCACTGATCTGCCGGGCCACCACGTGCAGGAAACCGCGGTAGTGGTCGTCGAACGGGCGGTGCGGCGTCAGCCCGACGACGAGCCAGCCGTGGGGCGCGGACCCGGCGGTCGTCAGTGGCAGCACCTTCATCCGCGTCGGAGGGTCGGGGGGACCGCCCGGGGCCAGCGTCCCGAACTTCTCGGGCAGGTCCAGGACGACCGGGTCCCGCTCGGGCAGCGGGATCTCCACCGCGGGTTCCTCGGTGAGACCGACCAGGGCGTCGAGGCGCGCCTCGGGCGCTTTCTCGCCGACCGCCGTGTAGAGCGCCGCGAAGGGGAAGTCGAAGCGGTTGCGGTCGAGTGCGCCCGCCACCGCCGTCCGGATCTCGGCGACGTCGAGCAGGCCGGCGGTCGCGGCCCCGAGGTCGCGCAGGGTGGCCATGCGCCGGGTGGCGATGACGCGGGCGGTGTCCTCGCTGACGACGCACAGCATCCCGGCGACGGCGCCCTGGTCGTCGGCGAGCGGGCTGTAGGAGAAGGTGTGGTAGGTCTCCTCGGGATAGCCCGAGCGCTCCAGGTAGAGCAGCAGCCCCTCGTCCCAGGTGGCCTCGCCGGTGGCGATGACGCTCTCGATCCGGGGCCCGATCTCGGGCCAGATCTCCGCCCAGACCTCCCGGGCCGGCCGCCCGAGAGCCCACGGGTACTTCGCGCCGAGCGTGTCGCGCCGGTACGCGTCGTTGCAGAAGAAGGTGAGCTCCGGCCCCCACGCCATCCACATCGAGAAGCGGGATCCGAGCATTGTTCGGACCGCGGTCTGCAGGCTCTGCGGCCACGTCTCCGGGGGGCCGAGCGGGGTCTGCACCCACGGCACGGCCGCAAGATCGCGCTGCAGCCGGGGCACGTCGTTCATCGGCAAGCGATCTCCGGGCCTGAGGCCGGTCGGGTCGACCGGCTCTGGAGTGTCGCCGAGGCGTGACCTCGCTCGCAAGTGCGCCCCCCGCCCGGCACGAAGTCGGGAATCGCTATACGGTTGCTTGACATTGGATAGTGGAAGTCAAGGTCCCCGACCGGATGGAGATGGACATGGGCCTGCGTATCGGTGACACCGCCCCCGACTTCGAGGTCGAGAGCACCCACGGCACCATCAAGTTCCACGAGTGGATCGGCGACTCCTGGGCGGTGCTGTTCTCCCACCCGAAGGACTTCACTCCGGTCTGCACCACCGAACTCGGCTACATGGCGCGCATCAAGCCGGAGTTCGACAAGCGGAACACCAAGATCATCGGCATCTCCGTCGACTCCACCGAGGACCACGAGGGTTGGGCCCGGGACATCGAGGAGACCCAGGGCACCGCGCCGAACTACCCGTTGATCGGCGACAAGGACTACGTCGTCGCCAAGGCCTACGGGATGCTCCCGGCCGAGACCGAGGGTGAGGCCAAGGGCCGCACCGCGGCCGACAACTTCACCGTGCGCAACGTCTTCGTCATCGGCCCGGACAAGAAGATCAAGCTGATCCTCGTGTACCCGATGACCACCGGCCGCAACTTCGACGAGGTCCTGCGGGTCATCGACTCCCTGCAGTTGACCGCGAACCACAAGGTCGCGACCCCGGCGCAGTGGCAGCCCGGTGACGACGTCATCATCGCCGGTTCGGTGAACAACGAGCAGGCGAAGGAGATCTTCGGCACCTGGAAGGAGCCGAAGCCCTACATCCGCATCGTGCCGCAGCCGCAGTAGGCGATCCACGCAACGGACCGTCAGGGACGGAACGTCGCCGCGAGGGCCAAGCTGTCGCGGCGCACGTTCGGTTCTGACGGGGTGTCATCCGGCTCGGCCGGTTGTTCCTCGAGGATCTCCTCGCCGCGCCGCTTGAAGAACGCGAAGCCCGGGATCCCGAGCACCGCGCGGCGCACGTCGTCCATGACGTGCAGCAGTTCGTTGATGTCCGGCCCGACCCGGTCGAGCGTGCCGAGGATCGGGAGGACGTCCTCCCGCAGTGACCGGGTGAGGGTCGGCAGCTCGTCCACGAGCCGAATCGCGGCCTCGACCTCCGCGGCCGAGAGCCCCTTCGCGAACTTCTCCAGCAGGGGCAGGATCCGCTGCAGTTCCGGCTGCACCTGGGCGACCATCCCGGCGGCGTCCTGTGTCACGGCGTGCGCGGAACCGACGGTCGCTGCCGCGTCGGCGGTCGTGGCCGCCGCGGCCGCCACGACGATCCGCGTCTGCGCGAGCAGGTCCTCCGCGTCCTCGACCAGACGGACGACGCGACCGGGCAGCCCCACCGCGATGCGGAGGGCGCGAGCCGGCGTCTCGAGGAGCTGCACGCCTGCCGACTGCCCAACGGTGGCGTCCGGAAACTAGGCCGGCGGCTCGACCGGGTCCAGGCGCAGGTCGCGGGGGAGGTCCGGTGCCTTCGACCCGTCGAGCAGACGGGGACCGGGGATGCCGGCGAACGCGTAGTCGACCGGGTCGCGGCCCGGTTGCAGCACCGTCACCAGCGCCTGGGACCGGCCGGTGACGAGGTCCGCGAGCGCAGCCGCGATCTGGTCGGCCGTCAGCAGCGGGAACGCGGCCGCCTCGAACTGCTGCTGGGCGGTCCCGAGCAACGGCGTCTCCACGAACCCGGGGCAGACGGCGTGGATCCGTACCCCGTCGGCCGCGAGCCCCGCCGCGGTGCTGCGGACCAGCCCGATCACCGCGTGCTTGGTCATCGCGTAGACCGGGTCGGCCGGGACGCCCATCAGCCCCGCCAGCGAGGCGGTCACCGTCACCACCCCGGGCCGGGCGAGGTGGGGGAGCATCGTCCGCAGCCCGTAGACCACCCCGTCGACGTTCACCCGCATCAGCCGGGCGTACCGGTCGAGGTCGAGGGTCGCGAGATCCGTCCCCCCGCCCGCGATCCCGGCGTTGAGCACGAGCGCGCTGAGCCGGCGACCGTTGTGCTCCAGGTTCGCCGCGACCTGCTCCCACGCCGCGAGGTCGGTGACGTCGAGGACCTGCGCCGTCCCCCCGATCTCCGCCGCGACCACCTCCGCCTTCGGGTCGACGTCCCCGATCACGACCTCGTACCCTTCGGCCGCCAACCGCTCCGCCGTCGCCCTCCCGATCCCCGACGCCCCACCGGTGACCAGCGCTGTCCCTCGCGTCTCCATGGCCCGATTCTCCCGCCCGGCGGCCCCAGTGAGCGACAGGGTTGAAACGGGTGCAGTGCCTTGGCGCCCGAACAGCGCCTCAGGTGTTGCAACGTTGTCGCTCACTGGGGGCGGGGCTGCCGCCGCTCCGTCAACACGGGTGTAGACCCACCTGGTGGAATGTGAAACGAGTAGGGAAGAATTACTGCGTGCTTCCCATTCTTTCTTTCTTCCGCAAGGCGACGGTGTCGACGGCCGAGGTGCCGATCTCGGTCCGGGTGGCGGGGTCGGGGCCGGGGTTGCTGCTGCTCCACGGGTTCCCGCAGACCGGGGCGATGTGGCACCGGATCGCGCCGGCGCTCTCGACGGACTACACGGTCGTGGTCGCGGACCTGCGAGGTTACGGGGGGAGCGGGAAGCCCGACGGTAAACCCGGGGGCGAGCTGTACTCCAAGCGTGCGATGGCGCAGGACATGGTCGAGGTGATGGAGGCGCTCGGGTTCGGGACCTTCACCGTCGTCGGCCACGACCGCGGGGGACGGGTGGCGCACCGGATGGCGCTCGACCACGCGGAGCGGATCGAGCAGATCGCGGTGCTCGACATTCTCCCGACGCACACGGTCTTCCGGAACACGAACGAGGACCTGGCGCGGTCGTACTACCACTGGTTCTTCCTGAGCCAGCCGTACGACCTGCCCGAGCGGATGATCGGTGCCGACCCGGAGTTCTACCTGCGGTGGTGCCTGCGTTCGTGGAGCACCGACATGCAGGCGTTCAGCCAGCCGGCGCTCGACGAGTACGTCGCGGCGTTCTCCGACCCGGCGACGATCCACGCCGCGTGCGAGGACTACCGCGCCGGCGCGGGGATCGACCTGGAGCACGACGAGGCCGACCTCGACACGAAGATCACCGCCCCGCTGCTCGCGCTCTGGGGCGAGCACGGCTACGTCGGGCGCAAGCACGACGTCGTCGCCGAGTGGCAGAAGAAGGCCGTGGACGTCCGCGGCGAGGCACTGCCGAGCGCGCACTTCCTCCCCGAGGAGGCGCCGGTGGAGACCTACGCCGCGCTGCGCCGGTTCCTCACCCTCAAGGGCGCGGAGATGCCCGGCCGGCACGACAAGGAACCGCCGATCACCCTGTGACACAGGCAAATCGCCAACGAGAACGGCCCCCGGAGCGAACTCCGGGGGCCGTTCTCGTGGTCGGTGCGACGTGCGATCAGTCGACCGGGATGCCGTACAGGTTGGCGGCGTTGGTCGACATGACCTTGCGGATCACGTCGGGACCCCAGGGCTCGAGCACCTTGAGGGCGTGCTCGACCGGTGAGGGGTAGAGGCAGGTCGGGTGCGGGAAGTCCGACTCGAACAGGACGTTGTCGAACCCGATGAAGTCGAGGACGCGCGACGGGGCGGCCTCCTCGAACCAGAAGCAGCCGTACACGGAGCGGCGGAACAGCTCCTTCGCCGTGGGCTGCTCCCAGACGCGGCCGTCGAGCGAGGTCTCCAGCAGCTGGTAGTCCAGACGCTCGAGGACGTAGGGGATCCAGCCGATGCCCGACTCCACCGAGACGAACTTCAGTTCCGGCCACCGGACGAGCAGGTCCGAGGTCAGCAGGTTCGCGAGCATCTTCGCGTTGTTCATCTCGAGCAGCACGCAGCCGATCACGTGCGTGCGGATCGGGTCCTGACCCGGCCACACCCCGGAGGTGAAGGCCTCGCGGTCGAACTCCGAGCTGCCGACGTGGAAGTTGATCGGGATGCTCAGCGCGGTGCAGAGCTCCCACATCGGGTCCCAGTGCTTGTCGATGATCGGCGGCAGGCCCGCGGCGTGCGGGGCGCTGCTCATCGTGATGCCGGTGAGCTTGAGCTCTTCCTTGCAGCGCTGGATCTCCTTGAGCGCGGCGTCGAGGTCCCAGAACGGCACCAGGGCCTGCGGGTAGAGCCGGCCACCGGACGTCGCCTGCATCTCGCCGCACGCGTCGTTGTAGATCTTGAGGATCTCCAGCGCCAGTTCCTGGTTCGCGTGCTTGATCAGCTTGTGGGCGCCGAACCCGACGACGTTCGGGTAGATGATGTGCGCCCAGACGCCCTGGCGGTCCATCTCCTCCATCCGCGCGACCGGGTCGTACGACGCGGGGTGGATCTCGTGGATCGGCATCGTGCCGTTCTGGATGTCCCAGTCCAGCAGCGCGGACTTGGTGCCGTCCTTACGGATGACGCTCGCCGAACCCGCGGACGAGAACAGCAGGTCGTCGCCGTTGAACTTCCAGCACTGGCCGCCCATGCCGTTGTCGGCGATGTGGGGAACCTGCGTCCGGAACTTCGCCGGCACGCGGGACGTCCACAGGTCGTGGGGCTCCGAGTAGTGGGTGTCCGCGTCGATGACCTTGAGCCCGGCAAGCTCTTCCGGGAAGCCGGGGAAACGGTCCAGCAGCATGCGTGGGTCTCCTCCCTGATTGCTCGAGAACGTAGCAGCGGATCCGCTCTCAATCAACCTCGGTGTTGACTGGCTCCATTTCCAGCGTCTACGGTTATTTCGCTGTCATTGCGCCCCCGTCGATCCCGGGAGTTCTTCCGTGTCCTCCACCTTCCCGACCAACGCAGAACTGAATTCCGGCCCCGGCGAGCGGGCGATCATCATTTCCTCGGACGGTCACGCGACCGCGCCGATGAAGGACTACGCGGCCTACATCCCGGCGGCGTACCAGGAGGACTTCGCAGAGTTCTGCGTCGAGTTCGAGAAGGTCGGTGCCCGCACCACGGACCCGGCCAGCCTCCGGAACCGCATGGACGAGTACCTCGTCGAGGAGTGGATCGAGACCGTCATCGAGCCCGGCCGCCTCGAGGGCCAGGGTGACCCGCACAAGCGCGTCAAGGAGCTCAACCACGAGGGCATCGCCGGGGAGATCCTCTTCCCCGACTTCGGCCTGCCGTGGGAGCTGCACCCGCCGCTCAAGGCGGCGCTGATCGGCTACAAGCGCAGCCCGGAGAAGGTCGAGATCGCGAACAAGGCGCACAACCGCTGGCTCGCGGACTTCTGCTCCGCGTACCCCGACCGCTTCGGCGGGCTCGCCGTCGTCAGCTTCGCCGACGTCGACGACACGATCGCGGAGATCCGCTGGGCCAAGGAGAACGGCCTGATCGGCATCGCGCTGCCGAGCCTGGACGAGTCGACGCCGTTCTTCCACTCCCGGCACGACCCGATCTGGGAGGTGCTGCAGGAGCTGGAGATGCCGATCAACAGCCACACGGCGATCTCCTCGATCAGCACCCACATGGCCACCGGGACGCTGATGGCGGTTCCGCACCCGGCGTGCGCAGTACCGATGATGACCGCGCAGGCGTTCTTCTCGACGCAGCAGATCCTCACGCACATGATCTGGGGCGGGGTGTTCGAGCGTTTCCCGGGGCTGAACCTGGTGATGACCGAGCAGGGCTCGGGCTGGGTGATCAGCGCCCTGCAGTCGATGGACTACACGTGGGAGAAGTCCTACCTGCGCCGCGACGTCCGCGAGGTCGTGAAGGAGAAGCCGTCGTTCTACTTCCAGCGCCAGTGCCACATGGGCAGCTCGCTGTTCTCCCGCGCCGAGGCGATCGCACGTCACGAGATCGGCATCGACAAGATCCAGATCGGCATGGACTACCCGCACCACGAGGGCACGTGGGGCGCGGGGCCGGGCACGCTCGACTGGCTGCGGTCCACCCTCGGTGCCGCCGGCGCCTCGCCCGAGGACGCGCGCAAGATGCTGAGTGAGAACGCCGCCAAGCTCTGGGGCTTCGACCTGGACAAGCTCCGGCCGGTCGCCGACGAGATCGGCCTCAAGATGGACGCGCTGCTCACCCCGAACGACTACGACTTCTTCCCCCGGGGTGACGTGCACAAGCCGCTGGCCACGGCGTTCTGATTTCGCTCATCCGAGGCGAGGAGACCTGACGCATGATCAACATCGGCCGGCTCGCGACGACGACCGCGATCAGCGCCCCCGACCGCGAGGCACTGATCGCGCCGGAGGTCGGCGTCCGCCGCACCTTCGGTGAACTCGCGACCCGCACGGATCTCCTCGCCAAGGCGATGGTCGGGACGCTGGACGCCGGGCAAGGGCAGCGCGTCGCCGCGCTGTCGCGGAACTGCGTCGAGCTCATGGAGCTCTACCTGGCGACGGCGAAGGCCGGTGCGCTGCTGTTCCCGTTGAACTGGCGCTTCTCGCCGGCGCAGGTGACCCAGGCGCTTGCGGACTCGACCCCGTCGGTCGTGTTCTACGCGAGCGAGTTCGCCGACGTGGTCGAGCAGGTGCGCGGCACGGTGGATGTGGCGCAGTGGATCGAGTGGAACCCCGGCTCGTCGTCGGAGTACGAGGACGTGCTCGCGAAGGCGAACTCCGACGTGGCGCTGCCCGACCCGGACTCGCTGCTCCACGAGCCGTACCTGGCGATCTCCACCGGTGGCACCACGGGCATCCCGAAGAGCGCGGTCCACACGCAGTACTCCTACGGGGCCTGCACCCTGGACTACCTGTCCGCCGCCCGGATCAACGCCGACGACAAGTACCTGATGCTGGGTCAGCTCTTCCACGTCGTCGGCTACATGAGCCTGGCCTACCTGGCGATGGGTCGGCCGGTCGTCATCGCCGAGTTCGACGCCGACGCCTGCCTCGACATCATCGAGGCCGAGCAGGTCACCGGCTTCTTCGCGATCGCGACGATGCTGCCCCGGCTCGTGAACGCAGCCCGCGAGCGGAAGTTCAAGGCCACTTCGGTCCGCCAGGTCGAGTACGGCGGCGCCCCGACGGCGGAAGAGGTCATCCGCGACGCCGTCGAGGTCTTCGGCTGCGACATGATGCAGGCCTGGGGCATGACCGAGTTCGGTCCCGGCACCTACCTGAGCCCCAGTTCGCACCGGCGGGCCCTGTCCGGCGAGAACCCGGAGCTGCTCAAGGCGTGCGGCACCCCGGCGCTGTTCAGCGAGCTCGCGATCCTCGACGAGGACGGCAACCTCGTGCCGAAGGACGGCGTCACGATGGGCGAGTTGTGCCACCGCGGCCCGAACAACATGGTCGGGTACTGGAACCAGCCCGAGGAGACCGCCGAGACGATCCGGGACGGCTGGATCCACACCGGTGACGGCGCGGCGTGGACCCCCGACGGCCACGTGTTCATCCTCGACCGCATCAAGAGCATGATCATCTCCGGCGGGGAGAACATCTTCCCCTCGGAGATCGAGCGGACCCTCGGCAACCACCCCGGCATCGCGGAGGTCGTCGTCGTCGGCGTCCCGCACCCGGACTGGGGCGAGGTCGTCAAGGCCGTCGTCGTCCAGCGGGCCGGTGCGAACCTCAGCGCCGACGACGTCCGCGACTACGTGGGCGCCGAACTGGCCTCGTACAAGAAACCCCGGATCGTCGAGTTCGTCGCGGAGCTGCCGATGACGCCGACCGGCAAGGTCAACCGCGCTCTGCTGAAGCAGTCGCAGTCGTGACCGCGACGCTGGGCCTCGAAGGCAGGCGCGCCCTCGTCATCGGCGGCGCCGGACCCGGCAACGGTGGCGCGACCTCGCGGGCGCTCGCCGCGCACGGGGCGGCGGTCGCGATCGCGGACTTCGCCGGCGACAAGGCCGAGGCTCTCGCGGCCGAGCTCAGCGGCACCGGCGCCAAGTGCGTCGGTCTGTCGGTCGACGTCCGCGACGCCGCGGCCCTGGAGCGCGTCGTCGCCGACACGGTCGCGGCGCTGGGCGGCATCGACGTCCTCGTGACGGTCGTCGGCGGCCAGACGCTGTTCGCGCCCTGGGTCCGGCTCGACGAGATGACCGACGAGAACTGGGACCTCATCCAGTGGATGAACCTGGGGTACGTCCGCAAGGTCGTCCAGGCCGCCCTGCGTCAGATGCTGAGTCAGGGGACCGGCGGCTCGATCGTGTCGATCGGCTCGATCGCCGGGGCCGTCTCCAGCCCCTACGCCGCGTCGTACGGCGCCGCGAAGGCCGGGCTCGCGAATCTCGCGACTTCCGTCGCGCTCGAATACGCCCGCGACGACATCCGCATGAACATCGTGGCGATCGGTGTGGTCATTTCCGACGCCGCCAAGGCGGTCAACAGCGCGGCTCTCGGAATGGCGGATTCGATCCCGCTCGGGCGTCTCGGAACGCCCGAGGAAGCCGCGAACGCCGTGGCGTTCCTGGCCTCACCCGCATCGAGTTACATCACCGGCCAGACGCTCCGGTTGGACGGCGGCGTGACCAGTCGCTTCCCGCTCCGCGTCCCGTCCGCCCCACCGCACGCCGCCGGCTGAAGCCCAGCTCAGCAGCGGTTCGGGTGCCACCGGACGGTCTCATGGAGATCGCTCGTGGCGGCTCGTTTCTGCGCCTCGGTGATCTACACGCGTGTTGTCTACGCGGGTGTTGACGAGGGCTCCGGCTGTGGCTACGCTCACACCAATTCCGATTTGGGGACATAAATGTCTGAGACCACTTTTGATCCGGCTGCACTTCGCCATCTGAACGAGTTCTTCGTCGGTGGCAGCTGGATTCCGGCTGCGACGGACGAGCGCGCCGCGGTGGTCAACCCCAGCAACGAGGATGTTCTCGCCTACGTCGCCGAGCCCTCGACCCGCGACGTCGACCTCGCCGTCGAGGCCGCGCGCCGGGCCTTCGACGACGGCCCCTGGCCGACGATGACGGTCGCGGCCCGCATCGCGCACGTCCGCCGGTTCACCGAGGCCCTGATGAAGCGGTCCGCCGAGATCGGCGACGCCTGGGGCCTGGAGTGCGGCCCGACCGCCCCGTTCCGCGACGCGATCAACAACCTGGTCGCGCCGACCGTCTACTCCGACGCCTTCGCGCTCGCCGAGTCGCTGCCCGAGTTCGAGCGCCGCGACGGGTTCGCCGGCCCGGTCGAGATCCACCGCGAGCCGTACGGCGTCGCGGTCTCGATCCTGACCTACAACGGCCCGATGTCCTACGTCGGCATGAAGGTGCTGCCCGCGCTGCTCACCGGCAACGTCGTCATCGTCAAGCTGCCCGTCGAGACCCGGCTGACCGGCCAGCTCTTCGCCGAGGCCGCCGAGGAGGCCGACCTCCCGCCGGGCGTGCTGAGCCTGCTCGCCGCCGACCGCGAGGCCAGCTCCTACCTCGTCTCGCACCCGGGCGTCGACGTCGTCAGCTTCACCGGCGGCACTGAGGTCGGTTCGAAGGTGCTGCACGGCACCGCCGACCGGATCGTCAAGACCATGCTCGAGCTCGGCGGCAAGTCCGCGGGGATCGTCGCCCCGGACGTCTCCACCGAGGACCTGCTCCCGATGGTGCTGCCCGGGCTGCTGCCGTTCCAGGGCCAGGTCTGCGTCGCGCTCACCCGCCTCCTCGTGCCGCCCGCGCGCCGCGACGAGATCGCCGGTGCGCTCGCGCAGGTGTTCGGCTCGCTGAAGATCGGCGACGCGATGGACCCGGGCACCGAGTTCGGCCCGGTCGCGGTCGCCCGCACCCGTGACCGCTGCGAGAAGTTCGTCGCCGACGCCGTCGCCGAGGGCGCGACGGTCGTGGCCGGCGGCAAGCGTCCCGCGCACCTCGACCGCGGCTGGTACTACGAGCCGACGCTGCTGGTCGACGTCGACAACGGCATGCAGATCGCGCAGGAGGAGGTCTTCGGTCCGGTCTTCACCGTGCTCACGTACGACGACATGGACGACGCGGTGAAGATCGCGAACGACTCCCCGTACGGCCTGACCGGTGCGATCTTCACGCACGACGCCGAACTCGCCCGCAACGTCGGCCGCCGCGTGCGCGCCGGCTCGTTCACCCGCAACTCCACCGGCGGCGTGCTCGGCCAACCGTTCGGCGGGTACAAGCGCTCCGGCCTCGGCCGCGAGATGGGTCTTGAGGGCTACCTCGAATGGACCCAGACCAAGGTCATGAAGATCGACACGACGGCCAACTACCTCGCCTGAGCCACCCGTTCCGGCGAGCCCGGCCAGTCCGTCTGCCCCCACATCCGAGAGGTCGACCCCCGATGAGCAACCGTTCCGTGCGTCGACGGCGGGCGCTGTGCGCCACCGGCGCGTTCGCGATCCTGGCCGGCGCACCGCTCGTGTGGTCCGGGCACGCCACGGCGGCCGGCACGTTCGACGCCACCGCGGCCGCGTACGGCTTCGACTACCTCATGGAGAACGCCTCCATCGCGGCCGGAGTCTCGCCGCAGTTCGCGGGTCCGGTCGCGCAGGCGGCACTGACCTCGCTGCCGTCGGGCACCTCGTTCGCGTCGCTGCCCTACCCGGGTGAGGTCGCCGCGGGTGTGCCCGGCCTGATCCCGAGTATCGTGCAGGGCCTGCCGCAGACGCCGGCCTACCCGTTCATGGTCACCTCGGGCCTGGGACAGGGCAAGCAGGAGATCAACCAGCCCGGCATCTCGATGCGCGCCCAGACCGAGGAGACCGACGCGAGTTCGCACGCGGTCTTCGGGACCGAGGGCAGTGGGTCGGTGTCCGACGCGGTCGTGCGCGTCAGCGGCGAGCGGGTCAGTGCTGACGCCGTCGCGCGGCACGCGGCGCTCTCGATCGGCGACCAGGGCGAGATCGGCCAGGTCATCTCGAAGGCCTCGGTGCTCCGCGGCTACGACGGCAAGGTGACGAAGACGTCGAGCCTGTCGATCAGCGGCATCCGCTTCCCGGGCCTGGAGTTCACGGTCCCGGCGAACAGCCCGGCGCCGGCGCCGGTGCCGAACACCCCGCCGTTCCCGCAGATCCCATTGCCGTTCGCGGGCATGACCTTCCACGCCCCGACCTTCGGCTTCTACGACGGCCAGTTCACCGTGCAACTGCCGGGCGCGGGCCCGCAGCAGTACGCGGTCGACAACGCCGCCGTCGAGAAGGCGTTCGAGGCGCAGGGCATGCGCATCAGTTACATCAAGGCCGTCGAGACCCCGACCGGCATCACCGGCGCGACCTTCACGCTGCACTGGAAGGCGCCGGCCCCGCCGGACAACCCGCTGTACACGGGCCCCACCGACTTCACGCTGGTCTTCGGCCGCGCGAACGCCTCGATCAGCAGCGAGGGCAGCACCGCGTTCTCGCCGGTACCGGGTTCCACGGACGGGGCGCTCGGCGGCTCGGCGGCTCCGGGCGTCGACGGCGCCGGGACCGGCGGTGTCCTGCCCGGCGCGGTCGACGGTGCCGGACTGCTGCCCGGCGGCCTCGACGGTGCGGGCGCTCTCGCCGGAACTGACGCGATGTCAGGCGGCGTGCCGACCGCGAACCTCGTGCCCGCCGCGGACCGGGTTCAGGCCGCGACCACCACGTTGAGCATCGACGCCCTGTCGAACCTCTACTGGGTCCTGGTGGCGGCCGGTGTGATCGCCACATTCTCCATTCCGACTCTCCGACTCTTGGGAGCGCGATCTCGATGAACCCGATGACATTCGTGCGCGCACAGTGGGACCGGGTGGGCGCCTGGGTCTGCATCGCCGGTGGAGCGATCGTGCTGCTCCTGGGCTGGTGGGGGATCAGTGGCACCACCAGCGTCGGGCGACAGCTGCCCTACATCATCTCCGGTGGTCTGTTCGGCGTCTTTCTGCTCGGCCTCGGCGGCCTGCTCTGGGTCTCGGCCGACCTGCGTGACGAGTGGCGCGAACTGTGGAGCATCCGCGACGCGCTCGTGAAGATCGCGGCGGGGCAGGGCGGCAACGTCGAGAACTCGGCCTTCGCCCTGACGCCGGAGGAGCACGAGGAGGCGGCCGCGGTGCTGGCGGGTGGTCAGCTGCACCCGGTCTCCGCGTCGAACGGCTCGTCCTCTTCCCACCGTCGCCGCAGCACGGCGGTGAACGAGGCATGAGCTGGGTGCTCGACGGCCCGTGGCAACGCCGCGAGGTCGTCTGGCCGAGCGTGCGCATCGGCGCCGGCCTGCTCGGGATCTGGGTCGCCTACTTCGGGTGCAGCGGCACGCTGGAGTGGACCGACCAGACCGTCTGGATGGCGGTCGGCAGCATCGCGCTGATCGTGTCGCTCTCGGGTGTGGCGGGCTGGATCCGGGTCGGGCTGCGGAACCTGCGTCACCTCGAGCGCCTCATGCTCGGCACCGCCCGCGCGCAGTTCGCCGGGGCGGCGGGTGCGATCCGCGCCGACGTCGCGGCGGAGAGCCGGTCGAGCGCCCTCGTCACCGTCCCGGGTACCACCCTCGTCCATCGCGCCGACTGCCTGTTGGTGGCCGGCAAGGCCGTGGCGGCCGCGCCCTCGCAGGCCGGCCTCGACCAGTGCGGGATGTGTGAGCCGTGAGCGAGTACGTGACCTTCCTGGTCATCGGCGTCACCGTCGGCACCGTCTACGGCCTGTCGGCGATGGGCCTGGTGCTGACCTACAAGACGACCGGTGTCTTCAACTTCGGCCACGGCGCGATCGGCGCCGGCGCGGCCGTCATCTTCTACAAGCTGCGCGACGACGGCGGGCTGCCGCCGTGGATCGCGGCCTTCCTCGCGATCGTCATCTTCGGCATCGTCGTCGGCGCCGCGTTCGAACCGATCGCCCGGCGCCTCGCGCAGGTGTCCACGACGTACAAGGTCGTGGCGACGGTCGGGCTGATCGTCGCGGTGCAGGCGCTCGTGCAGCTCATCTACGGCGTCGTTCCGATGTCGGTGAGCCCGGCCCTGTCGCAGAAGCGGGCCTTCACGCTCTCCGGTGTTCAGGTCACCTACGAGCAGGTCCTGGTCACGGTCTTCGGTGTCGTGTCGGCGATCGCCCTGTACGCGTTCTTCCGCGCGACGCGAACGGGACGTGCGATGCGCGCGGTCGTCGACAACCCCGAGCTGCTCGACATGACCGGTGTCTCGCCGACGAAGGTCCGGCGCACCGCGTGGATGATCGGCTGCGGGTTCGCCGCCGTCTCCGGCGTCCTGCTCGCCTCGCAGCAGCAGCAGCTCGACGTCACCCTGCTCTCGCTGCTCGTGGTCCAGGCGCTCGGTGCTGCCGCGATCGGCGCGTTCACCAACCTCCCGATGAGCTTCGCCGGCGGCATCATCGTCGGCGTCGTGCAGGCGCTGATCTCCAAGGAGGCCAGCAGCAACGTCTCGCTGCAGGGTCTCGACACCAACGCGCCGTTCATCATCCTGTTCCTCCTGCTCCTCCTCATCCCGAAGAAGCGGCTCGTCGAGCTCGGCCAGACCGTGAAGGCGCGCAGCTCGGTGCGCGAGCCGCTGCCGGTTCAGTTCCGCTCCTCCGCGGCCGTCGTCGTGCTGGCCGGCGCGTGCGTCGTCCCGTTCGTCGTCGAGGAGAAGCTGGTCACCTGGAACGTCGCGCTCTCGCAGGTGCTGCTGTTCCTCTCCCTCGGTCTGCTGGTTCGGACGTCGGGTCAGATCTCGCTGTGCCAGATGGGCTTCTTCGCCATCGGCGCCGCGGCATTCGGGCACGCGCTCGGCAGCGGCACCCCGTGGCTGATGGCGGTCCTGTGGGCCGGCGCGGTCGCGATCCCCGTCGGTGCGCTGATCGCGATCCCGGCCATCCGGCTCTCCGGTCTGTACCTCGCGCTCGCGACGCTCGGCTTCGGCGTCCTGCTCGCGAACTACTTCTACCCGCGCAGCTACTTCTTCGGCAGCCGCGTCGGTCTGCAGACCGGGCGACCGGGCTGGTTCGAGAGCGACAAGGCCTACTACTTCCTGCTGCTGGGGATCGCGATCGCGGGCATCGTGCTCGTCGCGCTCATCGAGCGGGCGCGCCTCGGCCGCCTGCTGCGCGGCATGGCGGACTCCCCGGTCGGCCTGACGACGCTCGGCCTGTCGGCCAACGTCACGCTGGTCCTGGTGTTCTGCCTGTCGGCGTCCATGGCGGCGATGTCCGGTGCGCTCAACGCCTCGGTCTTCGGCGGAATCACGCAGGACTCGTACTCCTACGTGTACTCGCTGATCTTCCTCTCCGTGCTGGTCATCTCCGGCACGTCGACGATCGTCGCGGCGATCGTCGCCCCCCTGCTCTCGGTCGTGGCCCCGGTGTACATCGACAACCCGGACGCCGCGCTGTACCTGCAACTCGGGTACGGCGTCGCGGCGATCGCCACGGCGATGCTCGCGGAGGGCGGTGGGTCGGCCCTGCTCGGCCAACTCACCCGCAACCGCGGCCCCGAGGGTGCCGCCCCCGCACGCTCCCTGCGTCGCTTCGGCGACGCCACCCCGAACCTGACCGGTTCCCGTCTCCAGGAGGTCCGTTCCCATGCGAACGCCTAGTCCGTTCCGATCGACACGGGCTCGCACGGGCCCGTCCGCCGGACGCATCGCAGCGGTCGCCGTGGCCGTCGGTCTCGTCCTCGCCGGGTGCGGTTCGCGGGTCGACGAAGAGGTCGCGGAGGCCGCGCCGGCCGGGGTCACCTCCGACGTCGGCACCGGCGCCGTGACTCCCGGCACCGACCCGGCCGGCGGAGTCGTGCCTGGTGCCGGCGCCGGCGCCGTGCCGGGTGCGGTCGCCCCGGGCACCACGACGACGAACACCGCGCCGAACGCCGCCGCCGGTGGGAACACCGCGACGACGAACAACTCGTCCGGGACCAAGGGCAACACGGCCGGGACCAAGTCGTCGGGTGGCAACACCGCGCAGACCCCCGTCGCGGCCGGCTGCAAGCAGCAGGGCCCGCCGGTCGTGATCGGTCAGGTCGGCACGTTCAGCGGCCTCGTCGGGGCGAACTTCGCCGGCGCCATCAAGACCTCGTACGTGTGGGTCAACTACATGAACGCCAAGGGCGGCCTCGGCTGCCACCCGATCCGGTTCATCCAGATCGACGACCAGTCGAACCCGGCGCTGAGCCAGGCCGCGGTCGAACGCCTGGTCTCCAAGGAAGGCGCGATCGCGATCTTCGCGGCCTTCGTGCCGCTGGACGTCGCGGGCTTCCAGGCCGGACTGAACAAGATGAAGGTCGCGGCGATCGGCGGTGACCAGGCCGCGCCGGAGTGGAACTCCAACCAGTACATGTACCCGGTCGGTGGGACGCCGCGCGCCGGCATCGCGGGCTCGGTCCAGCAGGCCGCCGAGGCCGGCGGCAAGAAGATCGCCGTCCTGTACTGCGTCGAGGCATCGCCGTGCGGGTCGAACTTCAACGACACGATCATCAAGGACGGCTACGCGAAGAAGTTCGGCATGGAGGTCGTGTACTCCGGGTCGGTCTCGATCACGCAGCCCGACTACACCGCGCAGTGCCAGAACGCGAAGAACGCGGGTGCCGACGTCGTGGCCTGGGGCCTCGACCGTGCGGGTCTGCAGCGAGCCGCGAAGTCCTGCGCAGCCATCGGGTACTTCCCGAAGCTGCCGTTGATCGCGCTGCAGGGGAGCTTCGACCCGAAGGACCCGAACCTCCGTAAGTCCGGGGCGTTCCTGTCCAGCCTGTCGTTCCCGTACCTGATCAACAACACGCCGGCGACGAAGGCGTACCACGAGGCGATGCAGAAGTACGCCCCCGGCGCGGCGGTCGACACCTCCGGTTCGGGCACCTGGGCCGCCGGTCAGATGCTCGCGAAGATCGTCGAGAAGCTCGGGCCCGAGGCGCAGACGCGGCCGCTGACGAAGGAGGACATCTTCGTCGGCGCGGGCAAGATCAAGAACGAGACGCTCGACGGGATCATCCCGGCCACGACGTACAAGGCCACCGGACCCCAGCCGGAGAACCTCTGCTACTTCGGGATCCGGTTCAACTCCGACGGCACGTTCAACGCGCCGAAGGGTCTGAAACCGACCTGCCTGTAGCTACTGCTTCCCCTTCGCGGTCCCCGCGGCCTCCTCGGCCCCGGGGACCGCGAAGCCGGAGAGGAAGATGCGCGCGAACCCGTCGGCGATCTCCTCCGGCGGGACGGGGTAGGTCGGGCGGTACCAGCGGTACATCCAGTTGACCGTGCCGAAGAGCGCCATCGAGGCCACGTTGATCGGGATGTCGTCGCGCAGCGTCCCTTCCTCCTGGCCCTGGCGGAGGATCGAGCGGACCAGCGCCTCGTACTGGCGTGTCTCCTCGATGACGTCGATCGCCCATTCGCTGTCCTGGCGGGCGATGCGCCCGAGGTCCTCGATGTAGACGTTCATGTGGGGGTAGTTCTCCGCGTAGGAGATCACCATCGACTCGATCAGCGCGCGGATCTTCGCCGGCGTCGTGTCCTTGCTCTTGCGGATGGCGTGCGCGGCCTCCATGTCGCGGGCGAGGGCCTCGCGCACGATCTCCTGCAGCAGTTCTTCCTTGCTGCCGAAGTAGTAGTAGATGGAGGCGCGCTCGGTGCCGAGGGCTTGCGCGACGTCCTTCAGCGTGGCCTCGTACCCCTTGTCCCGGAACACGTGCGCCGCGGCGCGGACGATCTCCTTGCGACGTGCGATGTAGGCCGCACTGCCCTCTTCCATCGCGGCCTGGCGCCGCGCCTCAATTCCACTGCTCGCCATGGCGCGAATTATCGCATCATGGACGGTGAATTAGGAGAAGAAGAGGGCCTCGGCGTTCCCGGCGACGTACTTCTGGAGCTTCTCCGCGTCCCGGAACTCCAGATTCACCACTTCCCCCAGGCAACGCTCGTGTGTAAGGAGTGGGTAGTCGCTCGCGAACATGACGCGATCTGCGCCCCGGGTGTTGGCGTACTGCAGGATCGCGGGCGGAATGTGCTTCGGGGCAATGGCCGAGGTCATGTAGGACACGTTGGGCCACTTGACCATCAGCTTCACGCAGACGTCGACCCACGGCTCCCCGCCGTGGGCGAGGACGATCTTCAGGTCGGGGAAGAACGCGCAGACGTCGTCGACCGGCAGCGGGTCCTGGTACTTGCTCGGAACCTGCGGCCCGGGAAAGCCGACGTTGAGGCTGACGGGGATCCCCAACTCCACACATTTGGCGTACACGGGGTAGTACGCGGCCTCGTTGTAGGCCAGTTGCGTCTGCAGTCCCATCATGCGGATCAGGCGGTAATTGTCCTGTGCCACAAGGTCTTCGACGAGGCGGACCGCGGCCATGCCGTCCCGTGGATCGACGACGTGGGAGAGCGCGAACCGGTCCGGATGGGTGTCGCGGGCCTTCACGCACCACTCCCGGTCGTCACCGAAGAACCCGGAGCAGAGCACGCCCTTCGCGACGCCGGCGGCGTCCATCTCGTCGATCAGCTGCTCGAGCGTGGTGCCGCGTTCGAGGCGCTCGGCGAGGTCGGGGAACAGGTACGAGACGTCGCCGGCGGTGGCACCGAGATTGGGGTTGATCCAGGCGTCCACGACACCGGTCGGCGGGGGGAAGTGGGGAGCGCGCGTCGCTGTCATCGCCTCTCAGCCTAGCCCCGCGGCTCGCCGCGATCAACGCCGACGTAGGCATTTTCAACACGTGAGTTGACAGGGAATTGCTTTCGAGGCAATCTCTGGGAAGACAACTCATCTCGATCGTGCTCCCACGGAGGGCCGCATGAAGTTCCACCTGATCCAGCCGGGCATGATCGGGCGTCAGCACGAGATCAAGCAGGGCATGGCGGGCCAGAACAAGGAGCTCTACCAGCGTTATCTGGAGGAGATCCGCGGCTACATCCGGCTCGCGGACGAGCTCGGGTACGCCTCCTACGGGCACAACGAGCACCACCTGCAGATCGAGGGCTTCGAGATCACGAACCACCCGGGCATGTTCAGCCTGTTCGTGGGTCTGCACTCGAAGCGGATGCGCGTCTCGACCCTCGGTTACGTGCTCACCACGCACAACCCGGTCCGCGCCGCCGAGGAGATCGCGACGCTCGACCACATGCTGCAGGGCCGCCTCAACGTCGGGTTCACCCGCGGCTACCAGTCGCGCTGGGTCGGCTCGTACGCCGCCGTGCCGGGTGCGAACGCGACGACGCCGCAGGACGCCAAGGCGCGCGGCGAGGTCGACACGATGAACCGCGAGATCTTCGAAGAGTGCGTCGGCATCGTGAAGAAGGCCTGGCTGAACTCGACCTTCTCGCACAAGGGCAAGTACTGGCAGTTCCCGCCGGAGACCGGCCTGACCGGCCACCCCGCGTACGAGAAGTACGGCGCGGGCATGGGCCCGGACGGGATGGTCCAGGAGATCGGCATCGCGCCGCGTTGCTACCAGGACCCGCACCCGCCGCTGTACGGCGCGTTCGCGCACTCGATGCGCACGATCGACATGTGGGCCCGCGAGGGCGGCAAGCCGATCGTCATGGCGAACCAGATGGACTTCTGCGAGAAGCTCTGGGACCGCTACATCGCCACCGCGGCCGAGGCCGGCCGTGAGGTCAAGCGCGAGGACGCGGCGGCGTGGGGCGGTGTCCTGATGCTGGGCAACAACCCCGACCGGCTGCAGGAGATCAAGGCCGAGCACGACTGGTACTGGAACGAGTTCTTCCTCCCCTTCGGCCAGGGCTACGCCAACTGCCTGATCGGCAACGCCGACCAGATCTCCTACGCGATCGAGGACGCCCACAAGCGCCTGGGCTTCAACGAGATGTGGCTCCAGTTCGGCCAGGGTCACCTCGACCCCGAGGAGAACGAGGAAGAGCTGCAGATGTTCATCGACAAGGTTGCGCCGCGGTTCTCGACCAAGGACGCGGATGGGACTTGGGTCTGATCAGGACGCCCGTGGCGTCCTGACCCTCACCTTCGACGATCCCCGCACGCGCAACGCGCTGAGCCTGGACGTCCTGAGCAATCTCCTCGACCGGCTGTACCTGGTCGGGCGGGACTGCCGGGTCGTCGTGCTCACCGGAGCCGGCACGACGTTCAGCTCCGGCGCGGATCGCGGCGAGGTCGCCGACCCCGCCAACGTCGAGCGGGCGGGCAAGCTGGTCCTCGACCTGCTTGCCCGCCTCGACTCGCTCGAGGTCCCGGTCGTCGCCCGCGTCAACGGCGCGGCGTTCGGCGCCGGTCTCGCCCTCGTGGCGGCCGCGGACATCGCGGTCGCCGTCGACGGTGCCCGCTTCGGCTTCCCCGAGGTCCGGTTCGGCATGGTCGCCGAGCCCGCGATCGCAGCGTGCCGGCGGCGGGTGTCCGAGGGTGCGCTGCTGGACCTGTTCCTCACGGGCCGTCAGTTCGACGCGTCCGAGGCGGCGGAACTCGGGCTCGTCGCCCACACCGCGGCGCCCGAGCTGCTCGACGGGGCGGTGGAGTCGGTGGTCGCGGACCTCCTGCTCGGCGACCGGGCCGCGATTGCCGCGAGCCGGCGGCTGATCCGGGCCTGACGCTCCGGGCCCTCCGGACCCGGTCCTCAGCGGGTGGCGAGCAGCGGCTCGGTCAGCGGCCGCAGGTCGGGCTGCTTCTCCAGCGTCGTGACACGGGTGAGGAAGTCCTCGACCCCGTCCGCGTCGAGGCGGCCGTCGGCGAGATGGCCGGCGACGCAACCGCGGAACTTGGTGACCAGCTCGTCGGTCGACATCGGGTCGGCGAGGCTCCCGCGCAGCGTCAGCTGCTCGCGGTCGAGCGTGCGCCCGTCGCGCAGGCGCACGGAGACGCGGGCGCCGTGCTGCGGCAGGTTCGTCACCGCGTGGACGCGGATGCGGTCGCGGTGCGCGGTCAGCCGCTCGAGTGCGGCGTCGGTGAAGGTGTCGACGGTGACGGCGCGGTCGATCAGGGCGGCGGCCACGTTGTACGCGAGGCAGAACTTGCCCTCCAGGGGCGAACGCGGCCAGTCGTAGACCAACACCTCGGAGAGGTTGCGGGCCTCGATCTCGACGTCGACCGAGTCGACGTCAGCCGGATCCACGCCTTCGTCGGCGAGCAGGCCGAGCAGTGCGCCGATCGCGTGGTGGTTCGCGCCGCAGCAGGGGTAGGCCTTGAAGACCAGGCCCTCCTCGACGGCGAAGCCGTCGCCGAGGTCGGTGACGATCCGGCTCAGGTCGCCCTCGCCGCGGCAGAGCACGTCGTGCCAGCCGAAGCGCTGCTCCAGGATCTCGGTGCTCGCGGTGAATCCGGACGCGGCGAGCAGTGCCGACTCGACCGCGGTCCGGTTGGCGACACCGGCGTGCAGCGGCTTGGTCATCGTGCCGAAATTGGCGCGCAGGCCACCGGCCTGGGAGGCCGCGATGCCCACCGCGGAGGCGATGCTGTGCGCATTCAGGCCGAGCAGACGGCCGCACGCGGCAGCGCCGCCGAGGGCCGCGTACACGCCGGGTTTGTGGTAGCCGGCGGCGTACGGGCCGAGGCGGGTGTCGGGGTACATCGACGTCAGGCGCGAGGCCAGTTCGTACCCGAGGACGAGCGCGTCGAGGAAGGTGCTGCCGTCCGCGCCGACGTGCTCGGCGAGCGCGAGCACCCCCGGCAGGATCGCGACGCTGACGTGCCCGACGCCGATCCCGATGTCGTCGAAGTCGAGAGCGTGCCCGGCGGTCCCGTTCGCCAGGCCGGCGAGGGCGGGGGAGACGCGTCCGCGGCCCGCCCCGATCAGGGCCGCGGCACCGGCCGCGCCGGAGGCGACGGCGTAGTCGGCGGCCAGGCGGCCCGCGGTCTCGTCGGCACCGGCGACGACGCAGCCGGTCAGGTCGAGCACGGCGTGCTTGAGGACGTCCACCGCGCGTGCGGAGGCCACGCCCGCGGGGGCGCCGGCGACGAACTCGGCCAGGATGCGGGTCGCGCCGTCGGCGTTATCGGTCACCTCGGAAGCGTACGGCGGAATTCGGAAGCTGGTCAACACGAGAGTTGACTGGCGCCCCGATCGCATTTAGCCTCGAAAGGTCCGTCGGGTCGTGAAGGAGCGTCAGCATGCCGCGTCGGCTCGGTGGCCAGGTCGCCATCGTCGGCCTGGGGCACACGCTCCAGGGTGAGCTTCCCGGCCGGTCGGTCTCGTCGATCGCCGTCGAGGCCGCGGCGGCCGCGCTCGCCGACGCCGGGATCGACCGCAAGGACCTCGACGGCCTCATCGCGTGCAAGTCCGTCCAGGGCGGCGGCGGTGACGTGGCGACGGGCAAGTTGCTGGGCGTCAACCTCCCGTACGTCCAGACCCTCGACTACGGGACCTGCAACTTCTCCCTGCATCTCGCGGTGATGGCGATCCTGTCGGGGATGGCCGAGACCGTCCTGCTCACCTACGGCGCGAACGCCCGGAGCGGGAAGTTCGACTTCGGGGCGCCCGTCTACGGTGTCGACATGGCCGAGGCCAACGGCCTCGTGCACATCGCCGGCCGCGCCGGCCTGGCCCTGCAACGGCACAAGGCGATCTACGGCACGACCGACGAGCAGTTCGGCATGCTCGCCGTCGGTCAGCGGCAGTGGGCGCAGCGCAACCCGAACGCCATCTTCCGTACGCCGATGACGATGGACGACTACCTCGCCCAGCCGTACATGGTCGCGCCGCTGCGCCGGGCCGACGTCACGATGATCAGCGACGGCGGCGTCGCCTTCGTCGTCACGACGGCCGAGCGGGCGCGGGACCTGCCGAATCGACCCGTCTACGTCGCCGGCATCGCCGAGCACGCGGGCGTGCGTGGCGAGCACAACCCGGAGAACCTGCTCCGTCCCTGGCTGCGCGACGCGGCCGGGGCCATCTGGGCGAACACCGGGCTCGGGCCCGACGACATCGATGCGCTCTACATCCAGGACCCCACCGCGCTGTGGTCCCTGCAGATGTTGGAGTACTACGGCTTCTGCGGCGTCGGCGAGGGCGGGCCGTTCCTCGCCGAGGGGCACACCCTGCCCGGCGGCCGACTTCCCCTGAACACCCACGGCGGCCAGCTGTCCGAGAGCTACAGCTGGGGTTGGATGCACCTGGTCGAGGCGGTCCGCCAACTGCGCGGACAGGCGGGCGAGCGTCAGCTCGACGATCCGCGCCTGGCCCTCTACTGCTCCAGCCACGGCTTCGTGAAGGCCGCCGCGTCCGTGCTCTCCACCGACCCGGAGGTGGCGGCGTGACGCCGAACTCAGTTGCGACGAACGAAGATCCCCTGACCGCGCCGTTCTGGGCGGCCGCGCGGGACGGTCGTTTGGTGGTCCAGCGGTGCCGCGAGTGCCAGGTGCTGCGGTGGCCGCCGCTCGACGGCTGCCCGGAGTGCCTGCATCCCGAGGCCGAGTGGACCGAGATCCGTCCCCACGGTGAGGTCTGGAGCTTCGTCGTCTACCTGCGGGCGTTCTCGAAGGAGCTCGCCGAGGACGTCCCCTACACGGTCGCGATGGTGAAGCTCGACGACGGCCCGTACATGGTCGGCCGGCTCGAGACGGAGGAGCCTCTCACGGTCGGGGACCGGGTCGAGGCCGCCTTCGTGAACGGCCAGGTCCGGTGGCGCCGTACCTCCTCGGTGCTCTCCGCGGGCGCCCGGGGCGAGTACCAGTGACGGTGCCTCAGTTCGGCGTCAAGCTGCCGGGCCTCGTTCCCGCCTACGCGCCGACCCTGCGCGACGTCCCGGACCTCGTCGTCGAGTTCGAACGGCTCGGCTTCGACGACGTGATGGACGGCGAGCACATCATGTTCGCGCCGGTCATGCACCACCCCGGCGGCTCGGGGAACATGGTCCACGGCCGGGACACGCAGCACTCCGACCGCTGCGACTCGATGCTGATGTTCGCGACCTGCGCGGCGCGCACGACGCGGATCCGGTTCGTCTCCGGCATCCTGCTCGCGGCTGCGCACAACTTTGCGATCCTCGCCCGCCAGGCGGCGACGCTCGACCAGCTCTCGGCCGGCCGCTTCACCCTCGGGGTGGGTGCGGGCTGGTACGCCGACGAGTTCGCGGCGATGGGCATCCCGCCCGCGGAGCGCGGCCGGCGGTTGGAGGAGATCCTCCGCGCATGCCGGGAGCTCTGGTCGCCGGGCCTGTCGCGATTCGAGAGCGAGCACATCTCCTTCTCCGGGGTGATCACCGAGCCGGCGCCGTTCACGCCGGGTGGGCCCCCGGTCTGGTGGGCGGGCGACGCCTCCCACCGGGTGACCGCGCGGCGGGTCGTCACGCTCGGCCACGGCTGGCTCGCGCGCGAGGCCGCGCCCGAGTCCGAGATCGAGGCCTCGGCCGCCGGCATCCGCGCCGCCTGCGAGCAGTACGGCCGCGACCCGGCGACCGTCGGCATGCGGGTGTCGCTGACCGCCACCGAGGACTGGAACAAGGCGCAGAGCTTCGACGAACTCGTCGAAGCCTCCGTGGCTCGCGTCCGGCGGCTCGTCCCGCTCGGAATCACCAATTTCAATGTTCCTTTGAATTACTACGGCCTCGATCTGGATCAGCTCGGCCAATTGCTGAAAGCGCTCAGAGAAGCGGCCTGATTCCCCGGCGTGTAGTCAACAGTGGAGTTGACAGCACGGGTGACGGCTGCCACAGTCGTCCGTACGCGCGTGAGGAGTTTGCATGTTCGTCCGGAGCAACCAGTTTCTCGGGGGCCGGTGGGTACCGGCGGCAGGCGACGGGGTCCTCGACGTCGTGTCGCCCACGACCGAGGAGGTCGTCGGGCGGGTCCCCGTGGCCACCCAGGGTGAGGTCGACGAGGCGGTCGCGGCCGCCCGGGCCGCCTTCGACTCCGGACCCTGGCCGCGCCTGAGCCTCGACGAGCGGGCGCAGGTGCTCCGCAGGTTCGTCGAGTGTCTGGACGCGAAGCGCGCCCGCGCGATCGACCTGCAGATCCTGGAGATGGGCGCGACCCGGACGTTCAACACCGTCACGATGGCGTCGGTCCGGCCCTTCCTGGAGGCCGCGATCGCCGACGCCGGGCGCATCAACGTCCGCGACGTGCGTGACGGCGCGGTCGGCAAGGTCCTTGTCCTGCGCGAGCCCGTCGGCGTCACCGCTGCGGTCACCCCGTGGAACGCCCCGGTGATGGTCGTCCTGTCGAAGGTGCTCCCCTCGCTGCTCATGGGCTGCCCGATCGTCGTCAAGCCGGCGCCCGAGTCGCCGCTCTCCTGCTACGTCCTCGCCGAGGCGGCCATCGAGGCCGGCCTTCCGCCGGGCGTCCTCAGCATCGTCAACGGCGGGGTCGAGGTGGGCGCCTACCTCGTCGGCCACCCGGACGTCGACCTCGTCACCTTCACCGGCAGCGTCGGCGGTGGCAAGGCGATCGCCGAGACCTGCGCGCGGCTGCTCCGGCCGGTCACCCTCGAGCTCGGTGGCAAGTCCGCGGCGCTCGTCGCCGAGGGCGTCGACATGCGCCCGTACCTGCAGTCGCTCGTCGACTCCTCGCTGCGCAACAGCGGGCAGATGTGCATCTCCACCAACCGGGTGCTGGTCCACACCTCGCAGCGGGACGAACTCGTCGCGCAGCTGATCGAGTACGTCTCGACGCTCAAGGTCGGGCACCCCGACGACGCCGACACCTACTTCGGCCCGCTGTGCTCGCAGCGGCAGCGCGACATCGTCGAGAGCTTCATCTCGGCAGGCGTCGAGGACGGGGCGAAGCTCGTCCACGGCGGTGGCCGGCCGGAGGGCCTCGACCGCGGTTGGTTCGTCGAGCCGACGATCTTCGTCGACGTACGCAACGACATGCGCATCGCGCAGGAGGAGATCTTCGGGCCGGTCCTGTCCGTCATCTCCTACACGGACGACGACGAGGCGATCGCGATCGCCAACGACAGCCGCTTCGGTCTCGGCGGCACGGTCTTCGCCCCGACCACCGAGCACGCCATCGCACTCGCGAGCCGGATCGTCACCGGCACCTGCGCCGTCAACGGCGGCCCGCCCTCCGGTGGCGGGGGCCCCTTCGGTGGCCGCAAGGAGTCGGGCCTCGGGCGTGAGCGCAGCGTCGAGGGCCTGGAGTTCTTCCTCGCCACCAAGTCGGTCGCGCTGCCGGCCGGCTACGAGCCGACCGAGGCGGTGAGCGCCTGATGCGGTGCCGCGTCGCCAGCCTCGGTGAGCTCGAGCCCGGATCGCTCCGCCGGGTCGAACCGGAGGGCACGGCCATCTGTCTCGTGCGCCTGAACGACGGTGGCGTGTTCGCCATCGGCGACGAGTGCAGCCACGAGGACATCGAACTCTCCGACGGCGACCTCGACGGTGACGAGGTGATGTGCCCCGCCCACGGCTCGTGCTTCGACGTCCGCACTGGCAAGCCCAGCGGTCTTCCCGCCACAGCCCCCGTCCCGACCTACCCCGTGCACATCGACGGGGACGAGGTCTTCGTCGAGATCGGTGACTGAGATGACTGAGACAGCGTCAGAGACCCGACCCGCCGCTCCGGTCGAGCACGAGTTGATCGACGGGGCCGGCGGCTCCTGTGGGTGCCCGTTCGCCACCGTCAACCAGCTGCCCGACGTCTCGAAGCTGATGCGGACCAAGGGCGCGGTCGCGCACAAGCCCGAGTTGTTCGCCGGTGTGAAGGCGGACCCGGTCAACGGCGAGATCAACGTCCGGGAGTTCCTCGGCGCCTCGTTCATGTTCAACGAGGGCGACTCGCACCGCAGCCGGCGCAAGCTGCTCAACCCGCTCGTCCGGGTGGACGCTCTGTCGGGCATCCGGGAGGAGATCATCCTTCCCGAGGCCGACCGGCTGCTGGAGGAGCGGCGCCGCACGGCCGACGCCGACGGGCTCGTCCGCATGGACCTCGTCGACTTCCTCGAGCGGGTCTTCCTCCACTTCACCGCACGTCTGATCGGCCTGACGGACATGGAGCGCAACGAGCGGATCGAGCTCATGCGCAGCTTCGCCGGGCCGATCGCCGCGGGCATGAGCTCGGCGTACCTTGCGGACCGGACGGCCGTGAACAAGATGGCGCTGGAGGCCAAGAGCCGCTACGCCGCCGAGTTCGTCCACCCGTCGCTGGAGTGGCACCGCGAACAGCGCAAGCGCATCGACGCGGGCGAGATCTCCGAGGACGACATCCCGAACAGCCTGCTGAAGATGGTCGCGGCCGGGCTGCACCCCGACTGGGAGAAGGACGAGGACGTCGTCGTCGAGTCCGGCCTGCTCTTCGCCGCGTCGGTCGGCACCAGCACGCAGTCGATCGTGCACACCCTCGACCTGCTGCAGGGCTGGTTCGCCGAGCACCCCGAGGACCTCGCGGACGCCACCGACTCCACGTTCCTGCTCAACGCGCTGTGCGAGGTCATCCGCATGCGCGCGCCGTTCTCGCCCTACACGACGCGGCTCGCGCTGACCGACAACGAACTGTCCGACGGCACGAAGATCCACGCCGGCCAGGAGCTCCACATCGAGTGGGTGCGGGCCAACCGCGACACCGAGGTGTTCGGTGAGGACGCGAACCGCTTCAACCCGCGGCGTCCGGAGCCGAAGAACGGCGTCAACCGCTACGGCCTCGGCTTCGGCATGGGCACGCACCAGTGCTACGGCCTGCGTGTCGTCGTCGGCAACGACGGCAAGGGCGGCGCGCACGTCGAACTGCTGCGCAAGCTGATGGCCGCCGGTATCCGACCCGACCCGGAGAACCCGCCGACGTCGTTGAAGAAGGACATGAACAAGTTCTCCGTCGAGGACATCCCGCGGTACACGGCGTACCCCGTCCTGCTGACCCCCGAGGCCTGAATGCCCAAGCTCACCGTTCAGCGCCCGAGCGGCGTCGAGGAGGTTCTCGACGTCCCCGCGGGGGACTCGGTCATGGAGGCGGCCACCGCGGCCGGGGTCTCCGAGATCGAGGCGATCTGCGGCGGCGACATGATCTGCTCCACCTGTCACGTCTACGTCGTCGACGGTCCGGTGGACGCGCTCCCGCCGGTCAGCGACGAGGAGGACGAGGCCCTCGGCTTCGTCAAGGCCCCCCGGGAGCCCGGGAGCCGGCTGTCCTGCCAGTTGCCGATGTCCGACGCCGTCGACGGTCTCGTGGTGCGGGTGGCCCCGACGCAGTAGCGTCCGTGTTCGTGGGAACGAACAGGTGGTCCGAGGCCGACGTGCCGGACCAGACCGGACGGGTCGCAGTCGTCACCGGCGCCAACACGGGCCTGGGCTTCGAGACCGCGCGGGTGCTCGCGCAGCGGGGTGCGAGCGTCGTGCTCGCGGTCCGCAGTCTCGACAAGGGGAAGCAGGCGGCGGACCGGATAGCCGCGGCGGTGCCCGGCGCCGACGTGACGGTGCAGGAACTGGACCTCGCGTCGCTCGCGTCGGTCCGTGCGGCGGCGGCGGAGCTCGCCGCCGCGTACCCGCGGATCGACCTGCTGATCAACAACGCCGGCGTCATGTACACGCCGTACGCCAGGACCGCCGACGGCTTCGAGATGCAGTTCGGCACCAACCACCTGGGGCACTTCGCGTTGACCGGCCTGCTGCTGCCGCCGCTGACCGCGACGCCGGGCTCGCGCGTGGTGACGGTCAGCAGCATCGGGCACCGGCTCCGGGCGAAGATCAACTTCGACGACCTGCAGTGGGAGCGCAAGTACCACAAGGTCGGCGCCTACGGGCAGTCGAAGCTCGCCAACCTGATGTTCACCTTCGCACTCGACCGGCGGCTGGTCGCGGCCGGCGTCCCCACCCGCGCCCTGGCCTCCCACCCCGGCGGCGCGCAGACCGACCTCGCCCGCCACATGCCGAAGCCTGCCCAGTTCTTGGTGAAGGCCCTCGGCCCCGTCGCGGCGCAGTCCGCCCTGCGCGGCGCTCTTCCGTCGCTGCGGGCCGCCACCGACCCGGCCGCCCAGGGCGGGGAGTACTACGGCCCCGGCGGCTTCGGCGAGATGCGCGGTCTCCCCAAGGTCGTCGGATCGAGCGCGCAGTCGAAGGACGAGACTCTTCAGGAGCGACTCTGGACCGTCTCCGAGGAACTGACGGGCGTCACGTACCCGCTGTGAGCACCTGGTCCCGCAGGAGGCGCTTGGACACCTTGCCGGTCGGGGTCAGCGGGAGCTGATCCGCCGTCAGGACCCAGGTGCGGCGGGGGACCTTGTAGGTGGAGATCCGCTCGCGGGCCCAGTCGACGACCTCCTTGGCGAGGCGGTCGTGCTCGTCGGTGGTGCTGACGAGAACGGCGCCGACGTCCTGGTCGCCCGTCTCGGTCTCGACGCCGAAGACGAAGGCCTGGTCGACCTCGGCGTGCTGGACCAGCAATGCCTCGACCTCGGCCGGGGAGATGTTGATGCCCTTGGACTTGATCATCTCGTAGCTGCGGCCGACGTAGTGCAGTCGGCCCGCGTCGTCGAACCAGCCGAGGTCGCCGGTGCGGAACCAGCCGTCCGGGCCGAAGGCGGCCGTGTTCTGCTCGGGGGCGTCGAGGTACCCGGGAGTGATCGTGCCGCGGATCTGGATGTGCCCAGTCGTCCCGGCCGGCGCGGGCGTGCCGTCGTCGCCGACGATCCGCACCTCCTGCGTCGGCAGCGGCGTCCCCTGCGTGGTCATCCGGATCTCGGGCGGGTCGGAGTACGACGTGATCGTCGAGTGACCGTGACCCTCCGTCAGGCCGTACGCGTTACAGACGTCGGTGACGCCCAGCTTTTCGATCGCGATACGCAGGTCCTCGGGGGTCGCGTTGGCCGTGCCGGTGCGCAGCGTCGAGACGTCCCGGTGCGCGAGGTCGGGGTGGGCCGCCAGGGCACGGGTCACCGGGGCGACGCCGTAGTAGACCGTGCACCGCTCGCGCTCGATGAACTCCAGCGCCGCGGCCGGTTCGAACCGCTCCTGCACGCACAGCGTCGCGCCGTGGACCAGCGCGTTGGGCAGGGCGTTCGAGCAGCCGAAGACGAAGAACAGCGGAAGGGCGAACCAGAACCGGTCGCCGTCGCGGACGCCCTGGCGCTCCCCGACGGCCCGGGCGGTGCGGACCATGCCACCCTGCGTGAGCGGCACGGCCTTCGGCTCGGCCGACGATCCGCTGGTGAACAGCAGCAGGGCGAGGTCGGTCTCGCCGGCCGGCGCCGACCGCAACGTCTCGCATGCACTGGAGATGTCATCTCCAGTGCATGCGGTGGAGATGACATCTCCATCGGGGCCGCCGAAGGAGTCGTAGTTCTCCGGGGTCAGAACCACGCGCGGCGTCGCGCGCGCCAGCACCGCGTCGAGCTCGGCGGGCTTGTACCAGGTGTTCAGGGGCAGGGCGCAGGCTCCGGCGGCGTGCGCGCCCAGCAGGCCGACGACCCAGCGCAGGCCGTTCGGCAGGCAGAGGCCGACCCGATCGCTCGGTTGCACGCCGGCGGCACGAAGCCGGGCGGCCAACGCCGCGGCGCGGACCGCGACCTCGCCGTAGGTCGCCCGGCCGTCCTCGGCCACGACGAACTCGCGGTCGGGGTGCGCCGCGGCGACGGCGGCCAGCACCTCCGGAGTCGTGACGCCGGGGACGGGGAACACTGCCCCAGGGTAGCCGAATCAGCACATGTGTTGACAGCCTGCGGCGAAAACTGGGACTCTCGCGGGAAATGGATTCCGCCATCCTTCGGGACCTCATTCGGCCCGGCGATCTCGTCGTCGCGGGTCAGACGCTGGGCGAGCCGACCGCGCTGATCGCCGAGGTCTTCACCGCCGTCGGAGACGTGCCGGGCGTACGGATGTTCGCCGGGATGAGCCTGACCAACGTCTTTCCCGAGGCTCCGCCGGGATTCGGACTGTGCTCGTTCGTCGGCATGCCCCCGTTCTCGGGACTGATCGCGGACGGACGGTTGGACCTCATCCCGACGCACATGTCGGCGCTGCCGCGGTTGTTCGCCGCCGGCCCGCTGAAGGCCGACGTCGTGCTCGTCGCCGTCAGCCCGCCCGACGCCGAGGGGTTCTGCAGCCTCGGAGTGGTCTCGGACTACCTCTGGCCGGCCGTGCACTCGGCGCGCGTCGTGATCGCCGAGATCAACGACTCGATCCCGGTCGTCGCGGGCGACACACGCCTGCACATCGACACCTTCGCGGCGACGATGAAGGTCTCGCGCCCGTTGCCGGAGTACCGAGCTGAGGCTCCGTCAGCCCTGGAGCAAGAGATCGCCCGCCACGTCGCCGGGTTCGTCCGGGACCGCAGCTGCGTCCAGGTCGGCATCGGCAAACTCGCGGAGGCGGTGCTGCTGGCGGTCGCCGACCGCCGCGACCTGTCGATTCACTCCGGGATGATCGGTGACACCGGCCTGGCGTTGATGCGGGACGGGGTCGTCACGAACCGCTTCAAGGAGATCGACGAGGGCCGCACCGTTGCGGGGTCGATCCTGGGTTCGGCGCGGGGTGTCGCCCTCGCGGCCGGCGAGTCGCGGCTGGACCTGCGCTCGGTCTCGTACACGCACGACCCCGGCGTCGTCGGTTCGATCAGCAACTTCGTCTGCGTGAACTCCGCTCTCGAGGTCGACCTGTTCGGACAGGTCAACTCCGAGGTGGCCGGCAATCGGTACGTCGGCGCGGTCGGGGGAGCGGTGGACTTCCTCCGTGCCGCCGTGGGTTCGCCGGGTGGGCGCGCGATCGTCGCGCTGCCGGCCACCGCGTCGCGGGGCCGGTCGCGGCTGGTGCCGAAGGTGGCACGTGTGACGGCGGCCGGCGCCGACGTCGACGTGGTGGTGACGGAGTACGGCGTCGCCGACCTGCGCGGAGTGAGCGCGAGCGAACGGGCGCGACGGATCGTCGCCGTCGCCGCCCCGGAGCACCGGGAAATGTTGACCAAAGCCGCTGCGGAGGCCGGACTGTGACGACCACCCTGACCCGACTCGCCTCGGGATTCGTTCTGCTCGAGGCCGCCCGGTGGCTGCCGGCGCACGGCCTCGTGTTCTCGGACATGCTCGGCGGTGGCGTGTACGCGCTGCGGGACGACGCGCCGACCCCGTTGGTCGAGCACCGCAAGGGCATCGGCGGTCTGGTGCCGCACGCGGACGGCGGCCTGGTCGTCAGCGGTCGCAACGTGACGCACAAGCGGGCGGACGGGACCGGCGTCGTGCTGCTGGAGACCGCGGCGGACGAGCAGTTCTTCAACGACCTCACGGCGGACCCGGCCGGCCGCCTCTACATCGGGTCGGTGCCGAAGGACCACGAGAACGGGCTCGGCCGCCTCTACCGGGTCCAGACCGACGGTGCGGTCGATGTGCTCGCCGAGGACGTGCGCATCACCAACGGCCTGGCCGCGGACCCGACGGGCACGGCGTTGTTCCACGTCGACAGCCCGCGGAAGGTCATCTGGCGGTACGCGCTGCCGAGCGGTGAGCGGACCGACTTCGTCTCCACCGAGGCGTACCCCGGTGTGCCCGACGGGATCGCGCTCGCGGCGGACGGCACCCTGTTCGTCGCGTTGGCCGGCGGCGCGCTGGTCGTCGCCTACGACCCGGTCGGCGCCGTGATCGCCGAGATCGAGGTGCCGGCGCGGCTGGTGACCTCGGTCTGCCTCGGTGGCCCGGACCTGCGGACGCTCTTCGTGCTGACCGGGGTGAACGAGGAGTATCCCGACGCGGCGGGCGGATCGGTGTTCGCGATGCCGGCCCCCACGGCGGGTCTGCCGGCGCCGGCGGCGGCCGTCCGCCTGGCGTGACCCGGTAATCCGGGCTACACTCAACACCAGTGTTGACTGACACGCCGAATTCGTATTTCTGCGCGCGTTAGGCGGTGACCGGCGATTCCCGATCCCACTCCGGGCATTCTCGACGGCGTTCGGGTCGTCGAGATCGCCGACGAGCTCGCCGCTCACGCCGGGCTCCTGCTGGCCGGCCTCGGGGCCGACGTCGTCAAGGTCGAACCGCCGGACGGCAGCGTCACGCGCCGGATCGGCCCGTTCGCCGGTGAACCGTCGCCCGACACCTCGCTGTTCTTCTGGCAGCACAACCGGGGCAAGCGGTCAATCGTGCTCGACCCCGACGGGGATCTGACGATCCTTCAGGATCTGGTCGGCACGGCTGACGTCCTGCTGCTGGCGGGTCGCGACGCGGCCCCCTTCGCGGCGGAACTTGACGTCGACGCCCTGCGCGCGCGATTCCCCGACCTGATCGTCGCTCGCATGACGCCGTTCGGCGACGACGGTCCATGGGCGGGTTTCGTCGGGTCGGACCTCGTGCACCTGGCCCTCGGCGGCCCGGTCATGAACTGCGGCTACGACCCGCGGCCCGACGGCTTCTACGACCTTCCGCCGATCGCACCCGCGGCTTGGCAGTCCTACGTCATCGCCGGCGAGCAGCTCGTCATCGGTGTCCTCGCGGCGCTGGTCCACGCGCAGCGCACCGGCGCCGGGCAGGAACTCTCGCTCGCGGTGCACGAGGCCGTCGCGAAGAGCACCGAGCTCGACCTCATGAACTGGGTCATGCGCCGTGCGCCGCTGAACCGGCAGACCTGCCGGCACGCGGCGGAGAAGGTGTCGAACGTCCCGACCATCGCGCAGACCAAGGACGGCCGCTGGATCGTCACCATGGCGATGGGTGCGAAGAACGAGAAGCAGATCCTCGACTTCCTCGCCGCCAAGGGCATGCCGACCGACCTCGGCGACGACACGAGCACCGAGACCGGACGCAACATCCCCGGCAGCTCCGCGGTCAGCGACCGGTCGGCGCGGGTGATGGATCTCGTCGCGCGCTTCGTGCGCAAGTACACCTACGAGGACTTCCCCTGGCTCGAGGCGCAGGACGCGGGCGTCGTCTGCTCGCCGCTGCGGAAGCCGCACGAGAACGCCACCGACGAGCACTGGCGCGCCCGCGGTTCCTTCGCGGAGGTCGAGCACCCCGAGCAGGGCCGCAGCCACACCTACGCCGTCAGCAAGTGGCTCTCGACCGAGCCGGCCTGGACCGTCGGTCGCCGCGCCCCGCTGCTGGGCGAGGACACCCGGACGATCGTCGCCGAACTTGCGACCCGGACGACGGGCGTCCGAACCCGTGCTCGCGCCGACGTCCGGGTCTTCGGGCGTCACGAGCTCTCCGTGCACGGCAAGCCGTTCCCGCTCGCGGGTGTGCGAATCTTCGACTTCTCCTGGTTCCTCGCCTCCGCCGGCGGGACGCGGTTCCTGACCGCCCTCGGGGCCGAGTGCATCAAGGTCGAGTGGAAGGCGAACCCGGACACCCGCATCGCGGCCATGGCGCCGGTCGGCGGCCGGGCGGCGCGCGACGCCGCGACCGCGCCGCTGCCCGGAGTCACCGATCCCGACATGGGTGGCCAGTTCAACAACAAGAACCCGGGCAAGCGCGGGCTCTCGCTGAACGTCCGTCACCCGGAGGGGCTGGCGATCGCGCGGAAGCTGATCGCGATCTCCGACATCGTGGCCGAGGGCTTCTCGCCGGGCGTGCTCGAGCGCTGGGGCCTGGGTTACGAGATCCTCCGCGAGATCAAGCCGGACATCATCTACGCGCAGCAGTCCGGGATGGGCACCGACGGCAGTTACGGCCGCCTGCGCGCGGTCGGCCCGGTGGCGGCCGCGCTCTCCGGTGTCTCGGAGATGTCGGGCCTGCCCGAGCCGGCCATGCCGGCGGGTTGGGGCTACTCCTACCTCGACTGGATCGGCGCCTACAGCTTCGCGACAGCCATGCTCGCCGCGCTGCACTACCGCGACCGCACCGGCCGGGGGCAGTGGATCGACGCGTCGCAGACGGAGTCCGGTCTCTACGTCGCCGGTGGCGCCGTGCTGCAGCACTCGGTCACCGGCCGACCTTGGGTCCGGACCGGCAACGCGTCCGTCACCGGTGACGTCGCCCCGCACGGGATCTACCGTTGCGCCGGCACCGACCGCTGGCTCGCGATCGCCTGCCAGACCGAGGAGCAGTGGCGCGCTCTCGCGGCTGAGCTCGGTCTGCCCAAGGATCTGACGCTGGCTCAGCGTCTCGCGTCGCCCGATCTCGACCACCAGATCACGGCGTGGACCTCGACCCGCGAGCCCTACGCGGCGATGGAGCGGCTCCAGTCGCTCGGCATCCCGGCGGGTGTCTGCCAGACCGCCGGGGACCGGTGCGACACCGACCCGCAGTTGGCGCACCTGAACTGGCTGACCGAGGTGACCGGGACGAAGATCGGCACCTGGCCGCTCGCCGAGTTCCCGGTCCGCCTGTCGGAGACACCGGCCCACATCGGCGGGCCGATCGACCGCGGCGCCCCGGGTTACGGCGAGGACAACGAGTGGGTGCTGGGCGAACTGCTCGGCATGTCGTCGTCCGAGATCGCGCGGCTCGCGGAGGACGGCGTCATCTAAGCCGCGGGCAGACGCCGCAGGATCTCCTGCAACATCCCGGTGTGCTGGTCCAGGGTCGCGGTGTGTTGGTCGAGCGTGGCGGTGTGGCGGTCCAGGGTCGCGGTGTGTTGGTCGAGCGTGGCGGTGTGGCGGTCCAGGGTCGCGGTGTGTTGGTCGAGCGTGGCGGTGTGTTGGTCGAGCGTCGCGGTGTGGTCGTTGGACGTGAAGGCGAGCATCGCGAGCGCGGATCGGAGCTCCTGGAGTTGCTCGAAGCAGCTGTCCAGCCGTGCCGACTGCGCGATCAGCACGGCCGCGTGATCACGCAGCTCCTCGCGGATCTCGTCGACCGACGCACTCAACTGCGCGAGCTGTGACTGCACGCCGGCGATCTCGTCGTGGACACGGGCGAACTCGCCCCGAACATCGGCGTTCCGGGCACGCAACGAGACCACCTGAGCCTCCAGCGCGCTGACGCGCGCTTCCAGCTCGTGGTACTCGTCTCCGGTCATGTTCGTCATTGTGTGACCCCCTCGCGCGGGACGCTACCCCGATTGCCCGGGCAAGGGATGTCTCGATCGCGGGCATGTGGACAAGTGCGGGCCCGGCGCGGGGTCAGGGAGCCGACACACGCTCGCGAGGTGGCGTCGCCGACGGCGTCGAACCGATCGGGGCGAACCCCTCGGCCGGCATCAGGCGCATCGTCGTGTGCATCATCGCGATCGCGATACCCATGGTGAGGATCGTGATCGCGTAGACGACACCCTGGTCCGGGTCGGCGCTGTGGATGTAGGTCCACAGCACGAGCGGGATCATGACGAGGCCGAGGACCATCGCGACGGCCGGCAGGAAGAACGCCGGCACGAACTGCTCCCGCGTCGGCAGCGACCGCCGGATACGGGCCGCGCCCACGCCGATCGTGAGCACGATGAAGGTGTTGAGCAGCGGGATCCACGTCGGGAAGTCGCCGACCATGAAGGCGGCCGGGCCGTAGTACGTGTAGACCTCCATGACGTTGATCATGAAGAGCTCGGCGGCGAGCAGGTAGACCGCCGCCCCCGCGCACACCGGGACCAGGCGCCGGCGTGACCAGCCGGACTCGACCAGGCGCCAGAACGTCAGACCCATCCCGCCGTAGAACGCGGTGTAGCTGAAGAACGTCCAGACCGGGAAGGGGTTCTCGAACGCGGTGTAGAACGTGTCCTGCCCCGGTGCGTAGTACCAGAGGTTGGCGAGCGTGTCCGGCATCGGCTCGATGAGTGCACAGAAGGTCGAGCCGAGGGCGACGATCAGCGGGACGGGCGTCCGGTACTTCCGCGAGAGCCGGAACGCGGAGGCGTAGACGGCAACGACGGCCACCGCGATCGCGATGTTCATGACCGTCTGTCCGGTCTCGTTGACCGGCTGGTTGAGGATCTCCTCGGGTGGCAGGGGGAACATCTGCATGCGGCGGGCTCCGGGCTCTCGGTCAGCTCAGCTGGACTGCGGCGTGGTCCATCGACAGTTCAGCGATCGGTAGCTCCGGCTGGTTCCGTACCGGGCCACCGCGGCGTCGGGAGCGGTCAGTTCCAGGCCGGGCAGACGCTCGACGACCTGCTCGAGCACCACCTTGAGCTCGAGCCGGGCCAGGGGTGCGCCGACGCACCGGTGGATGCCCTGGCCGAAGCCGACGTGCCGGTTGCTGTCGCGACCGAGTTTGAACTCCTCCGGGTCGTCGAACTCCTCCGGGTCGCGGTTGGCGCTGCCGTAGAGCAGCATGACCGTCGAGCCCTCCGGAAGCGTGGTGTCGCGAACCGTGATGTCCTCGCGGACCGTGCGGCCCATTCCCGGCAGCGGCGCGACCAGGCGCACCGCCTCCTCGGCGGCGCCGGGGATCAGCGCAGGGTTGGCCCGCAGCTGCTCCTGCAGGGCGGGGTCACGGGCGAGGTAGTACAGGAGCCCGCCGATCGCGCCGACGGTGGTCTCGTGGCCGGCGCCCAGCAGCAGGAAGGCCATCGAGACCTGGTCCTCGAAGCTGAGCGGCTCACCGTCGATCTGGAGCGTCGCGATGTCGGTCATCATGTCGTCGCGCGGGTTCTGTGCCCGGTCGGTGAGCTGGCCGGCGAGGTAGCCGACGAACTCCTGCGACGCCGCCTGGGCCGCGGCGGGGTCCTCCGCCGCGGCGTAGCCGACGAGGCGGCTCATCTGGTCGCGGAAGGTGTGCCAGTCCGAGTCGGGCAGGCCCATCAGCAGGGCCATGACCAGTGGCGGCACCGGTTCGGCGAGCTCGGCGGCGAGGTCGCCCTCGCCGGCGTCGACGAACCCGTCGATCAGGGTGTCGACGATCTTGCGGACCGACTCCTCCAGCTTCGCCATCCGGCCGGGGGAGAGCCACTGCTGCATCGGGCGCCGGTAGCGGCCGTGCTCGGGCTCGTCCTGCTCCAGGCAGATCTGGGGTGGGATGGGGAGCTTGGGGATGGTGATGCCGTCCGCGGAGCTGAAGACCTCGGGATTCCGGGCCGCCGCGCTGACGTCGGCGTAGGTGCTGAGGATGTAGAACCCGCCGAAGTCGTCCACGCGCGCGACGGGGCAGCCCTCGCGTAGCGTGGCGTAGTAGGGGCCAGGCTCTTGGGCTACCTCGGGGTCCCGCATTTCGAAACGCACAGCGCACCTCGGAATCGATTGTTTTCGGGGTCCGGGAAAAGTAGTGCGCGCACGTAGACCCAGTCAACACGGGTGTTGTATTCAACGTGCGTGTCGACTACGCTCGAGGCCCACGAAGGTGTGCGAGGAGGCCCGGCGTCGTGTCCGACATGCAGTTGAAGGTCCGCAAGGTGACCATCGACTTCAGTGACGCCAAGATCCATTGGAACCCCACGGGTCCTGAGTTCAGTCACGTGTTCAACGCGTTCTCGTCGCTCGCCCCGGAGCTCGAACCGTTCCTGATCAAGGTCATGCGCGAGGCCAAGACCCGCGTGCCCGCCGCCGAGCAGGCGCTGCTCGCCGACATCGACCTGTTCAACTCGCAGGAAGCGCGGCATTACCGAATGCATGCGCAATTCAACAAGGTTCTCTACCGGGCCGGATATGACCTCGCCGAGGCCGAGAAGAAGCTGAAAGCGGATTACCAGCGATTTCTCGAGAAGAAGGGCCCGAAGTTCTGCCTGGCCTACTCGGAGGGCTTCGAGACCCTCGGGCCGGCGCTGTCCGGGTTCTTCTTCGACCGCTCACCCCACCTCATGCAGCAGTGGGACGAGCCGACGACCTTCCTCTGGCTCTGGCACGTCGCCGAGGAGTACGAGCACCGCGCCGTGGTCAACGGGACCTACAAGTTGCTCTACGACGACCACTGGTACCGGCTCTACGGCCTCTGGTACGCCCTGATCCACATCTTCGCGTACGTGCTGAAGAACTCGAACCGCATGATCAAGTACGACCTCGCCACCGGGCGGGTGCAGGGCAAGCTGCGCAGCCGCTACCGCCAGGTGCGGTCGCTGCTCGGTCTGCTGCGTTACGCCGGACCGCGCATCGCCAAGGTGCACCGGCGCTCCTACGACCCGACGACGTTCCCGCCGATGGAGGGCGCGATGTTCATCCTGCGCCAGGCCTCCGAACGTTACGTCGTCGCCGACTGACCCCCACCGAGCTCCTGGGCACACCCGGAAGGACCCTCACCGCATGAAGGCTGCAGTTTTCGTCGGCGTCAACGAGCCGGTCTCGATCGAGGACGTGACCCCGCTCGACCCGGGCCCGAACGACGTGGTGGTCCGCCTGGGCGCCTCGGGGGTGTGCCACTCGGACCTGTCGTTCGTGGACGGCACGCTGGGCTTCCCGCCGCCGGTGATCCTCGGTCACGAGGGTGCGGGCACCGTCGAGGCCGTCGGCTCGGCCGTGAGCCGGGTCAAGGTCGGTGACCGGGTGATCGCCTCGTTCGTGACGACGTGCGGTGAGTGCTGGTTCTGCCAGCACGAGCAGCCTTTCGTGTGCTCGAACCTGATTGCTGGTCAGATGGCGCCGCACGGGGCGCGGCCCAACGGTGACGCGGTGACCGCGGTCGGTGGTCTGGGCACGATGGCCGAGTTCATGACGGTCAACGAGAGCGTGCTCGTGCCGGTGCAGACCGACCTGCCGATGGAGCAGCTGGCGCTGATCGGGTGCGGCGTCACGACCGGTGTGGGCGCGGCGCTGGTGACCGCCGACGTCCAGGCCGGTTCCACGGTCGCGGTCGTCGGCTGCGGCGGTGTGGGTCTGTCGGTGATCCAGGGCGCCCGGATCGCGGGTGCGGAACGGATCATCGCGGTCGACCCGAATCCGCTCAAGCGTGAGGCCGCCGCCGCTCGGGGGGCGACGGACTCGGTCGACCCCACCGGCGTGGACCCGATCGAGGCGGTGCGTGAGCTCACGGGCGGGCGCGGTGCGGACTACGCCTTCGAGGTCGTCGGCCGGCCCGAGACGGTGGCGCAGACTGTCGAACTGACCCGACCGAACGGCACCGCGGTCGTCATCGGCGCGATGAGCCCGACGGAGTTCATCTCGATCCACGGACTGGGCTTCATCTACGGCGCCAAGCACATCGTGGCCAGCTTCAGCGGCTCGGCGATCCCGTCGCGCGACTTCCCGCGCTACGTCAAGCTCGCCGAGGAGGGCAAGCTCGACCTCGCGGGCATGATCAGCCGGCGCTACTCCCTCGACCAGGTCAACGAGGCCCTCGACGCCACCGCGAAGGGCGAGGTGCTCCGGGCGATGATCAACTTCGACGGCGCGTCGTGAACGCCCGCTCGAACGAGGGCCCGCCCGTCGACGGCCTCGCCGTCGAGGGTGTCGTCGTCCGCTTCGGTGGGCTGGTCGCGGTGGACGGGCAGACGCTGCAGGCGCCGCGGGGCCGGATCACCGGCCTGATCGGGCCGAACGGTGCGGGCAAGACCACGACGTTCAACGCGTGCACGGGTCTGGTCCGGCCGAGCGAGGGCAAGGTCTACCTGTTCGGTGAGGACGTCACGCAGGCGCCGCCGCAGGCGCGCGCCCGTAAGGGCCTGGGCCGTACGTTCCAGCGCATGGAGCTCTTCGACACCCTGACGGTGCGGGAGAACGTCAAGCTCGGCCGTGAGGCCGCAATGGCGGGGAAGAACCCGCTCAAGCACATCCGCGCCACCGCGAGCCAGACGAACCGCCTGCGCAAGCTGACCGAGAGCTCGCTGGAGATGTGCGGCATCGGGCACCTCGCCGGCCGCCGTCCGGCCGATCTGAGTACCGGTCAGCGTCGGCTGGTCGAGCTTGCCCGCTGCATCGCGGGCGAGTTCCCGATCATGCTGCTCGACGAGCCCTCGTCCGGTCTGGACGGCAAGGAGACCGAGGCGTTCGGCAAGATCCTGCGGGACGTGGTCGCCGAGCGGAACGTCGGGATCCTCATCGTCGAGCACGACATGGCCCTGGTCATGTCGACGTGCAACTACATCCACGTCCTCGACTTCGGCAAGCCGATCTTCGAGGGCACGCCCGCGGAGGTCGCGGCCTCGCCCGTGGTCCGCGCCGCGTATCTGGGCAGCGAGGCCGAGGGCCTCGCCTCCGCCGACGACGACCTGGTCACCCTGCACTGAGTCCCCTGCACCGGAAGTAAGGACTGGCCGATGTTCGAGCTGCGCAACATCTCCGCGGGGTACTCCGGCACGCAGGTGCTGCGCGGGGTGAACCTGAAGATCCCCGCCTCCAGCGTCGTCGCCCTGCTCGGGCCGAACGGGGCCGGCAAGACCACGCTGCTCCGCGTCGCGACCGGGCTGCTCAAACCGACGAGCGGACAGCTGCTCATCGACGGTGAGGACGTCACCGGCGCGGCTCCGCACAAGCTGGTCGAGAAGGGCGTCTGCCACGTCCCCGAGGGCCGCGGGGTGTTCCGCTCGCTCTCGGTGCGGGACAACCTGCTGCTGCAGGCCGTCAAGGGCGACCAGTCCGAGGCGCTCAACCGCGCGGTCACGGCGTTCCCGCGCCTCGGTGAGCGGATGGCGCAGACGGCCGGGACGATGTCCGGCGGTGAGCAGCAGATGCTCGCGCTCGCCCGCGCCTACATCCAGAAGCCGCGGTTCATCCTGCTCGACGAGGTCTCGATGGGCCTCGCGCCGAAGGTCGTCGACGAGATCTTCGCGTTCCTGGAGATGCTCGCCCGTGAGGGGGCGTCACTGCTGCTGGTCGAACAGTACGTGACCCGCGCTCTTGCGGCGGCGGACTTCGTCTTCCTGCTCAACCGCGGCTCGGTCGCTTTCGCCGGCCAGCCCGCCGAGATCGACGCCGAGGAGCTCGCCGAGCGGTACGTGGGCGCCGGCCACTGACTGGCGCCCCGCGCCCGGTCTAACGGGTGGGACCGAGCAGCGCGGCGCTGAGGTCGCGCACCGAGTGCTGCTCCAGGTTCAGCACCAGGTCGACGATGCGGTCGGTCGCCTCGGCGCCCAGCGGGGCCAGGGTGCGCCGGGCCATGGTGATCCGGTCCACCAGCGCCGGCTGGGTGGACTGCAGGTTCGGTACGACCTTGGTCAGCGTCCGGCCGTCGCGCAGCCGCACCGTCAGGGTCTGGTCGGCGAAGCCACGGACGTTCGCGGTGTTGTCGACGGTGATCGTGACGCGCTCCCGCGCCGCGACGTACCGCGGGTCCTGGGCCGAGGAGTCGTAGAACGCGTCCGTGTACGGGAGCTCCGGGATGCCGCCGACCAGGAGACCGGCCACGCCCTGGCGAATACTGAACTTCGCCTGCTCGCCGTTCTGCGGGTCGCGGTAGGGCGCGATGCGGTCGGCGAACGTCGGCACGAGGACGTCGATCGACTCGATGTCGTCGGGGGAGAGGTCGTGCTCGCGCAGGATCTCGATCGTGCCGTGGATGCTCTGGTGCGTGAGACCGCAGGAGCCGTACCGCTTCGGCGCGATGCGTGCCTGAACGAAGAAGAGCTCGCCGTCGAGGTCGGCGGTCAGCGCGTCCGGGTCGTACGGGCGGTTGCCACCCGCGGCGTACTGCTCGCCCCACGAGTAGTCGCCGTCGAGGAAGTCCGCGCAGCCGGTGAAGCCCTGGCGGGCGACCTGCGCGGCGAAGACGCCGGTACGCGCGGGCACGCCCGCCTCGTGCACGTGCGCCATGGTCCCGCAACCGCGGGTGCTGCCGTTGCCGAGCGGCAGCGCGACGCCCAGGCAGTGCTGCATCTGTTCCGTCGTCAGGCCGAGCAGGCGACCCGCGGTGACGCCCGCGCCACCCGGACCCACGAGCGAGATGCCCATGAACCCGCGGTCGCAGGCGCCGATGCCGGCCACGCCGAGGCGGCCCTGCATCTCGACGCCGGCGATGACCGCGGTGAGGAAGTCGCGTCCTGAGCTGCCCTCCAGCTCACCGACCGCCAGCGCCGTCGCGATCGGCGGGATCAGGCAGGTCCCGGGCAGCGCGCCGTAGGACTCGAGCTCGTCGGCGTGCGCGAGGGAGGCGTTGACGTACGCGGCTTCCGCGGCTGACGTGCGGAACCCCGACCCGACGACCACCGACTGCGGCGCCGCACCGAGCTCGCGCGCGTAGTTCACCAGGAGCCGGCTCACCGGCTGGGGGAGCGCGTGCACCATGTGCCCGACGCACTCGAGGGTGAAGATCTTCAGGGACTCGATCGCGTCGGCCGGGATGTCGGAGAACTGCAGACCGACCAGGTGCTCGCTGAGGGTCCGGGTGATCCCGCCCTCGCGGGTGGGGTTGCGCTCGGTCACGGTCGTCGCTGGGGCGTTCATTCCAGTCCTCTCAGAAGATCGTGTAACCGCCGTCGACGAAGACCTCGTTGCCGGTGTGGAACGTGAGCTTCGGGTCGGCGAGGAAGGCGGCCACCTCGTGGAACTCCTCGGGATCCGCCCAGCGGCGTACCGGGGTCCGCGACGTCGTGGCCTTCATGAAGGCCTCGTTGGCCTGCAGGTCGACGTTCATCCCGGTGCGGGTCCAGCCCGGGATGAGGATGTTGCAGCGCACGCGGTGGCGCGCGAGTTCGACGGCGAGGGTGCGTCCCAGCCCCGCGAGCCCGCACTTCGACGCCGCGTAGGCGGCGTTGCCGGCGGCGCCGTATCGCACGATCGTCGAGGAGACGACGATGATCGAGCCGCCCTGACCCTGGCTCACGAACTGGCGCGCGGCCTCGCGCGTGCAGAGAAATCCGCCGTCGAGGTTCACGGCCAGGACCCGGCGCCACTCGTCGAGCGAGGTGTCGATCAGGGGAGTGGCAGCGTGGATGCCGGCGTTGGCGACGAAGCACCCGAGCGGACCGAGCTCGGCGACGGTCTGCTTCATCGCGGCCTCGATGTCGGCCTCGTCGCTGACGTCGCCGGCGATGGCGATCGCCTTGCCGCCGTGACGGGAGATCTCCTCGACGGCGGCGGCGTTGCGCTCGGCGTTGCGGGCCCAGATCGCGACGTTCCCGCCGGCCTTGGCGATGCCCACCGCGAGGCCGAGCCCGAGGCCGCCGTTGCCGCCCGTGACGACGGCGGTCAGACCCGTCAAACTGCGCATGACCTGAGGTTACAACACGCGCGTTGACAATTCCAACGCTTGCGTTGACGGCTCCGTCGGGGCGGGAGTACGTTCGTCAGGACGTGACGTCTCCCGGAACAGGACGCCCTGATGCAGGCTTTCCCGGTCCCACCGCAAGAGATCTACGAGACGCCCACGAACACGACCGCGGCGGCCATCATGATGGTCGTCATCGGCGTCAGTTTCGTGGGTCTGTACGCCGGCGTCTTCGCGCTGCAGCGTCGGCACGGGACCTGGGTCCCCCTCGCCATCGCCCTCGGCGCGACCTTCTGTGCCTTCCTCGAACCGCTGCCCGACGTCGTGGCCAACCTCTGGTACTACGAGGCCGAGCAGAAGTCGATCTACAGCTCGTACGAGAACTCAATGCCGATCTGGGTCTTCTTCTCCTACGCGGTCTACTACGGCGGCATCGGCCTCACCCTGTGGTGGCTGATCGAGCAGGGCTGGACGCGGCGCAAGATCGCGATCGTCCTGGCCGGTCCGCTCTACCTGTACCTCGCCGGTGGCGAGCTGTTCTTCATGCACGTGATGGAGCAGTACACCTACTACGGCCCCGGTGCGTTCAAGTTGGCGGACTACCCCATGTGGATCCCGCTGATGAACCTCACGATCGTGCTGTGGGTCGGCGCCGGCGCGGCACGGATCCGGCGTTCCCTGCCGACGGGTGATCAACTGATCCCGGCGTTCCTGCTCCCCGGCTTCGCCATGACGGTGGGTCTGATCTTCCTGCCCTGCCTGACGTGGACCGTCATCCACTCCGCCGACCCCTCGCAGGGCCTGGTCTACGCGGCGACGCTCGGGACCATCGCGCTGGAGATCGGTGCGATGTATGCGGCGATGCGCCTGTTCCCGGCGGAGGGCTTCACGCCGCTGGCGCCGAAGCCCGCCGCCGGCGCTCCGGTGACGGCTCCTCAGACGGAGAGCGTCACCGGGTAGGTGAGATATCGCGGGATGTCCGCGATGGCGAACTTGCTCATGTCCTTGATGAGCGATGTCGGCGGGTTGTCCGGGTCGGGCCGGACACCCGCCGACATCAGTTTGCGGAGCAGCTCGACGTGCGCGCCGCCCTTGCCGTCGTTGCCGACGACAACCCGCAGGCCGTAGCACTGGTGCGTCCCCATGCCGAAGCCGACGCCGTACCGCGCGAGGCTCCCCTCGGGCGACGGCCGGCGGGGGTTGAAGTCGTGGGGGGCGCCGAAGGCGTCGGGATCGCGGTTGGCCGCCATCAGCTCGACGTGCAGCTCCTGGCCGGCGCAGATCTCGGTGCCGTCGGAGAGGACGTGGTCCTCCAACGCGCGGCGCGTGTTGTACGGGGAGAACGGGGCGCGCAGCCGGATCGTCTCGCAGAGCGCGTTGAGCAGGAACGTGGGGTCGGTGGCCTCCGCCTGGTCCTCCGGGTGCGCCGCGAACCACGTGTGGAGCAGATCGACCGTGTGCACCACCGACTGCGTGCTCGTCCCGACGGAGGCGGCGAACAGCATGGACGACTCGACGACGACGTTGTCGTCGTCGTCCCAACAGGGGTCGAGGCCCGCGGCGGCCATCTTGAGGAAGCTGTTCGGTACCTCGTCGTCGTGGACCTCGCCGGCGTCGATCCGACGGCGCATCTCGCGGTGCCAGGTCAGGGACGGCAGCAGGATCTCGTCCCGGTAGCGCGCCTTGGCGGCGAGGGCTTGGGCGTTGATCGCGGTGCGATCGGCGAGATAGGCCGAACTCGTACCCGCCGCGATCGGGCCCGCCAGGGACCGGAACAATGCGATGCGCTCGTCGGTCAGGTCGGTCAGGCCGATCAACCCGGCGGTGAAGTGGATGAAGACGCGTTCGAGGAACTCGACGAGGTCGAGGGACACGGTTCCGCCGGCGTCCGGTCGCATCGACGCCAGCAACCGGTCCGCCTCGGGAAGGATGATGTCCTCCCGGATGCCGGCCAGTGCGTCGGTCCGGACGAGCGGGTTCAGCAGCTTGCGGCGCTGCCGGTGTGATTCGCCCTCGGAGAAGATGAACGACGCGGCGAGGAACTCGCGCACGTTGATCTCACCGTTGACCGGGTCCTCGGCCACGTTGGCGAACAGCTCGGGCTCGTTCGCCAACGCGGACTTGGACCGCAGGAGCTTCGTGACGTCCGCCAGCCGGGTCACTCGGGCATAAGGGCACTGTTCGACGGACATCGAGCTCCTTGAAGGTCTTACGGGATGTCAGCTGCCTTGCCGGGGGTGAAGGTCACGGGCAGCGTCGCGACCGAGCGCACGCCCTGGACGTTGCGGAACGTCACGCCGTCGGTGTCGACGACGTAGTCCGGGATCGCGCCCAGGACCTCGTCGACGACGATGCTCATCTCGAGCCGCGCGAGGCCGGCGCCCTGGCACTTGTGGATGCCCGTGCTGAACGCGACGTGGCGGTTGCGCTCACGGCGGATGTCGAACGTGTCCGGGTCGGTGAACGCGGCGTCGTCGAGGTTCGCGGACGCGTAGATGACCACGACGCGGTCGCCCGCGTGAATCTGGGCGCCGCCGAGCTCGGTGTCCTGCGTCGCCACGCGGGAGAGGTGGAGGACGGGCGAGTCGATGCGCAGGCCCTCCTCGATCGCGCCACGCAGCAGCGTGCGGTCGGCGATCAGGGCGTCGCGCTGGTCGGGGTTGAGGCCGAGACGGTAGAGCAGGTACGTCACGCCGCCGACGGTGGTCTCGTGCCCGGCGATGAGGAAGAAGAAGGCCAGGCCCAGCTCCTCCTCGGGCGTGAGCGGCCGGCCGTCCATCGTGGACTGGACCAGGTCGGTCAGCAGATCGTCCTGCGGCTCGGTCTTGCGGGCCTGCAGGTGCTTCATCAGGTAGCCGACGAGCTCGCCACCGATGGCGGCGTTCTCGTCCGCCAATTCCGGCCGCTCGGCCGTGTAGAGCATCCGGTCGGTGATCTCGACGAACCAGCCGGCGTCCGACTGCGGGAAGCCCATCATCTCGGCGATGACGTTGGCGGGGACGTGAACGGCGAGGTCCTTCGCCAGGTCGGCCCTGCCGGTCTCGACGAAAGACCGCAGCCGCTCGCGGGTGACCGCCCGGATCGAGGTCTCCAGTCGTGACAGCGCGCGCGAGGTGAAGAACGGGGCCGCCATGCGGCGATACTTCGCGTGCTCCGGCGGGTCAGCCTCGCTCGGGGGGAGCGGGTACGGGAACCCGGTCGGCGGGAACGGCGTGCCCTGCGTCGAGGTGTAGAGCTCGGGGCTCTCGACGACCTGGACCACATCGGCGTAACGGCTGACGACCCAGTGCCCGCCGTGATTGTCCGACCAGGTGGGTGGGCCCTTGCGCAGTTCGGCCCACACCGCCTGAGGGTCGGCCCGGACCCGCGGGTCGGAGAAGTCGAAGTTCTCCACCAGGGAGGAGACCGGGCACTTCGAAGTCGTCATGACATTCCTCTCCGTCGAGGTTGTCCGGGTGGGGCGGCGGTCAGACCCAGGTGCCGTCGGGCGCCTTGGTGGAGAAGCGCGGCGCGACCTTCTCCATGAACTCGTACAGCTCTTCCTCGTTCTCCTCGGGGTCCAGGTGACCCTGGCCGAACTGGAGCCACATCTCGCTGAAGCCCAGGCGCTTGTGGGCGTCCTCGATCTGACGCGACACCTCGTCGGCGTCGCCGATCAGGCAGTTGGCGTAGCCCTGGCCGAAGGGGAGGAAGAACTCGTGCCAGTACCAGTCGTGCTCGGCCTTCTTGTGCTCAAGCTTCTTCTTGTCGCTGCCGAGCATCAGCACACCGCCCCAGGCGGCCGCGTCCTCGCGCTGGACGTCGCGGCCCGCGGCGGCGGCGGTGTTCATGTACCGCGTCCAGAGGGCCTCGCAGAACTCCATCTGGTTCGCCATCACGATCGGCTTGCCGCCCTCGCGGGCCCACATGTCGATCGTGCGCATCGAGTGCGCGAACGCGCCGTACAGCGGCGGGTGCGGGTCCTGGTAGCAGCGCGGCGCGATGCCGATCTCGTGCACCATGCCGTCCTCGCCCATGCCGGCGCCGTACTTCTCGTAGGCGGGGTGCCCCGTGAGGCCGGTCTCCGGCGGGAACTGCCAGTACTTGCCCTTGTGCGAGAAGATCGAGTTGAGCCAGGCCTTCTTCACGATGCCGACGCACTCTTCGAAGATCTCGCGGTTCATCGTGTCGACCTCGCCGCGCGCCTTGGCGTCCTGCGGGGTGGTCGCGTTCGCGCCGCGGACCGAGGCGTAGGAGCCGACCCAGCGGGACTGGTAGCCGCGGGTGAAGCCGACGTTGAGCCGACCGCCGAGCATGTGGTCCAGCGTTGCGATCTCCTCGGCCGCGCGGACCGGGTTGTGCGTGGTGAGCACGTAGCCGAGCGTCGACACGCGCATGCGCTGGGCGTGCATGCCGACGAAGAGGCTGAACATGCCCGGGTGGTTGGTGACCTCGAACCCCTCCAGCTGGAGGTGGTGCTCGTTGTGGCCGTAGCTCGCGTAGCCGAGCTCGTCGGCCAGCTTCACGTAGCCGCGGATCTCTTCGAGGTAGCGCTGGTACAGGACCTTTTTCTGGCCCGCCATGCCCTGCTTGATCTCGTGCTGACGCCCGATCATGCCCGGCTGGATGAGGTGGAACTTCATGTCGGACCTCCGATGGCCGCGGCGGGATGGGGGTGGTTGACGTCCACGATGCTCCCGGCGGAACCGCGCTGTCAACTCTCGCGTTGAAAAATCCCACGCACGCGTTGATTGGGTCCGGCGGAGACGGTTAGCCTCGGGGGACCATGACGACATCGGAACCCCTCCCGCTGCCCTCCGGGGTGGTCGACGCGTGGATCAACCCGAATCTGGGCGCCCTGACCAACGCCGCCACCGCGTTGTTCCCCGACCTGGCCGCGCGCATGGAGCGCGGGACCACCCTCGAGCAGTTGATCGACGAGATGGACGCGGCCGGGGTCGCGAAGGGCGTCCTCTGCTCGGGTTACGCCGGCGACGGGGACCGCGAGTGGTGCGTCAGGGCGCGGGACCGGTACCCCGAGCGGTTCGCACTCTCGCACGTCGTCGACCCTCGGGAGGGGATGGCGGCGGTCCGTCTCGTCGAGGAGTTGGTCACCGGGGAGGGGCACCGGCTGATCCGGCTGCTCGGGCTCCAGACCCAGCTGTACTACAACGACCCGGCGTACTACCCGATCTACGCGAAGTGCGTCGAGCTCGGCGTGCCGGTCAGTGTCAACGTCGGGTTCCCCGGACCGCACGTCCCGAGCAAATACCAGGACCCGCTGCCGGTCGACGACGTCTGTGCGTTCTTCCCCGACCTGAAGATCGTGCTCGCGCACGGCGGCGAGCCGTGGGTCGACGTCTGCGTGAAGCTGATGGTGAAGTGGCCGAACGTGTCCTGGATGAGTTCGGCGATCGCCCCGAAGCACATCCCGGCGGCGATCCTGCAGTACGCGAACACCCGGGGGGCCGACCGGATCATGTGGGCAAGTGACTACCCGTTGCTCACTCACGAACGATGTCTGGCCGAGGCGGTGCGGCTGCCGTTCCGGGACGCGGCGAAGCTCGAGAGGTTCCTCTCACTCAACGCCTCGGCGATGTTCTTCGCCTGACCGTGACGAGCCGTGAGGTAACTTTCGACCATGGGGCGTAGCGCAATCGAAGCCCGGCGTCGTGCCGCGCTGGAAGAGGGGAACGTCGGGTATCTCGCCCGTCGCCAGGAGATCATTCAGGCCGCGAAGAATGTCTTCCGTGAGCGTGGTTTCGAGGCGACCTTGCGCGACGTGGCCGAGGTTCTCGGCACCGACCGGGCCTCGCTCTACTACTACGTCGGCAGCAAGGACGAACTGCTGCAGGAGATCGTCCGCGAGGCGCTGGCCCGCGACATCGCGGCGGCCAAGGCCGTGCAGAAGAGTAAGGCGAGTACGCCGGACAAGATCCGTGAGCTGATCCTGTCGATGGTGAAGTCCTACTCGGACAACTACCCCCACATGAACGTCAACACCGAGGACCTGCGGCGGTACTCGCACGAGAAGAGCGACTGGGCCGTCGAGGTCATCACGCAGACGCGTGAGTACGAGGCCATCGTGATGTCGATCCTCAACAAGGGGCGGACCGAGAAGACGCTGCGGCGCGACCTGCCCGTGAACGTCTCCGCGCTCGCGCTGTTCGGGATGATCAACTGGATGCACCGCTGGTACCGGCCGACCTACCCGGTCGCGCCGGAGGAGATCGCACGGACGTTCGCAGAGATCTATCTGTCGGGGTACGCCGCCACCGAATAACCGCGTCAACGCTGGTATGGAAATCTTCAACGCGTGCGTTGACGAGAACTTCCGGGCGGGCGTAGCGTGGCGGCATGACGACGTCGCTGGGGCTCGAAGGCAAGCGTGCTCTGATCATCGGGGGCGCCGGCCCCGGTAACGGCGGGGCCTCCACACGCGCTCTCGCTGCCGCCGGGGCGTCGGTGGCGATCGCGGACTACAACGAGGGGGCCGCGAAGACCCTCGCCGACGAGCTCGCGGCCACCGGGATCGCGGCGGTCGGCCTCGGCGTCGACGTCCGGAACGACGCGGACTCCGACGGCATCGTCGACCGCGCCGCTGCCGAACTGGGTGGGCTCGACGTGGTCGTCACCGTCGTCGGCGGGCACACGCTGTTCGCGCCGTGGGCGCGACTCGGGGACACCCCCGACTCCGACTGGGACCTCATCCTGACGATGAACCTCGGCTACGTCATGCGCGTGACGCGCGCGGCCGTGCGTCTCCTCGAGGCGCAGGGGACCGGCGGCTCGATCGTCGCGGTCGGGTCCATCTCGGGCGAGGTCAGCAGCCCGTACGCCGCGGCCTACGGCGCCGCGAAGGCCGGCGTGGTCAGCCTCGCGAAGTCGGTCGCGCTGGAGTACGCGCGCGACGGGATCCGCATGAACGTCGTCGCGCTCGGCGCGACCGTCTCCGACGCGAACCGCGAGCTGAGCGCGCAGGGGATCGCGATGCAGGACTCGATCCCCGTGGGCCGCTTCGGCAACAACGTCGAGATCGCCAACGCCGTCGTCTTTCTGGCGTCCCCGGCGTCGAGCTACATCACCGGCACAACGCTCTTCGTGGACGGGGGAGTGTCGCAGCGCTTCCCGCTCCGCGTTCCGAACGCACCTACTCACGTGGCGGGCTGAATCATGAGCGAGTTCACCAACGACGCAGAGCGCACCCTCATCGTTTCCTCCGACGGCCACGCGGTGGCCGTGATGCCGGAGTACGGGCAGTACATTCCGGCGTCCCATCGTGAGGACTTCGCCGAGTTCTGCGAGGTGTTCGCCCGGGAGGGCGCGCGCACCGTCGACCCGGCCAGCCTCCGCAACCGGCTCGACGAGGAACTCGTCGCCGACTGGATCGAGAACGTCATCGACCCCGGCCGCCTCGCCGGCCAGACCGACCCCCACCAGCGCGTCAAGGAGCTCGACGCGGAGGGCATCGCGGCCGAGGTGATCTTCCCGGACTTCGGCCTGCCCTGGGAGCTGCACCCGCCGCTGAAGGCCGCGATCATCGGGTACTCGCGCAGCCCGGAGAAGATCGAGATCGCGAACAAGGCGCACAACCGCTGGCTCGCGGACTTCTGCGCCGAGTACCCCGACCGTCTCGGTGGCCTGGCCGTCGTCAGCTTCGCCGACGTCGAGGACACCGTCGCCGAGATCCGCTGGGCCAAGGAGCATGGCCTCGTCGGCATCGTGCTGCCGACGCTGCCGGACACGACGCCGTTCTTCGATCGTGCCTTCGACCCGATCTGGGACGCGCTCGAGGAGCTCGAGATGCCGGCGGCGAGCCACACGGCGATCTCCGCGGTCACGACGTACATGCCGACCGGGTCGCTGATGAAGGTTCCGCACCCCGCGTGCGCGGTGCCGATCATGACCGCGCAGGCCTACTTCTTCACCCAGCAGATCCTGAACCACATGGTCTGGGGCGGCGTCTTCGAGCGCCACCCGAACCTGCGGCTGTCGCTGACCGAGCAGGGCACCGGCTGGGTCGTCAGCGCGCTGGCCGGCATGGACTACTCGTGGGAGAGCAGCTACCTGCGACGCGACGTCCGCGAGATCGTGAAGCGCAAGCCGTCGGAGTACTTCGCCCGTCAGGTATTCCTCGGGTCGTCGCTGTTCTCCCGCGCCGAGGCCGAGGCCGAGGCGCGCCACGCCATCGGCGTCGACAAGATCTGCATCGGCATGGACTACCCGCACCACGAGGGCACCTGGGGCGCCGGGCCGGGCACCACCGAGTACCTGCGCGCGACCCTCGGCGCCGCCGGCGTCGCCCCCGCCGAGGCCCGCCGGATGCTCGGCGAGAACGCCGCCGACCTCTGGGGCTTCGACCGCTCCGCCCTTGCCGACATCGCGTCCCGCATCGGCCCCGACATGACCGAGCTCCTCACGCCCCCGACCGAGGACCACTTCCCCCGGGGCGACGTCCACAAGCCGCTCGCCACCGCCTTCTGACCGCGCCGGCCTGGGTCGGGCCGGTGTGAAAAAAAGGGTGACACCCCTTACTGCGCAGTAAGAGGTGTCACCCTTTCTTCACACGTCAGGCGGCAGCCTTGGCGAACGCGGCGAGGAGCCGGGCGAGGAAGCCGGCCGGGTCGTCGCGGAGTTCCCGCCACGTCGTCCGGACGACGATGTAGCCGGCGCGGCGAAGGCGAGCCTCGCGGGCCTCCTGCCGACGCATCGCCTCGCGCGGGTCCCCGCACCAGGGGTCGGTGTACTTGAGGTAGCCGTCGACCTCGACGACGACGCGGAACGCGCGGAAGAACAGGTCGACCCGGCCGATCAGACCGAACGCGTCGAAGAGCTCGACCTGGAGTTCGGGGCGCGGGACCTGCTCCTCCTGCGCGCAGACCCAACGGGCGAGCGACTCGGCGGCCGACTCGGAGAGTCCGTCGGCGAACGCGAGGATGTCCAGCGCCTTCTGACCGTTCGTCCAGGCGGAGCAGAACGTTGCGACCGTCCGCAACTCGTCGCGGGGGACGCCGAGATGCAGTGCGCCGTCCGCGGCGATGAGGCCGTCGACCTCGGAGTCCTCGCGCATCAGGTCGACCGCGGTTCGGGCCGTCGTCGTCAGCGGGACGCCGCGGTCGACGACGACGTGCTCCGCCGGGAGCGTGGCCGGCCGGACCTCGACGCCGTTGCGCGACGTGCGGCGCCCGCGGTCGGCGCTGACCAGGTCGACGTGCCGAGGTCCTTCGCCGCGCCGAATCGCGGCGATCTCGGCGACGACCGCCCGGCTCTCCGGCGTCAGGTCCCGCAGGTCATCCACCTCTGCGGCGGCGGCCGCCGTGAGCGCCGGCGGTGCGAACGGAAGACCGTGGAGGAAGGCCGCGGTGCGATGTCCACCGACGAGGGTGGACGTCGGGGAGTCGGGGTTCCATCCCCGGATGAGCAGGGCGCCGGCGAGCTCGATGCGATGGCGTCCGCGGTCGTCTGCCTGGTCCCACCACCCCTGGAGGGTGTAGATGCCGTGCCGGAGTTCCCGCCAGATGCGGGAGGAGACCAGATCTCGGCGTTCGCGGGTGGCGACGCCGGCACGTTCGGCCTGGATCGCGCTGAAGACCAAGGCCTGGTTCTGGGCGAGGGTGAGGAGTCGTGGCTTCATACGCCGCAGTGTCGACTCGCCGACCCACCGGTCCGGTCTTCCCTGTGGACGACTTCCGACGTGCGTGGCCTGTGGAAAAGAAAGGGTGACACCCCTTACTGCGTAGTAAGGGGTGTCACCCTTTCTTGACGGAGCGGGGGCGTCAGGAGGCCGAGGAGTCGGCGTCGGCGTCGGCGTCGGCGTCCTTGGTGACGGGGCGCCAGCTGGTGGCGAGGAGGGCGACGGCGCCGGCGACGCCGAGGACTCCGGCGATCAGGCCGCCGGTGCGGCCGACGAGGCCGGCGTCGGTCGGGTCGTCGTAGTCGATGATCCCGAACGAGGAGTCCAGGGAGATGCCGCCGGGGCCGAGGATGCCGAGCGCGAGGGCGACGACGCCGATGACGAGGACGTACTCGTAACCGTCCCGGAAGATGAAGAAGCCGTTGGGGCGGTGGGCGGCCCAGCCGGCGACGCACATCGTGCCGATGACCGAGGCGCAGGCGAACGGGGTGAAGAACCCGAGGATTAGGGCGGCACCCGCGGCGAGTTCGCCCCAGCCACTCATCAGGGCATGCGCCTTCGCGGGCTTGAACCCGAGCGAGGCGAACCAGCGGGCGGTGCCCTCGACCCCGCCGGCACCCCACAGGTGGTTCTTGCCGTGCAGAATCATGACGACGCCGAGGGTCACCCGGACGAGCAGCAGTGCGAAGTCGAACGCGCCTTCAGTCATGTCGGCATTCTCCCCGTCGAGCGAATCAGCTGAACGCGGGGATGACCTCTTCGCCGAACAGGCGGATCGAGTCCATGGTGTGCTCGTGCGGCATGTCCTTGTACTGCATGAAGCACAGCAGGCGGTCGACACCGATGGCCTCGTAGTGCTTGGCCATCTTGATGCAGCGCTCGGGGTCCCCGACGACGATCATGTCCTTGCTGTCGAGGTAGTCGTAGGTGAACTTGTCGTAGTCCACGCCGACGAAGCGCTGGTAGTGCTCGTAGGAGCTGCCGTCGCCCATGATCGGCAGCAGTGAGGTCAGCAGCTCGATCTGGTCGTGCTGGTACCGCATGACGCCGGCCTCGGCGCGCTCGCGCGCGAGCTCCATCGTCGGGGCGCAGTGGGTCATCGCGAAGACCGCGGTCTGGTTGTTGACGTACTTGCCGATCGGCGTCGCGTTCTTGATGGTGTCGCGGTAGAGCTGAATGCGACGTGCGAGCTCCTCGATCGACAGCGCGAGGGTGAACGAGAGGAGCCCGAGACCCAGACGGCCGGCGATCTCGTGCGACTCGGCGCTGGTGCACGACATCCACAGCGGCGGGTGCGGGGTCTGCAGCGGCTTGGGCACCATCGTGCGCGGCGGCTGGTTGAAGTACTTGCCCGAGTGCTCGACGACCGGCTCGGTCCAGGCCTTGAGGATGAGCTCGAGCGACTCCTCCCACATGCCCCGCGTCTCCTTGGGGTCGATGTTGAAGCCGCCGAGCTCGGCGAGCGTCGCCGAGCGGCCGGTGCCGAACTCCAGCCGACCCTGCGAGAGCAGGTCGAGGGTCGCCGCCTGCTCGGCCGCGCGGATCGGGTGGTTGTACGGGTACGGCAGCAGCCGGACGCCGTGGCCGATGCGCATCGTCGTCGTGTTCGCGGCCGCCCAGGTGAGCAGCACCTCCGGCGCGGAGGCGTGGGAGAACGACTCCAGGAAGTGGTGCTCGACGGAGAAGATCGACTTGAAGCCCACCGACTCGGCGAACTTGATCTGCTCCTGCATCTCCAGGAAGTGACGCGATTCGTCTTCGCGGGAAATTCCGAAAGGCATTTGCCACTCGTACAAGAGGCCGAATTCCACCGCGATCTCCATCTACTCGATCTGGGAAACAGGTGCCGTGAGCTCAAAAGTAGGCCCACCCAACCCCTCTGTCAACTTCGACGTTGACGTTGTATTTGCTGGCTAGGCGGCCTCTGGCAACACGGGCGTTGACCGCCCGGAAGCCCGCGACTACCGTTTGCGGGCATGACTGCCTCCGTCGAAACCGAGCGCCGAAGCGACATCACCACCACGCTCAGTGAGTACCTGGTCGGGCTGCAGTTCGCCGACCTGCCGGCTGAGGCGGTCGAGGTGGGGAAGATCTTCACGCTCGAATGCGTGGGCCACATGGTCAACGCGCACCCGCAGCCGGTCAGCCGGATGCTCGTGCGGTACGCCCGGGACCTGGGCGCGACCGCGCAGGCGGCCGTTCTCGGCGGCGGATTTCGGACCTCGGTCGCCGAGGCCGCCTACGTCAACGGCTCCCTCGCGCACGCGGACGAGCTCGAGTCCTACGGCACGCTGCCCGGCAGTGGCCTGATCCCGCCGATCGCGGCCGGCCTCGCGGTCGGCGAGTTCCGCAACCGCAGCGGCCGGGACTACCTGACCGCGCTCGTCGCGGGCGTGGAGATGCAGGGCCGCCTGGGGACAGCCGGCATCGGTGCGTGTGACCGCGGTTTCATGGGGATCTCGCTGGTCGGCCCGGCCGGCGCCGCGGTGACCGCCGGCCGGCTGTACGACCTGACGGTGGAGCAGATGCGGCACGCGCTGGGCACCGCCCTGCCGCTCGGCAACGGCAGCACCCGCGGCTGCGGCTCGATGGCGCACGTCCATGAGGCCGGGGTCCCGGCCCGCACGGGCGTCTTCGCCGCCCAGCTCGCCGCCGACGGTTTCACCGCCTGCGACAACTACCTGGACGGTGCCTACTCCTGGGGCGAGCAGTTCGCCGCCGGTGGCGCGCGCCCCTACGTCGAGGAGAAGTTGACGGAGGGTCTGGGTGAGTCCCTGTTCCTCCTCACCGCCGGCGTCGCGCCGAAGCAGTACGGCTCGTGCGGCCTCACGCACCAGACGATCCACGGCACGATCGACATCCTGCGTTCCGAGGGCATCGGTCCCGACGACATCGCGACCGTCGACCTGCACATCCCCGCCTGGGCGGACCGCATCGCACCCTACCGCGACCCGATCAACGGTGAGCAGGCGAAGTTCAGCATCCGGCACGGGGTGGCCGGACTGCTCGTCGAGGGCATCCCGGAGCTGCCGTACACCAGCGCGTTCACCGACGAGGCGTCGCGGGACCCGCGCTACGTGGCCGCTCGCGAGCGCGTCCGGATCCACGTCGACGACAGCGCCAGCGTCCGCGCGTTCGCGGACCAGACCGTCGTCGTGACCACGCGGGACGGCCGGACGGTCACTCGCGTCGTCCCGAGCCTGACGGCCTCGCTGCCTTCCCTCGACGAACGCATCGCGATGGTGGAGCGCACCCTGCGCCGCCTCCCGGCGGAGAACGTCAAGCGCCTGATCGACGTCGTCCTGCACCTGGAGGACCACGACCTCGCCGAGGTCGCCGAGCTCGCGCTCGGAGGCTGACGCGCCCTCAGGTCCGTTCTGCGTGGGCGATCAACGCCGACGCCAGCCGGCTGACCCCGGCCTTGAGGAACGCCCGGACCGGACGCCCGCTGCCCGGCCAGGCCCGGTGGAAGGTCGTGGTCCACACGATGTCGGTGCCGCCGTCGGGGCGCGCGGTCAGGTGGACGTCGGCCCGGTGGTCGCGCATCGGGATCACCGAGCACACCGAGTAGGCGTGGTGCGCCGGTGCGGTCTCGGACAGCACCGCCTCCCGCACCGTGACCGGCCCGATCCGCATCAGACGCACCGGCGGGTTCGCGCCCGGCTCCCAGTCGACGCGCTTCAGGCCGCGGAACCAGGTGGGCCACCCCGGGGCGTCGGAGAGCAGCGCGAACAGTCGCTCCGGGGGCGCGCTCGAGGTCCGGCGGATCTCGAAACTCAGAACGGATTGATCGGTCACGGAATTAACACTAGCGTTGACGGGAGCGGACGAACAGGAAGAGGGACGGTCATGGGAGTTCTGGACGGTCAGGTCGCCATCGTCACCGGTGGTGCGCGCGGACAGGGGCGCTCCCACGCGATCGCGCTCGCTCGGGAGGGTGCCGCCGTCGTCGTGGCCGACATCGCGGCCGACATGCCGACGATCGACTACCCGCTCGCGACGCCGGCCGAGCTGGAGGAGACGGTCCGGCTCGTCGAGAAGGAGGACCGGCGCGCGCTCGGTCTGCAGGCCGACCTGCGGAACACCGCCGCGGTCCAGGGCGTCGTCGACGCGACGCTGGCCGAGTTCGGCCGGATCGACATCCTGGTCGCCAACCACGGCGTCATCAACTACGGGACGGTCGAGAACACCACCGACGAGATGTGGGAGACCGTTCTCGCCACGAACATCACGGGCTACTTCAAGATGATGCGCGCCGTGATCCCCACGATGCGCGCGCAGAACTACGGTCGCATCGTCTGCACCGCGTCGTTCGGTGCCCGCGGCGGGTTCCCGAACCTGCCGGCGTACACGGCGGCGAAGTGGGGCGTCATCGGCCTCGCGAAGGGCACGGCGCTCGAGGTCCAGAACAGCGGCATCACCATCAACGTCGTCGCCCCGGCGGCGGTCGGGACCGGGCTGTTCCTCAACCAGCCGACCTACAACCTGTTCTGCCCGGACATCGAGAACCCGACCCGCGACGACTTCGAGGCCCGCCTGGTCCAGAACAACGCCGGCCTGAACGGACGGCGGTACCTGGACCCCGAGCACGTCACGCGCGCCGTGATGTTCCACGTCACCGACGTCGACGGAGTTATGACGGGTCAGGTCACGGACGTCGGGCTGGGGGCCTCCGCCTTGCGGTGGTAACGGCCCTCACCGCCCTAGAATCCCCCGCAGTGGCGGAGGAGGTCTCGGGTGGCGCGCAGGACGGTGAAGGCGCTCCAGGACGACCTGACCGGAGGACCGGCCGACGAGACCGTGCGCTTCTCGCTGGACGGGATCGACTACGAGATCGATCTGTCGGCGAAGAACGCCGAGCGCCTGCGTAGCGATCTCGACCTGTATGTCGCCGCGGCTCGCCGGGTCCGCGCGAACTCGCTGCTGCGGGAGGCGGGCCGCTACCGGAGCCGGGCGGGCTGACGGCGCCTCGGCGCGTGCGGGATGCTGACGGCATGAGCCAGTTGGATCTCGCCGTCACGGACGAACTGCTCGCCACCACGCGCAGCATCCGCAGGAAGCTGGACCTGGAGCGGCCCGTCGACCTCGCGCTGGTCGACCAGTGCATCGAGCTCAGCCTGCAGGCTCCGACCGGCAGCAACGCGCAGGGGTGGCGCTGGCTGGTCGTCACCGACGAGAAGCTCCGGGCCGGGCTCGCCGATATCTACCGCCGCGGCTCGGCGACCTACTTCGCCAAGCAGGCCGAGGCCCTCGCCGGCGACAAGGGCAGCCAGAACGCGAAGGTCTACAGCAGCGCGCAGTACCTGGTCGACGTGCTGCACCGCGTCCCGGTCCACGTCATCCCGTGCGTCCGCGGCCGGCTCTCGGACAACGCCTTCGCGAACGCGTCGATGTACGGCTCGATCCTGCCGGCGGTGTGGAGCTTCATGCTCGCGGCGCGGGCCCGGAACCTCGGCACGGTCTTCACGACCCTGCACCTCAACCTGGAGGCCGAGGCGGCCGAGCTCCTCGGCATCCCGCCGAAGTTCCTGCAGATGGGGCTCATCCCCGTCGCCCACACCGATCCGTCGGTGTTCAGGCCGGTGAGCCGGCAGCCGCTCGACACCGTCCGGTTCGTCGATCGCTGGCCGACGGACTGACCGACGCTCCGTCAGAAGGCGAGCGCCTCCACCGCGGCGGTCGCGATCTCACCCGGGCGCTCGAACGGGCCGAAGTGCGTCGTCCCGCGGTGCACGACGAGCCGGGCGGTCGGCAGGGTGTCCGCGAGGATGCGGGCGCTGCGGGCCGCGCGGATCTGGTCCGGCTCGGTGCCGACCGCGACGGTCACGGGCACGGCCACGTCGATGACGCCGGTGCGCTCCGCGCCCGAGGCGTAGCAGGCCGCCTCGGTCTCCGGGGCGCAGCGCAACTCGACGCTGCCGTCCTCGGTCTCCCGGAAGCCGTGGTCGAGGAACGCCCGCAGACTCTCGTCGGCCCACCCGGCGAAGGTCGGCGTCTGGCGCAGTCGCTCGCCCGCGAGCCCGCGGGACGAGAACCGGGACATCCGACGTCGCGTCCGCGCGACGAAGGCCGTGGGGTCCGGCCGCTCGTCCGTGTCCGCCAGCAACGCGGGCTCGAAGACGTACGCCGCCCGCACCGTACCCGGCCACCGGGTCTCCGCGATCAGCGCCGCCGCGGCTCCCATCGAGTGCCCGAACACCGCCACCCCGGACGGGTCGAGCGTCGTCGCCACGGCGTGGACGTCCTCCGCCATCCGGTGCCACGAGCAGTCGTTCCCGGGCGCCGGGTCGGACCGGCCGTGACCTCGGAAATCCAGCGCGTACACATGGAACCGGTGCGTCAGCGCCGCCGCCACCGGGGCGTACGCACCTCCGCAGAACCCGGTCGCGTGGCAGATCAGCAGCGGCGGACCGTCCCCACCGAAGTCCTCCACGTGGAGCGTTACGTCGTTCGCCGAACTGATCCGAAGGTCGTCGCGCACGCGCATGACGGTACAAGGGGGCCGGGCGAACCTTCCGCAACGCTCTGACCAGGAACGACGGCGTAGAGCGACCAGGTTCCAAGGGTCGGAACGAGACCCGGCTCACACGGTTCGCGATCCCTAACCTCCTCGGCATGTCGAAGTCGAGTAGTCGGTCCAGGCGGCTCCGCCGTCGCACGACCAACAGATTCCGCAGGCCCCAGCGGGTCGCAGCCGTCGTGGCCGTCGGCATGCTGGTGACGGCCTGCGGCACACGTGTGAGCGACGAACGGCTGACCGCTGCCGGCAGCCTCGGCGCGGGCGAGCAGGTGGTCCAGGGCGGGGTCCAGTCGGCGGCGACGAGTTCGGACGGCGGTGCCGTGGCCGCGCCCGACGCTCCCGGCGTGACAGCGGGCGCCCCGGCCGCGACGGCCGGACCGAGTGCGACGAAGCCGGGCGCCACCGCCCCAAACCAAACCACCACCGGGACAGCGGCCGCCGCGGGCAAGCCGGCGGCCTCCGCAGGCTCTGGCGCGGCCGCCCCGGGTGCTACGGCTTCCGCCGCCTGCACCAAGACACTCGATCCGATCAGCATCGGCCAGGTCGGCGCATTCAGCGGGTTCCTGGAGCCCACGCTCGGGGGTTACCGACCAGGCCTCGCTGTGTGGGCTGCTGAGGTGAACGCCCGTGGCGGCGTGCAGTGCCATCCGATCCGGCTCTCCCAGCGCGACGACGGCTCCGACCCGGCCCGGACGACTTCGGTCGTTCAGGAACTCGTGAAGAGCCAGAAAGTCGTCGTCATGCTCGCCGGCGACATGCCGATCACCATCGCGGCCTACCGCGCAGCGATGAAGCCGACGGGGATCCCGACGATCGGCGGCGACATGATCACCCCGGACTGGACCCAGGACCCGCTGCTCTACCCGGCCGGCGGAGGCAACTCGATCAACGGATTCGCCGGCGCCCTCAAGGCGGCGGTCGAACACACCGGTAAGAAGAAGTTCGGCCTGGTGCACTGCATCGAGGCGACGATCTGCGGGCTCATTCGCGACAACATCAAGGACATGGCCGCCAAGGCCGGCGCGGAGGTCGTGTCGCAGCAGTCGGCGTCGCTGACCCAGACCGACTTCACCTCGCAGTGCCAGAGCGCGAAGAACGCCGGTGCGGAGCTGATGTTCACTGCCCTTGACACCTCCAGCGTCGCGCGGCTGTTCAAGTCCTGCGCGGCCATCGGATTCCGACCGCCGACAGCGACAAGCGCAATTGCTGTCGGTCCAACCACCGCCTCCGATCCCAACGTCCAGGCTGCAGGTGTCTACCTGAACTCGCAGAACATGCCCTACGTCAACGAGGGCTCGCCGGCGGTTCAGGAGTTCCTGGCTGCCATGAGGAAGTACGCGCCGGGTGTCCGCGTCGACCAGAACGCTCTGGCGGCCTACAGCTCGGGAAAGCTCCTCGAGGCGGCTCTGGCCAAGGTGGCCGAGCAGGCCCGTTCGGGTCCCGTCGACAGTGAGCTGATCATCCGTGGCCTGCATCTCGTCAAGAACGAGACGCTGAATGGCCTCTCCTCCGTGCCGCTGACGTTCAAACCGGGTCCGCACGAGGTGGGCAACTGCTACTTCGTCACGCTGATGGACCGTCGCGGAATCTCGGACCTGACCAAGGGGCGGCCGCAATGTCTGTGACGCGACGCGCCCGGGCCGCGGCGTGGACCGTCGTGGCCATGACGTCCTCGACGGCGCTGGCGCTGTTCACCGGTGCAGGCGTGGCCAAGGCCAACTACGTCGTGCCGACCGGCTCCTACGACGCAACCGCCCAGGCGATCGCCCTGAACGCCACGATCGCGAACCCGAGCATCCCGCTCGGGCTCGTGATCGAGGGGCTCGGCCCGGAGGCGTCCTCGCGGGTGAACTCCAGCGGCACGTCCGACGCCGAGGCGTCCTTCCCCTATCTGGGGCCGGTTGCGCCCGGCCTCATCGGCATTGCGGCCGGCCTGTACGGCCTCCCGTGGCCGGGTTATCCGCTGCAAGCGACGACCAGCGCGGGGGAGGCGCCTAGGACCGTCACGTATCCCGGAATTCGCCTCCACGCAGAGAGTGGCAATGACACGAACGTCGGCTCGGCGTCGGTGTCGGGTCCGGCCGGCGGAGGCACTGCGGACACGCGCATCTCGGTGAACTCCAGCGGTGGCGTCACCGCGGTTGCGGACACCGCGTTGGACGCGGTCAACCTGGGGAACGGTGTCCGACTGGCCGGGGTGCTCTCCACCGCCCGGGTCGTCGCCGACGGCACGACGGGAAAGCTCGTCCGAACATCGTCCTTGAGCATCGGCCGCATCACGGTCCCCGGCTTGGCGATCACCGTCCCGAAGACGACGCCGGGCGCTGCGCCGATCCCCATTCCGCTGCCCGGTGTGCCGCAGCTCCCGGACACGCAATTCCCCACGATCCCCCTGCCGTTCGGCGGTCAGACGCTCCCGGCGCCCGACCTGGGGTTCGTCGACGGGGTCTTCACCATGACGCTGCCCGGGTTCGGAAGTACCGAGTACGCCGTGCCGGCCGCCGCGGTCCTCGAGGCGTTCGAGGCGGCCGGCTTGAACATGTCCTACCAGCCCGCGGAGGCGACTCCGACGGGTGTCACCGGCGCGGCCTTCAACCTGCGCACGGAGTTTCCGGCCCCGCCGGACAACCCGTACGCCTACGGGTCCACCTCGGTCAGCTATTCCGTCGGCAACGTCGCCGCGAACGTCACCTTCAACAAGTTCGCCCCGGAGAGTGCAGCGGGTGTCGACGGCGCGGTGCCAGGGTCGGCGGCACCCGACGCCGTCGGAGCTGTCCCGGACCTCGACCCGGTCGACGCGGCCGGCTTGCCGGCCACCGTCCCGGGCCTCGTGCCCGCCGTTACCGGCGGGGTGCCGGTAGACCAGGCGGCACCGGTCAACGTCGCCCGGCTACTGCCGGTGCACGAGTCGATCGATCTCACCAGTTACTACGTCGCCCTGTTCGTCGTGGCGCTCGCCGCTCTGGCTGCGATGACGATCCTGCGGTTGTTGGGAGTGCGTTCGCTATGGAGCTCATGACACTCGTCCGGGCGCAGTGGGATCGCGGGCTCGCGATTCTGTTCGTCCTCATCGGGTTGGCGATGCTGCTGGTCGGGTGGGTCGGCGTCAGCGGCGCGGAGGTGGTCGTCAAGCAGTTGCCGTACGTGATGTCGCTCGGCATCACCGGCGTGGTGATGGTCGCGATCGGGGCGGTGCTGTGGGTGTCGGCCGACTTGCGGGACCAGTGGCGTGAACTGCGGCTGGTTCGCCTCAGTTTGCGCGAGCTCAGCGGCATCTCGGACCTGGCGACGCCCACCGCGGCCCACCGTAAGGCCTGACTGATGACGACGACTTCCTTCGTGGAGCTGCCGGCGGGCGCGCTTCGCATGCCGGTCTCGCGGACCAACGACCTGGTCCTCGATGTAGCCGACCCGGCCTCGCCGTGGCGCCGGCGGGATCTTGCGATCAGCGGCCTGCTCCTCGGCGCCGGGCTCGTGGGCATCTTCGCCTGCTGGTTCACCGGGTCCGGCGAGCTGACCTACACCGACCAGGTGCCGTGGCTGGTGAACAGCGTTCTGTGCGGGGTCGTCAGCGTTCTCGGGCTGGTGTACTGGCTGGTCCGCGGCTTCCGTCAGGTGAATCTGATGCAGCGTGATGTTCAACGCTGGCTGGTGCCGTGGGTGACCGAACAGCACGCCGCGCTGCGTACCGGCGACGCCGTGCCCATTTCCGCAGGAACCCTGGTCTCGGCACCGACGATGACGCGCGTGCACCACGCGCACTGCCCGATGGTGCGCGGCAAGAGCGGCGTTGCCGCGGTGACCGAGGATGAGATCCGCGAGCGCGGCCTGACCCAGTGCGGGGCGTGCCACCGTGGCTGAGTATCTGCCGTTCATCATTTTCGGTCTGATCACCGGGTGCATCTACGGCATCTCGGCCATGGGCCTGGTTCTGACGTACAAAACATCGGGCGTCTTCAACGTCGCGCACGGGGCTACCAGCGCCGTCGGCGCGTACATCTTCTACGAGCTTCGCCAGGAACACGGCATCGCTTGGCCGATCGCGGCCGTGGTGGCGGTGCTGATCTTCGGTCCGATCTCCGGCCTTCTCCTGGAGCGCATGGCCGCCTCGTTGGCGGGTGTCACGGTCACCTACAAGATCGTCGCGACTGTCGGGGTGTTCATCTGCATCCAGGCGGGCATCGGCCTGATCTACGGGTCGAACTCCACCTTCGTGTTCCAGCCCTTCCTGTCGCAGGAGGAGGCATTCGCGGTCGAAGGCGTGTCGGTCACCTACGACAACGTCCTCGACATGCTCTTCGGCATCGCTCTGGCGGTCGGTCTCTGGCTGCTGTTCACGCGAACCCGCCTCGGGGTCAGCATGCGTGGTGTTGTTGACGACCCGGCGCTGCTCGACATGACCGGTGAGGCGCCCACAAAGGTCCGACGCCGCGCATGGATGATCGGCTCGACCCTGACCGCGGTGTCGGGAGTTCTCTTTGCGGCCGCCCAGCAGCAGCTGGACATCAGTGTGCTCTCGCTGCTCGTCGTCCAGGCGTTCGGCGCGGCGGCGCTCGCGCGCTTCACCAGCCTGCCGCTCGCCTTCGTCGGTGGACTCGTGGTCGGGCTCGTGCAGAAGATTGTCGCCAAGGAGGTCGCCGAGTACCCGGGTCTCCAAGGTCTGGACCTGAACGTTCCGTTCATCATCCTGTTCCTGACTCTGCTGATCGTGCCGCGGCACAAGCTCGTCGAGGTCGGCCGGCCGATCAAGATGCGTCCGCCGCGCCCGAGTCGGCTGTCGATGCAGACGCGCTCGGTCGGCTGGGGAGCTGTCGCCGTCGTCGCCCTCGTCGTGCCGCACGTCGCAGGCTCACACCTGATTGCCTGGAACCAGGCGGCGAGCCAGGTGGTGCTCTTCCTCTCGCTGGGACTTCTCGTCCGGACGTCGGGACAGATCTCGTTGTGCCACATCGCGTTCGCGGCGATCGGGGCGTGCGCCTTCGGGCACTCGGTGACAAGTGGGATGCCCTGGGCCGCGGCGGTGCTCTGGGGCGGGCTGGTCGTCGTCCCGGTCGCGGCGTTCATCGCCGTGCCGGCCATTCGGCTCTCCGGCCTGTACCTGGCGCTCGCCACCCTGGGCTTCGGCATTTTCGTCGCGCAGTTCGCGTACGGCAAGTCGTACATGTTCGGCTACGGCAACCTGGAGACGCGTCGGCCGACCGGGTTCGACGTGGGCAACGACGTGCGCTTCTACTATCTCTTACTCGCGATCGCGGTCGCGGCCATCGGCTTGATCCTCGTGATCGAGCGTTCGCGTCTGGGTCGGTTGCTCCGAGGGATGGCCGACTCCCCGACCGCCCTCTCGACGTTGGGGGTCAACCTCAACATGTCGCGTGTCATTGTCTTCTGCATCTCCGGCTTTCTCGCCGGTGTCAGCGGCGCGACGTACGCATCACTGTTCGGCTCGGTCAACCAGGAAAGCTTTGGCTACTTCCAGTCCTTGCTCGTACTCGCCGTGCTTGCGATTTCCGGCAGTCGCACGGTGCCGGCCGCGATCGTCGGCCCGGTTCTGCTTTACGTCGTTCCGAACTACCTCAACGACGCCCGGATGATCTATCTGCTTCAGTTCGCCTTCGGCCTTTTCGCCATCCTCGCGGCCGCGGCGTCCCAGGGTGGCATCTCGAAACTCATCGGTCGTCTGAACGTGAAGTCTGCCGAGCGTCTGGTCGGCCCGCTGGCCGATCGGCTGGAGTTGGCGCGACAACCTCGTGCGACGACGCGGCAACCGGCGACCAGCGGGATGACGGGAAGTTGACGATGGATTACCAGGGTGGCAACCCCGCCGGTGCCGGCGGACTGGTCGTGGACAAGCTCGTCGTCAAGTACGGCGGGCACACCGCGGTCAACCAGATCTCGTTGACCGCTCCCCCCAGGGGACTGATCGGACTGATCGGACCCAACGGCGCCGGCAAGACGACGACCTTCAACGCCTGCACGGGACTCTTGCGGCCGACGGGCGGACGCGTCTCGTTCTTCGGTGACGAGATAACCGATGAGGCGCCGCACCAGCGTGCGCAGCGCGGCATCGGACGGACGTTCCAGCGGATGGAGTTGTTCGACTCGCTCTCGGTGCGCGAGAACGTGGCCCTCGGCCGCGAGGGAGGGATGGCGGGGAGCCGTCCGCTCCGGCACCTCCGGTCCTCGCGCTCGGACGCCGCGAAAGTCCGGGAGGCAGCCGAGTCCGCGCTGGCACAGTGCGGCATCGAGGCTCTCGCCGATCGACGGCCCGCGGACCTGTCGACGGGGCAGCGTCGGCTCGTTGAGCTCGCGCGGTGCATCGCGGGAGGTTTCCGCATCATGTTGCTCGACGAGCCGTCGTCAGGCCTCGACAAGGCCGAGACTGTCGTTTTCGGTCAGATCTTGCGGTCCCTGATCGCAGACCGCGGAGTGGGCATCCTGCTCGTCGAGCACGACATGGCGCTGGTGATGAGCGTTTGTGACTACCTGTATGTCATGGACTTCGGCCAACCGATCTTCGACGGCACCCCGGCGGAGGTCCGGGAGAGCGAGATCGTGCGGGCCGCCTACCTGGGCAGCGAGGCCGCCTGATGCTGGAGCTGAAGGGAATCGTCGCCGGGTACGGCGGGACCACCGTCCTACGCGGGGTCGACTTGTTGGTGCCGGAAGGTTCAGTTGTCGCGATGCTGGGAGCGAACGGTGCCGGGAAAACGACGCTGCTGCGTGTCGCGTCAGGGTTGTTGCCTGCCACCGGTGGCCAGCTGGTCCTGGACGGCACCGACGTCACTCGCTCCAGCCCGCACCAGTTGGTGACGCGCGGGATCTGCCATGTGCCCGAGGGCCGTGGTGTGTTCCCGTCGTTGACGGTCCAGGAGAACCTGATTCTCCAGTCGCTTCGGGGCGAGGAGAAACGTGCGATCGAGCGCGCCGTCGAGGCTTTCCCGCGCCTCGGTGAACGGCTGTCCCAGGTCGCCGGGACGATGAGCGGTGGCGAACAGCAGATGCTGGCCCTCGCCCGGACCTATGTCCAACACCCGAAAGTGGTGCTGCTGGACGAGGTCTCGATGGGCTTGGCGCCCAAGATCGTCGACGAGATCTTCGACTTCCTGGCCAGGCTGCGCAATGAGGGCTGCAGCCTGTTGCTCGTCGAGCAGTACGTCACGCGTGCCCTCGAGGTCGCCGACTACGTGTATCTGCTGAACCGAGGCGAGGTGGCATTTGCCGGCGAGCCGAGCGAGCTCGCCGGCGAGGACGTTTTCACGCAGTACGTCGGGGCCGACATCGGTCATTGATGCGATCGATGGCACCGCCGGACGGCTGACGTCAGGCCGTCCCCTCGAGGTAGGGAGCGGCGCGACGCATCAGGCGAGCCGCCGCCTCCTGCACGAGGCCGGCGTGTCGCACCGGATCGAATCGATTGGCCGGCCCGTCGACGGACAGGGCGGCGACCGAGAAGTCACGGCAGGCAAGTCGAACCGGGGCGGCTACACCGACGAACTCCGGCTGGGTCGAGTGCCGACCGGCGAGCGCGCCCTTCGTGCGCACCGCGGAGATCCATGCCTGGCGATTGAGGGGCGGTTCGTCAGCGAGGTCGCCGTAGGCCAGCAGCACGCGACCGATGGGCGTGTGCTCGGCGGGGACCCATCGGCCGACACGCGTGCTGATCCGGCATCCTCCGCGTGCGTTGACCTTCTCCAGGTACAGGGTGTGCGTCCCGTCGAGCACTCCGAGGTGAACGGTCTCGTGCGTGCGTTCGAAGAGCCACTCCATCGCTGGGATCGCGTGGTCCATCAGAACTGCGTACTGTGAGAAGCGCGCGACGGAGGACAGCTGCAGGGAACGAACGCCGACCTTGTACTTGGCGCCGTCCCTGCCCACGAAGCCGCGCTGCTCCATTGCCTTCAGCAGGCGATGCGCCGTGCTCTTCGGCATGTCGGTCGCATTGGCGATGTCGGAGACACCGATCGATCGGCCGTCGGACAGGGCCATGGCCTCGAGGATCGCCAGGGCCTTGGCCACGGACGACATGGTGTCGTCGAGCTTGCTGGGGCGGACGGTCGGAGTCTCAGTCGTAGGGGTGGCGCTCAGCGGGGCGGTGCTCAGCGGGGCGGTGCTCAGCGGGGCGGTGCTCAGCGGGGCGGTGCTCAGCGGGGCGGTGCTCAGCGGGGCGGTGGGTGTGATGGTGGTGGTCACGTTGCTTTGCCTCCCAACGGGCCGGGGTCGAAGAAGCCGAAGGAGGCCACGACCTCGGTGTACCGCTCGATGAAGTCGGCGTCGCGGGGGTCGACGTCGTACAGCTGTTGGCAGAGCGAGGGAACGGCGAAGATGCTCGACGCCGCGCCCATGAACAAGAAGCAGGCCATCGCGTGCTCCTCGGGCGAGGCGACGCCGGCCGTGCCGGTGACCTCGCCGAAGAACTCGATGGACTTGCGCAATTCCTTGGCGACCTCCGCCATGCGGACGGGGTCGTTGCCGTGGACCATGAGCAGGCGCCAGAACTCCGGGTGCCTGCTCGCGAATCCGACGTACAGCTTGAGAAAGACCTTTGCCCGCTCGGCCGGCGAGACCACGCTGAGCACTGGGCGATAGCGCACCATCTCGTCGTGGAACTTGGCCATCAGCAGGTCGACGCACGCCCGCCACAGGTCTTCCTTCGACCCGAAGTGATACGCGATCAGACCGCGGTTGACGCCACAGGCCCGTTCGATCTCCCGAACGCTGACGCCGTCGTAGCCCTGCGAGGAGAAGGCTCGCACCGCGGAGACCAACAGCCGCTCCCGAGTGCCCAGGGGCTCGGCGTCCTCGAACAGCAGCTCAGCCATCCGCGCTTGGCTCATGACAAGAAGCTAGCCGTGGATTTTGTCACTTGACAAGTGTTGCTGGCAAATTTTCAGTCAGGTAGCAATTGAACGGCGCTCATTACTTGTCAGTCGCCGTACTTGATCCACACGTCGTCCCCGGAAACCTCTACCGGGTAGGTCTCGAGCCCCACGGTGGCCGGCAGGGCGGTCGCCTCGCCGGTGCGGACGTCGAAGCGGGCGAGGTGCAGGCAGCAGATGACCTCGTAGCCGTCCATCTCGCCGTCCTCGGCGAGAGACCACTCTTCGTGTGTGCAGGTGTCTGCCGTGGCGAAGAACTCGCCACCCACCCGGTACACCGCGAGCGGCGGATCGCACTCGACCCGGAGGCACGAGCCGTCGGGCAGGTCGGAGACGCGGCAGGCGCGGATCTTGGTCATCGTGCTGTCCCTTCGTCGCGGTGAACCACGACCAGCGTCGAGCACCGCGGGTCCGGACGACGTGCATCGTTCCGGCGTCCGGACCCGCCCGGCCGATGTCCCAGCCCGGCTCTCAATGCACGACGTCCCACGCGTCCATTCGCTCCAGCGCCAACTCGACATGTACCCAGCGCACCGCCTCGCACCGGGCTCGGACAGCGAGCAGCGCCGCCTCGTTGACGAGGTTTGCCAACTCGGCCGGCGAGCGACCTTCGGTCTTCGCTGCCACGGTTGCCCAGTCGAGATCGGCCGCGCCGGGGCGCGTGGCCGCGTGGAGCCGAAGAACTGCGAGCCGGCCGTCGAGGTCGGGAAGTGGCACCCGAATCTTCCGGTCGAACCGGCCCGGCCGGATCAATGCGGGATCCAGTAGCTCGGGGCGATTCGTCGCGGCCAGGGTTACCACTCCAGGGGCGCTGAAGAACCCGTCGAGATCGACCAGCAACTGGTTCAGCGTGTGGTCGAACTCCCGGTCGCCGTCTCCGTCGCTGCGTCGCCGCCCCGCGGCGTCCAGTTCGTCGAGGAAGACGATGCAGGGGGCGTCGGCCGCGGCGTTCTCAAAGACCTCGCGTACGCGGGACGCGCCCAATCCGACGAAGCGTTCTACGAAGCTGGTCGCTGAGACGAAGTAAAAGGGCACGTTGATCTCGGCGGCCAGCGCGCGGGCGAGCAGCGTCTTGCCGCATCCGGGTTCGCCATGGAGCAAAATGCCCCGTGGTGGACGGGCGTTCAGTCGCTCGAACCGGCCCGGGTCAGAGACGTAGTCCACGAGGTCGCGGAGCTCCGCGACGATGTGGTCCAACCCGGCCACATCGGAGAAGTGTGTTCGGCTGTCATGGTCGGTGAAGCCCAGCGGAGGTTCCGTGCGGGTCCGAACCTCGCCCGAGCGGCGGAAGACTCTCATGGTTTCCAAAGATCCCGTCGAACCGTGTGCAGGTAGGGCAACAGCACGAGCGGGCCGAGGAATGGCACGTTGACGAGGAGCCAGAACCCGATCACGCCGTAGTCGGAGCTACCGAAACGCAGCGGGAAGTCCTGCATCATGTTGGTCAGGTAAACCATCCAGAAGGCGAAGTACATCCAGTACGCAATGAGCGTCCACTGAAGACCCCACTGCTTCATTCGCAGGAATCCCCAGGCAGCGACCATCTTGATCGGCATACCCATGAGGACCATGCCGAGTTGAACGGCCTTCTCGCCGTTGTCGGCGACGCCGCCGATGCGATCGACGTTGTAGTCGTACATGTAGCCGCCGTCGACGAGACGGCCATAGTCGATCCACAATGACGACCCGATGGTCGAGTCATGCGCCCACAAGAAGTCCATGCCCCAGGCGAAGAAGTTCACCGAGGTGTCGACGAGGATGAAGCCGCCGATGCACGTGATCGCCCATGGCCGGATGTGTGCCCCGCGGGCTTCCGCTCGTTTCATCTGCAGCATTCCGTAGAGCAGCATGAACACGCCGATGGGTCCTAGCACCCATGTTCCGCAGACGACGCAGCCGCTGATGAACCAGCGGTCGCCCCGATCGGCCTGAGCTTGGGCTTGGGCCAACTCCTCGGCCTCGGTGAGAGATTGGGCTTGGGCGGAACTCAGAGTCTCGGTCATCACTGCAGTCCGTACTTCAGGAAGAGAACGGGGACGAGGACGGCGCCTTCGACGATGAGCCAGACAAAGAAGATGATGTCGACGCGCAACGACGAGCGGTGCAGCCGGGCGTAGCGCTCCGCCCGTTTGCGTTCTGCTTCGGCCTGGGTGGGGGTGAAGGTGCTGGGCCACGGCGTCAAGTTGGGCAGGACGAGCGCCCACAGCACGAGCAGCAGCCCGAGTACGCCAAGAGTTGCGGTAATGCGAGCGGTCTCCGCCAGCGCCTCGCTCATCGGTTAGTCAGCTCCATCAGCTCCTCCTTCGTCATGCCGGGGGTGCCGCCGAATCGCTCGACGACCTCGTCCGGCAGGTGCCCGCGGTTGGTGATGCCGCTGCCGTAGCCGTGGTGGTTGATCTGCCAGCCCTGGATGATCAGGCACACGCCGATCCACCCGAGCAGGAAGGCGGTGAGCAGGAAGACGGCCAACTTCTCGCGCGACGGCGCATCCATGTCTACGTAGCGTCGAATCATGGGGCGAGCCTAGACACTAAGGAGTGGCCGCTCCTTAAAAGTTTCCGGTGATCGGAACTTGGTGGCCGGCCACAAGGCCCAACTCATCACTGCCATCCAGACACAGAAGGATGCGGTCGGCAGGTAGAACCCAAACAGTCCGTTCCAGGCGAACGGCCCGGTCTTGAAGAAGGCGATCAGGGCGAACGGGACGAGGAAGATTGCCTCCCAAAGGTTGTAGTAGCCGACCCAGCGGGGGAGCAGACCATTGCGGTCGGTGAAGACCGCGACCGCGATGAGAGTGCAGAAGATGGCGAAAGGTGGCCAGCTGAAGAGAATGCTGAACCAGGCCCAGTCGTTGAGCGCACGTACGGTCTCGGGTGCGTAGTCACCGGGTCGGAATGCCGCGACGGCCCAGGTCAGTGGGGCAATCGTGAAGAACACCGTGCCGGCGCCGACGCACGCGAGGGCCGCGTAGGTCAGCACCGGGACCGGTCCTTCCATGCGGCGCATCATCGCGATGATCACCGCGGACCACGTCGCGAAGAAGGTGAAGAACACCATCATGACGACGCAACCGAGGCGCATTCCTGTGGTGTTCGACGCGAAGAAGTCCGCGATCTCTTCGGGCGATTTGGTCGGTGCTGGTGGAGGAATCAGATGGGCGAGCGGGATCAACGCCACGATCAGCGCGAAGATCAGTGCAGGTCCGGTGCACAGGAGCAGTCGAGCGGTGAAGGTCCGGGATTGTGGGCTCGTCATCTGCCGAGGCTAAGGCCGATAAGGAGCGACCACTCCTTTATTTCCCGACCGCTGGAACGTTCTCCGGACCAAGCTCAGCCCTTTTCACATGCTGCGCAGCAGCCGGGCCATCGTGGTGGGTGGAACGATCCGGCTCAGGAACTTGGCGACCTGTCCCGAGGACCCGACGGTGACGGTGGGCTTCCCGGCGCGCATGGCGGCGAAAGCCTTGCGGGCAACGCTGGCGGCGTCGAGCTTCTCCCGCTCGTACACCTTGGTGAGCAGGGCCGGACCGGAGACGCCGGCGGTGTCGGCGAACTTCGACCGGAATCCTCCGGGAGTCACCACGGTCATCGTCACCCCGGTGCCGCGCAGTTCCGCACCCAGACTCCACGCGAAGGTGTTGGTGAACGCCTTCGTGGCGCAGTAGGCCCCCAGGCGCGGGGTCGGTGCCATGCCCGCAGTGGATCCCATGACGAGAATTCGCCCACGGCCCCGCTCGCGCATCCGGCGCGCGAAGAGCACGGAGAGCTTCAGACAGGTGACGACGTTCAGCCCGATCATCGTCTCGACGCGATCCAGGTCGACCTCGGTGGGCATCCCGTAGACGGCAAAGCCGGCGTTGTTGATCAACGTGTCGACCACGATGCTCTGCTCGTCGCACCACTCGACGAGCCGCTCCGCGGCGTCGGGCTCGGAGAGATCGGCCTGGTGAATGACGAGCCGGTCGCCGGCCGCCATCTCCTCCGCCAAATCGTCGAGCTCCGTCTTGAGCAGGCTGACGGCAACGACGGTCGCGCCCTCCGCGAGCAACAGCTTGACGTACTCACGGCCGGTGCCGGCTCCGGCGCCGGTCACGAGCGCGGTCGAACGGGTCATGGGGTGATCTCCTTGGAAGCGAGTCGGCGGAACCGTCGGCCGCAGACCCTGATGGTCAGTCGCAGTGCCTTCTCCAGCCGCGGGTGGAAGGGCGGGGAAAGCATGGAGACCGGGCTGAAGGCTTCGGGAGAGACCGCGACCGAGCGCAGGTGGCTGAACGTGTCGAAGCCGAACTGTCCGTGGTAGTAGCCGGTACCGCTCTGGCCGACCCCGCCGAAGGGAAGGCCCGCGACTGAGGCGTGGAGTGCGAAGTCGTTGCGGGTCACTCCGCCGCTGCGGGTCCGGGCCACGAACCGGCGGAACTCGGCCGAGTCCGGGCCGAACCAGTACGCGGCAAGCGGATGTGGCTGATCGTTGACCTGGCGGATGACCTCGTCGACCGAGTCGTAGGGGAGAACCGGGAGAACCGGACCGAATATCTCCTCCTGCATCAGCCGCATGTCCGGCTTGGTGTTGGTGACCAGCGTGAACGGGATTCGGCGGCTGGACGCAGGCGGACGCTGCTCGTCGGGTGGGAGAACTTCCCGCACTACGGCGCCCTGGGCCCGCGCTTCTTCGATCAGTGCGGTGATCCGGCGGTAGTGCTGATCGTTGACGATCGTGCAGTAGTCCGGGTTCTCGGCCAACGTCGGTAACGCGTGGCGACAAGCTGATTCTGCGGCCGCGAGAAACTCCCGCTCCTTCGCTCGGGGGACGAAGACATGGTCCGGGCTCAGGCAGAGCTGGCCGCTGTTGGCCAGTCGCGCCGCGACGACTCGGCGGGCTGCGGCCGCGACATCGGCGTCCGGAGCCACGACCGAGGGATTTTTCCCACCGAGCTCGAGGGTGACGGGCGTCAGGTGCTCGGCGGCTGCGCGTTGTACCTGTCTTGCCACTGCCGGCGAGCCGGTGAAGAACAGATGGTCGAACGGGAGCGCGGCGAACGCCGTCGCGATCTCCAGGCCTCCGGTGACCACCGTGAGCTCGTCGTGGTCGAAGTGCTCGGCGATCGCCTGACGCAACGCCTCGCCCGTGCGCGGCGTCAGGTCGGACATCTTGATCGCTACCCGATTGCCCGCGGCGAGGGCCGCGATCGTCGGCTGGATCGCCAGGGCGACCGGAAAGTTCCAGGGGGAGATCACTCCGACGACGCCGAGCGGAGTCGGTTCCACCCAGGCGTCGACACCGGCGGCACGGAAGTATCGCGGCTGGGGGCGGCGAGGGGCCATCCAGGCGCGCAGGTTCTTCTTCGTCGTGCGGATTTCTTCGAGCTGCAGCAGCACCTCGGCTGCGAGGGCGCCGGCGAGAGGCCGGTTGCCGTAGTCGGCGCTGATCGCGCGGACCAGCGCGTCGGCGTGCTTCGAGAGGGCGGCCCCGAGACGGTCGAGACGATGAACGCGGACCTCGTAGGAAGGTGGTCCGGACTCGCAGTGCGCGCGGACTTGGGACTCGAAGGCCTCGCCGAGCCCGTCGAGCGTCCAGGAGGAGGCGGTCATCCGACGGGAGCAGCGGCACGCGCCGCGGCGAGCCCGGCGGCAACCTCGACGATGAGATCCTCCTGGCCGCCGACCGCCTTGCGGCGTCCGATCTCCAGCAGGATGTCCGCAATCGGAACCCCGAACTGGGCGGCCGCCCGTTCGGCGTGGATCAGGAACGAGCCGTAGACCCCGGCGTACCCGAGCAGAACGCTGGGCCGGTCCCCCTGGACCGGACGCGCCATCACCGGTCGGACGACGTCCTCCGCCAGGTCGATCGCTGCGCGGACGTCGACGCCGGTGCCGATCCCGGCGCGCTCGAACGACGCCGCGATCATCTCCAGTGGCGCGTTGCCTGCTCCGGCACCGAGACCGACGCCGCAGGCATCCACCCAGCGGGCGCCGGCGTGCACGGCAGCGAGACTGTTCGCCACCGCCAGACCGAGGTTGTGGTGCGCGTGAACGCCGACCAGCACGGAATCGTCGGTCGCGTCGCGGATTGCCAGGACCCGGGCGGCGAAGTCACCCGGCAGCATCGCGCCCGCGCTGTCGACGACGTACACGACTTCGGCACCGGAGTCGGCCATGATCCGCGCCTGCGCTCCCACCACTGCGGGCGTCGCCATATGACTCATCATCAGGAAGCCGACCGTCAGCATGCCTCGGTCGCGGGCGTGGCGGATGTGGACGTCGGCGATGTCCGCCTCAGTGCAGTGCGTGGCGATGCGGGCGACGGAGGCGCCGAGCTCCTGCGCCCGGTCCAGGTCGTGGCGTACCCCGATTCCGGGCAGGAGCAGCACGGCGAGGGCGGTGTCGGTGGTGACCTCGGCGGCCGCACGGATCAAGTCGTACTCATCCGTGCCCGAGAGGCCGTACACCAGCGACGAGCCGGAGAGCCCGTCGCCGTGGGACACCTCGATGACCGGAACCCGCGCGGCCTCCAGCGACGCGGCGACAGCACGCACCTGCTCCACGGTGAACTGGTGGTTCACCGCGTGGCTCCCGTCGCGCAGGGTGCTGTCGACGAGAGTGACCTCGATGCCTGCCATCCCGCCCGCGCCGAAGTCGGCCGCGGCCTGAACCTGTTGCGTGTGCACGGGCGACGGGGCGGTCTCCCGGCCGAGTCGGTACACCGCGCTCATGCGGCAGCCCCCTGAAGTCGGTGTGCGCGGATCTCCTGCGCGAGACGAACCGCGGCGCAGGTGATGATGTCGAGATTCCCCGCGTAGGTGGGCAGAGTGTCGCCGGCACCCTCGACCTCGATGCTCACCGCGAGGCGGTTCAGCGAAACGTCCGACGACCAGCCCGGGAAGCGGAGAACGTCGGAGGAGAACGAGGGGGCCGCGGTCAGTCGGTAGCCAGGCACGTACTCCGCCACTCGGCTCTGCATCTCCTCGATCGAGGCGACGATCTTGTCGTGATCCGCGTCGGCCGGAACCGCGCAGAAGACCGTGTTCCGCATGAGCACGGGCGGGTCGGCCGGGTTCAGAACGATGACGGCCTTGCTCCGTTCCGCGCCGCCGATCTCGGCGACGCCCCCGGCGGTCGTGACTGTGAACTCGTCGATGCTTGCCCGCGTTCCCGGCCCGGCCGACTTCGAGGCGATCGTCGCCACGATCTCCGCGTACGGCACCGGCGTCACGGCTCCGACTGCGGCGACGACGGGGATCGTCGCCTGGCCGCCGCAGGAGATCAGATTGATGTCCGGGGCGTCGAGCGCGACGTTCAGGTTCACCGGCGGTACGCAACCGGGCCCGAGCTTGGCCGGGGTCAGGTCGATGCACTGCAGCCCGAGCTCGGCGTAGAGCGTCGCGTTCGCGCGGTGCGCGCCCGCGCTCGTCGCCTCCATCACCAGATCCACCTCGTCGTGGTGGCGGCGCAGCCAGTCGACACCGTCCGCGGTGGCGACGACGTCCCGCGCCGCGGCCCAGGTCAGCCCTTCGCTGTCGGGATCGATGCCGATCAGGGCGGCGGGTTCCAGGCCGGGCGTGCGCAGCAGCTTGGCGATGAGGTCGGTACCGATGTTGCCGGACCCGACCACGGCGCAGCGCAGCTCCGACGACGGGGTCACGCCTCGACCCCGGGAAAGCGGACGCTGACGGTGCCGAGGGAGGAGGTGACCGCGAAGACCTGACCCGGGCCGACCGGTACGGAGGCGTGCAGCGCACCCGAGAGGATGACCGACCCCGCGCGAAGGACCTCGCCACGCGCGGCCAGTTCACGCGCCAGCCAGAGCACGCACTCCGCAGGGTGACCGAGTGCGGCACTGCCGCGGCCGCGGCCGACCTCCGTCGGTCCGACGCCCTCGTCACAGGTCAGCACGAGCTCGACATCGCGCAGGTCGGTGGAGAGGTCCACCGGCGGGCCCAGCACGAAGGCCCCCGAACTTGCGTTGTCCGAAACCGTGTCGATGAGGCCGATCTTCCAGCCTGCGACTCGGCTGTCGATGATCTCCAGCGCCGGCATCACCTTGCTGGTGGCGGCGAGCACGTCGTCGACAGACAGATTCGGCTTGTCGAGGTCGGCTCCCAGCAGGAACGCGATCTCGGCCTCGATGCGGGGTTGCAGGAGCAGTTGGCCGGCGGTCCCGCCGTTCGGCACCTGCATCGATCCCAGCAGAACCCCGAAATCGGGGGAGTCGACTCCCAACTGCTGCTGCATCGCCAGGCTGGTCAGGCCAATCTTGTGCCCGACGCGTACGTCACCTCGAGCCAGTGCACGGCGGATGTTCGCCTGCTGAATCTCGTATGCGGCGTCGAGGTCGAGCTCGGGGTGACGGCTGATGGGCGGCGCGGTGGGAATTCCGAGCCGGGCAGCCTGGTCAAGATCGTCGGCGACAGAACGCACGATGATCTCGAGTTCGGTAACGGAGGCGCTTGTCATGGCCTCAGGTTGTCGCCGTGGCACCTTCCGTGCCGCCCGCAGTACCGCCTGGCGGAACGACCTTCCCCGTGGGCTCGTTGCCTGCGTGAAGCTGACACCACCTGCCCGAAACATCAGCCCGAACGACCCTGCCTACGAAGAGGTGAGCCAGGGTGACCACTGCACTTCAGCCGCGGTCGTCGACGCGCCGCGTCGACGACGACTTCGGCAGCAGCGCCGGCAAGGCCATCGCAGTCCTGGAGGCGTTCCGGGGGGCCGGCGCCGTGCTGGGCGTCACCGAGATCGCCAACCGAACGGGCCTCTCCAAGAGCACAGCGCACCGCCTGCTCGCCGTTCTCGTCGAGCGGCGCTTCGTCCAGCGCCACGACAACCGCTACATGCTGGGGCGTGCGCTCTTCGAACTCGGCAGCCTGGTGCCGGACTGCCGGCCGCGGAGCCTGCGCGAGGCGGCGGTGCCGGTCATGGCGGATCTCTACGCCACCACCCGCGCCACTGTGCACCTCGCCGTGCTGGAGGAGGCCACGGAGGTCCTGTACGTCGAGAAGTTGCACGGACCGGGCAGCGTCTCGACTCCGAGCCGGGTGGGCGGCCGGATGCCCGCCATGTGCACCGGGGTGGGCAAGGCGATGGTTGCGTTCTCCTCGCCCGATGTGATCACCGCGAACCTCGCCCAACCGGTTCGTCAACTCACCCCCCGCACACTCGTCCGCCCCGACCTGCTTCGCGAGAACCTCAGGAAGATCCGCGAGACGGGCGTCGCGTACGACCTCGAGGAGTGCCAACTCGGACTGCGTTGCGTTGCTGTGCCGGTGCTCCGCGCCGGAACCGAGGAGCCGATTGCCGCGTTGTCCTTGACGACGCGTACGAACGAAGTTGTCCGCCGACAGGTCGCCAATGAGCTGCGCTGGGCGGCCAACCAGATCGCCACCGCCTGCCGGAGCCACGGGCTCTAGGCCTTCACGAAATTGGTGAACCATGACCGACAGGACCAGTGACTGGAGCCCGCTCGTCACCGACCCCGACGGGACGTACGCGCAAACCTTCCAGGACATGCGCGGCCGCTGCCCAGTGGCGTGGAGCAACGACTTCGGCGGATTCTGGGCGCTCACGAAGCACGAGGACGTCGTCAAGGCCTGCAAGAACCCGGCCGTCTTCTCGTCTGCGCCGCAGTTCACCGTGCCGCACCTTGATCTCGGCTTCCCCTGGCTACCGCTTCAGTCCGACGCGCCGGCGCACACCGCCTATCGCTCGGTGCTGACGCCCTTCCTGGCCAAGCCGCGTATCCAGGGGATGGTGCCGCAGTTCCGCGAGCTGGCCCGCAACCTCATCGCGCCGTTGCGAGGGAAGTCCGAGTTCGACGCGTCGATGGAGTTCGCCCAGCCCTTCGCCGGCGAAGCGCTGTGCCTGGCGCTCAACGTGCCCGAGGACATGTGGGCGGAGTTCCGCAGTTGGACCTCGAACATCGTCACGGCCTTCTCCACCGGCAACCTCCCGCTGATCCTCGAAGTCTCGAACGCCGTGTCGGAGTACGTGACGCGCGAGATCAAGGATAAGAGCGAGAACCCGGGAGACGACCTCATGAGCGCGATGCTGCAGGCACGCGTGGACGGTCGACCGCTGACCCAGCCGGAGATCCACGGGTACTACATGCTCCTGACGTCGGCGGGTCACGACACGTCGTCGAACTCGCTCGGACAGGCTCTGCTGCACCTGGCCACGCACCCGGAGCATGCGGCCCGCCTGCGCGCCGAACCAGAGCTCATCCCCAGGGCGGTCGAGGAGATCGTGCGGTTCTACGGGCCGCTGATCGGGCTGGGGCGGCAGGCCGTGCAGGACGTCGAGATCCGCGGCCGTCAGATCAAGGCCGGCGAACAGGTTGCGCTGGTGTGGGCCGCCGCTGCGCGCGACGAGGAGCAGTTCGAGGACGCCAACAGCTTCATCCTCGACCGCCCGGTGACGCGCTCGGTGAGCTTCGGGTTCGGCACGCACTACTGCGTCGGGGCGGACCTCGGTCGAGTGCAGCTCGCGGTTGCCATCGAGGAGTTCCTGACCGAGTTCGGCAACTTCGAGCTCAGCGGCGAGGTCGGGCGCACGATCTGGCCGACTCAGGGCATTCGGAACGTGCCCGTGCGGACCAGCTGACCGGACCCGGACGTCAGAGGCCGAGCAGGTGGGCGGCATTGCCGCCCGACACCTGCTCGGCCACGTCGTCGGGCAAGCCCTTCAGAAGCTCTCCGGTCTGCTCGGCTGCCGCCGGCAGCGGATAGTCGGTCCCCCACACCACCCGATCGCGGCCCACGCGGGCGATCAGGTAGTCGAGGTTGTCGCGCGCGTACACGACGCTGTCGACCCAGATGTTGCGGACGAGTTCCGACAGCGGGACGTCGGAGGTCATCGCCCAGGCGTGCTCGGTCCGGGGCGTCGACCAGACGAACGTGCCACCGCCGTGTGCAAGGCAGACCCGCAGGTTCGGCAACTCGGCGGTGACCCCACCGAGCACGAGGGCCGCCGCCGCGATCGCGGTGTCCGTGGTCATGCCGAGGCCGAAAGCCAGCGGCAGCCCGCGGATACGGTCCGTCCACGGCACCGACGCGCCCAGGATCAACGGGTGGACGAAGACGACCATCTCCAGTTCGGCCGCCCGGCGGAAGAAGTCACGCAGCGCGGGAGCATCGAGTTCGGCATCGCCGCCCCGCGTCCCGATCTGGACCCCCCGCAAGCCGGCGGCGTGTGCCGCCTCCAACATCGCGACCGCACGGGCCCCGTCCTGCAGCGGCACCATGCCGAGTCCGCTCAGCCGTGACGGTGCCTCCGCGACCATCGCCGCGATGCCTTCGTTGACTCGTGCGCAGAACTCCGTGGCGAGCGTAGGGTCCGCCCAGTCCACGACGAGTGGTGGGAGCGGGGAGAGCACGTGATGGTCGGTGCCTACGGCGTCCATGTGCTCCAGGCGGCGGGACACTGACCACGCCTCCTCCGGCACGGTGCGCACCTCGACCCCGTTCTGCCAGAGGCGCCCCGTGCTCCCGTCGACGCGGAACACCGGCCAGCGGGGGTCCCCGTGCTCGGTGGCCAGATCGGGGAGGCCGGCGGGAGCGACATGGGTGTGGAAGTCGATGCGCACCCCGTCAGGGTGCTGGGAGGGGAAACGCTGCCGAGGGCGGAATTTCACCCCGTGGAACGCGGGCATCCGCACCGAGCGGAAGCGGAGTTGACTTCCGCCCATGGCGCTGACGAGTGAAGGTTTGCTGGAGATCGAAGGTGCGCAGAGCCGCTACGTGCGGCTGGCCAACGGGTCGCGTGCGCACTACCTGAGCTGGGGCCGGGACGGCATCCCCGTCCTCGCCCTCCACGGCGGGATCATCGGGTCCTCGGGGGCTGCCGGATTCCGCAACACCGGGACGTACCTGGCCGAGCGTGGATTCCAGGTCTTCGCGCCGGACATGCCCGGCTGGGGCCTGTCCGACCTGCGCGAGGACTACTGGCCGCGCAACGGCTTCTACGACCACACCGAGTTTCTGCACCAGTTCGTGAACGCGATGTGTATGGACTCGTTCCACATCACCGGCAACTCGATGGGCTGCATCAATTCCATCAACTATCTGATCGCGCACCCGGACCGGGTTCGCAGCTTCGCCGTCATTGCGGGCGGGTTCGGGGACGCCGCCCCGATCCAGCGTTTGAACTTCAACCCCGCGGACGCCTGGGACGGCACCCGTGAGGGCATGTTCAAGCTGATGCAGCTCATCATCAACAACGACGAGCACATTACCGACGAGGTTCTCGACATGCGCATCGCCCACGCGACCCGCAACATGGAACCTTTCCGTGCGTTCTGGGATGCGCAGGAGGCCGTCAATGTGGCCAAGGACCTGAATCTGCGTCAGGTGAACGTCACGCGCGGTCGGCTGACAGAGATGACGACGCCGGGAATCTGCATCTATCCGGTCGACGACCGGATCATTCCGGTCGAGACGGGCCGCGAGCAGGAGGACGCCCTGCCCAACGTCCAGTTCTTCTACGTCACCGGCGCCGGCCACCAGGCTCAGACGGACCGCCCGGATGTCGTGAATCCGCTGCTGGCGGAGTTCTTCCGTGACGGCAAGATCTCGGCCGCCACCGCGGCCCTCGCCGGGGTGTCCGACCGGCGCCCGCCACTTCCGCACATCGTCGAAGGATCCTGACGTGAAGCTGCAGCCCAGATTCGTCCAGGAGGATCGTGTCGCCGGCACGTTCCGTGTGCACCGCGACGTCTTTCTGTCCCAGGAAGTGCTCGAGGCCGAGAAGGCCGAGTTCTTCGACAAGGTGTGGCTCTACCTCGGCCACGAGTCGGAACTCGACAAGCCGGGCGACTTCATCGCGCGGCAGGTCGGCGGCCGGCCGATCATCTTCACCAAGGACCGCAAGGGCCAGATCAGAGCCCTGCTGAACACGTGTCGGCATCGGGGTGCGCAGGTCTGTCGCGAGGACTTCGGCAACGCGAAGATCTTCACCTGCTTCTACCACGGGTGGGCGTACGGCACCGACGGCTCGTTGGTCAGTGTCCCGGACGCGGACAGCTACTCCAGCCTCGACCGCGAATCGCACGGTCTCGTGCAGCCCAAGCTCGACAGCTACAGCGGGTTCTACTTCCTCTCTTACAACCCGGACGTCGAGCCGCTGACCGACTACCTGGCCGACGCGAAGGAACTGCTGGACCTGGTCGCGAACCAGTCCGAGTCCGGCATGGCCGTGGTCAAGGGCGCGCACCACTACTCCATGAAGGCCAACTGGAAACTGCTCATGGAGAACAGCTGCGACGGCTATCACGGCATGAGCGTGCACCAGACCTACGTCGAGATGATGATGAGCCTGGGCATGACGCCCAGCCTCGTGAAGCAGAGTGGCGACGGCGCGGTCGTCGCCGATTACGGCATCAACCTCGGCAACGGTCACGCCACAACGTGGTTCCCGGAGTTGGGCCGTCCGTTGATCAGCGAGCGTGGACTGGAGCTGGTGGCGGCTCACCGCGAGCGCATGGTGGAGCGCCTCGGTGAGGAGTACACCCGCCGCGCACTCAACACGAGCCGGAACACGATCGTCTTCCCGAACCTGGTGATCGTCGACCTGAACTTCGGCATCCAGATCCGGACGATGTTCCCGCTGTCCCCGACCGAGACGGCCATCACCGGGTGGCAGATCTCGCCGGCCGAGGTCGGGGACGAGCTCAAGGGCTACCGCATCGACAACGCGCTGACCTTCTGGGGGCCCGGAGGACTGGCGACGCCCGACGACGTCGAGGCGTTGGAGCAGTGTCAGATCGGCTTCGCCACCTCGAAGGAAGTGCCGTGGTCGGACATCTCGAAGGGGTTCGGGAAGCCGCGGCCGACGACCTTCGACGAGCTGCAGATGCGCACGTTCTGGCGTCGGTGGAACTTCCTTGTCACTGGCGAGCAGTTGCCTGAGGAGGGCGAGTCGTACGCGCAGCTGCTCGGACCGATCTCGGAGAAGGCGAAGGTGAGCTCCTGATGGGCGCGACACTCGGGTCGGTGGACCCCGCGCTGGACAACGGGCGCGCAGCCGCGGTCGCGCGCGCCGACGTCGAGGACTTTCTCTACCGGGAGGCTGCACTCCTCGATTCCTGGGAGCTCATGGAGTGGCTGGAGCTGCTCACCGACGACGCGGTGTACGAGATTCCCGCACCGGATCGACCGAACGAGGACCCGGGCCAGACGTTCTCGCTCATCCACGACCACCGCGAGATGATCGAACAACGGGCAATCCGGCTCACGAAGCTGCAGGCCTACGCCGAGCAGCCGCGGTCGCGCACCCGCCGCTTCATCTCGAACGTCCGGATCGACAGCACGGCCGGTGACGAGTTGATGGTCGCGGCGAACTTCATGGTGAGCCGGATCCGGCGCGAGCACGTGACCTACGTCGGGCGGTACGAGTACGTGCTCGTGGTCACGGACGCGGGTCTGCGGATCAAGTACCGCAAGGCGATCGTCGACCACTTCGCGTTGAACCCGCACGGCAAGATCTCGATCCTTCTCTAGGTGATCGTCTCTCTGCCCGAGGCCGTCGCCTCCGTGCCCGATCGCGCCTGCGTGTACCTCGGTAACTTCGGAGCCCAGCTCTTCGCGGTCGGGCACGAGATGATCCGGGTCCGTCGTCGCGGACTGCGGATCGTTGCGGCGTCCGGAGGAATCCTGCTGGACGAGCTGATCGCCGAGAACGTCACCACCGACGTCGTCACCTCGCACTGCTGGAACCCGGTCGGACCGGCGCGCACCGAACACTTCCAGCGAGGGGCACAGGAAGGGTGGTTGACGATCACGGAGCTGTCGTTCGGTGCGCTGTGCTCGGCGTTGACGGCGGCCGCCGCGGACGTGCCGTTCACGACGACCAGCGACCTGAGTCGTACCGACTACCTCGCGCGGAGCGGCGGGATGCTCGCCGAGATCCGCTGTGAGTTCGGCAGTGCGACGGTGGTGAAGGCGCTGGCCCCGGACGTCGCGTTCCTCCACGTGGACTCTGCGACCGAGGACGGCCGCGGCTGGGTCGTTTCGCCGCTGGCGGACGTTCTGGTCGCCGCGCAAGCCGCGCGACGGACCGTCCTTGTGGCGGAAGAGATCGGTGAGGGGGAGGGACCGGCCACCATCCCGGGTGTCCTGGTCAGCAGCGTGGTGCATGCACCAGGAGCAGTCCGGCCGGACGGGGCCGCGGGCCGGTACGCGCGGGATCCCACTGCCTATGCCGTCTACTCCACCGTGGCCGGGACGGCGGAAGGGCGCGCGGCCTGGCGCCAGACCCTGAGGAGCACACCATGACTACGTCCGCTGCGGCCCGGTTGGTGTCTCCGGCGACGGACACAGCTGCGTTCCTGGCCCGGGCTGCGCGGTGGGTCCCGGACGGCGCCTCGGTGTTCGCCGGGTTCAACTGGCCGATCCTCACCGTGCGTACCGCTCGCCGCCAGGGCCGTCGTGTGGTCGAGTTCTACGAGGCCGGCGCCGCGATCACTCTCACGCCACAGCAGATGCCGAGCAGCAGCACCGATTACGACAGCTACGCCGATCGCATGAGCTGGCGGGGCTCGACCTTCGATCTGCTGGGCATGGTGCCGCGGTTGCACGCGGTCCTGCTCGACGCGGCCACCGTCGACCTGCGCGGTTGCGTCAACTCCTTCGGTGAGGGCACCACGTTCCGATCGGCGGGTGGGGGCGGTTCGGCGGACGTGGCCGTCCGGGCCCGCCGGCTGGTGCTCCTGCACGGTGGCACTCGTCCGGAGCGGATCGTGAGCCGCGTGAGCGCGGTGACCGCTGCCCCGCACCCCGACGCGGAGGTTCTGCTCGTCACGCGGTGGGGGACTGCGCGGCTGGGTGAAGAGCCGACCCTGCTGGAGCTCGCCGCGGGGGCCGGGGAGTTCGCGCAGCACCTGCACCGACTCGGGGTCGACACGTCCGGCGCGGTCCGGTCACCCATGCCCAGCGCGGACGAGCTCGGCGCCGCCGATAGCGTGCTGGCCGAAGCGGGACCACGCGGTTACCGGGTCGGCAGGGACGTCGGAAGGAAGCAAGTATGAACGTGACCCTCGAGGTCGACGGCACCGTCGCGATCGTCACGCTTGACGACGCGAAGACGCGGAACGCCTTCACCGGTGAATCCGCGCAGGCGTTCCTGGACGCGATTGCGGAGGTGCAGAACAGCCCGGGAGTCGCGGCCCTCGTGCTGCGCGGCGCGAACGGCGCCTTCTGCTCGGGCGCAGCCCGGCCGTTGCTCGCGGCGGCGCGGGAGAACCCCACCGATCCCGAGGTGTTGGCCGCGCTGAACAAGGTCTACCAGTGCTTCGTGGCCGCCGGGACGGTCGACGTCCCGGTCATCGCATGTATGCGTGGTCCCGCCGTCGGCGCGGGTGTCAACCTCGCGCTCGCCGCCGACGTCCGCGTCGTCTCCCACGAGACGAAGTTGCTCTCCGGGTTCCTGCGGATCGGCCTGCATCCCGGCGGTGGCCACTTCATGCTGCTCGACAAGATCGCCGGGCCGCAGACCTCCGTCGCGATGACGTTGCTCGGCGAAGAGGTCGTGGGGCAGAAGCTGGTCGACCTCGGCCTGGCATGGGAGGCCTTGCCCGACGACGAGGTCGACGCCCGCGGCCTGGAGCTCGCGAAGCGGTGCACCGACCCCGAGCTCGTCCGCGCCGCGATGCAGACCTTCCGCGCACAGAACGAGTCCCGTCAGCTCCCTTGGCACTCCGCCCTCCGCGCCGAGCAGGCCGCCCAGATGTGGTCGATGGGCCGCAAGGCCTGATCAGGACCCGGCGACGCGGCGCTCGTGGCCGGCCCAGTAGGGCTCGCGGAGCACCTTGCGCTGGATCTTGCCGACGATGCTGCGCGGCAGGGGTTCGGTCTGGAACACCACCTGGTGGGGCTTCTTGTACGAGCCCAGCTTGTCGCGGCAGGCGGCGATGACGGTCTCCTCGTCCAGGGCCGACCGGCCGTCCGTCACCACGACGGCGAGCGGTGCCTCGCCCCACTTCTCGTGCGGGACGCCGAAGACGACCACCTCGCGGACTCCGTCCATCATGACGATGACCTGCTCGAGCTCGGCCGGCCAGATGTTGAAGCCGCCGGAGACGATCATGTCGTCCACCCGGTCGATGACGTAGAGGAATCCGTTGGCGTCCAATCGGCCGATGTCGCCGGTGAGCACCCACCCATCCTTGAGGCGGCGGGCCGAGAGCTCCTCGTCGTCCCAGATCCCGGTCATCTGGCCCTCGCACCGGATCGCGATCTCGCCCTCCTTGCCGATCGGCACCGGCAGGTTGTCCTCCGACCGGATCTCAAGCTCGGCGAAGGGCGTAATGCGGCCGGCCGCTCGGAGGGGGTCGGAACCGGGAAGCTCGGAGAACCACTCACGCGGGCCCATGAAGGTGACGGGCACGGCTTCGGTCTGCCCGTACATCTGGTACATCCGGTCGCCGAAGACGACATGGCCGTCGAGTGCGGTCCGCGCGCTGATCGGCGCCGCGGAGATCATGACGACCTTGAGGTCGGGGAGATCCTGCGGGGCGACGCCGCAGCGGCTCACGATGTCCGCCACCATCGTCGGCACGGCGAAGAAGTACGCGATCTTCTCCTGACGCAGCACGTCGAGGAAGCCTTCGCCCTCGAACTTCGGAGCAAGCACGTTCCGGCCGCCACCGAGCCAGATCGGCAGGAACAGGTAGCCGGACCCGTGCGAGATCGGGCCCACGTGCAGGCAGCTGTCGCCGAGTTCGACCGGCGGGAGCATGTAGAACCAGTCGCGGGTCGTGGACGTCCACGCCCGATGCGTGTACGCGATGCCCTTGGCACGGCCGGTGGTGCCGGCTGAGTGCCGGATGACGAAGACGTCGTCGAGTGCGATCGGCGGGTCGGGGTCCTCGTTCGACTGCGAGGCGAGCCAGGGCTCATAGCTCTCGTCGCGGACGATGACCTGCAGTCCGTCGATCTCCTCCGCGAGACCGTGGAGTTCGTGGGCGTACTCAGGGGACACCACGACCGCTCGGCACTGAGTGTGCGTCAGCATGTGGCGGTGCGCCTCTCCGGAGTTCCGCCGGTACAGCGGCACACGCACCAGGTTCGCGATGGCAGTGCCGAGGTAGAAGTCGGCCGCCTCCAAGCAGTTGTCCTCCAGCACGGCGACTCGGTCGCCCGGCTGAAGTCCCATCGCCAGCAGGCCGTTGGCGAGTCGCAGGCCGCGGTCCCACGCTTGGGCGTAGGTCAGAGTGTCCTCACCACTGGTGACAGCGGGAAGATCGGCGTGGAACTGGGCGGAGCGGCGCATGGCCGAGCGGACGTCGAGCATTGGGCACTCCCGGTCTGGAGGGGAACTGGCCGGAACGCTAGACCGCGGCGTGAGCTAGCTCTCGTCCTTGTTTCCCATGCTGGAACGCCGATCCAGGACGGGGATCATCACCGGCGAGTCCCGACGCAGGGAGAAGCAGACGTCGAGCAGATTCGGCTCGACCTCGAGGCTCCGGTCGAGCCACCTGCCGTCGGTCCGGGATTCCCGAGTGCACTCCGTCGTGCTGTTCATCTCCAGGAAGATGACCTGCGTCGTGATCTCCGCGAGGCCGAGCAGCAACGTTGTCATGTGCGTGCAGCCCTTTGCTCCGCCGAGGTGTGCGAGCACGGTCTTGCGCCAGCCGCTGCGCAATGACGCGCCGACAAGTGCAGCGGCTGCCGGCGCGACCGTGGGGCACGTCCGGTACGGAAGCTCGTGCGGGGTGACCGTAAGCGAGACGACGGTCAGTTCCGGACCGCGCAGCCGCCCGGTGATCTCGATGTCGTGGATGACGGTGTCCGACGGTCCGCCGTAGTCGCCGCCGAAGGCGCGGTCCGTGAGACGGGCCTCGAACGAGTACTCGCCCTTGCCGGTCGGTTGCACATCGACCGTCTTGGTGCGTCGCGCCCTCACAGGATCGCCACCGGGCACACCGGTCCGCCCACGCCGCCGGCCACCGGTAAGGGGTTGGCGACGAACAGGAACGTCGAGCGGCCGCTCGCAGCGAGCTCGGCCAGTGCCATCAACTCGCAGAAGAACACCCCATGTCCCCGCAGCAATGCCAGGTGCAGCGGCACCTGGCACTCGGGATCCGACGACGGATAGGCCTCCACCCCGATGTTGTCCGCGCCGAGCACGGAGAGGTCTTGTTCGGACAGCCATTCCGCACAGTCGGCGTCCAGCCCGGGCCATACGCCATCGGTGTTCTGTCCTTGCTGCCAGGCCTCAAGCCAGCCAGTTCGGACGAGGAGGGCGTCCCCGGACTCGAGCGTCACGCCCGTGCGGTCGAGCAGCGCCCGCAGTTCGTCGACCCCGACCGAGGTGGAGCCCGGCAGCCACGAGGCCGCCGCCGGGACCAGGTCGACCAGGACACCTCGGGTCACGACCGGTCCGGCGGTCTCGATGCCGAGGCGCCTTGCCCCGCGGCTGCTCACCGCAGACGCCGGGTGGCCGTTGTACATCAGACCGTCCCGCCACACATGACTGAGCGCGTCGAAGTGGGTGACTCCGTGAGTCGGGATCTGGATGACGTCGTCGGCGAAGGCGAACCCACCCCGTTCCGGGTGACCCGCTGCGTAGTCGCCGCCGTCCCGGAGCATGAAGTGGGCCGGGTCGGGACGTCCGACGGCGCCGGTACCGCGACCGGGGACGACCGGCGCGGTCAGGGACAGGCTGCGGCCCTCGGTCACGCACGCCATCCCTCGTGTCAGCGCAGCGGGACCGAGGGTGTTCAGTGCCCCTCGTTCGTCGTCGTCGCCCCACCGGCCCCAGCCGGCGGGGCGGTGAGCTGCGTTGTTCTGCGATGCAGAAACCGACGTTGCCTGTGGCATGTACGTCCCGTTCCATCGGGAGCACCACGAGGAACAGGGGTGCTCGGTGACGATTGACGACGGTCGGCAGATCGCTCCGCCCGGATTGGACGACCTCCTCAGCGAGGAGGCCGTGAACGATCCTGTCCGTTACTACGGGCGTTTGCGAGACGTGAGTCCCGTCGTGTGGAACGCCCGTTGGAGCGGCTGGGTCGTGACCGGCTACGACGAGGTCATCGGGGGCTACAAGAACCACGAGCAGCTGTCGTCGGACCGCTTCACCGGTCCGTTCGCCGAGTCGTTGCGCACGCAGGCCTCGACCTACGAGCAGTTGCTGACATTCCTGTCGGCGTTCTTCGTGTGGAAGGACCAGCCGTACCACACGCACATCCGCACACTCGTGAACAAGGCCTTCACGCCTCGCGCGGTCGAGGCACTGCGACCGCGGGTGCGCGAGTTGGTCCGTCAGTTGGCGGATCCGCTTGAGGGCCGTGACGACGTCGACTTCTTCGCCGAGTTCGCTTTCCAGTTGCCGGTGATCGTCATCGCCGAGTTCCTGGGCGTCCCGCCCGAGGCGCGTGAGGACGTCAAGGTGTGGTCCGAGGATCTCGGGGCGGTCATTTTCGTCAACGGCGACGACGACGAGCGGCACCGCAGGGGTGAGGAGGCGATGCGCAACCTCGTCGACCTGCTGCGGCCCATCGTTCGGGCGCGACGAACCGACCCACGGGACGACTTGCTCTCCGGCATGGTCCAGGCCGAGGAACGCGGAGACTTCCTCTCCGAGGACGAGGTCATCGCCAACGCGGTGCTCATGGTGTTCGCGGGCCACGAGACGACCATGAACCTCATAGCCAACGGCATCGTTGCCTTCGATCGGTTCCCCGAGCAGTGGCAGCGTCTGCACGACAACCCGGACCTGGCCCGCACCACCGTCGAAGAGGTGCTCCGGTACGACGGCCCGATCAAGGCCATGGCCCGCTTCGCGAAGCAACCGCTGGTCATCGGGGACCAGAAGATCGGTACGAACGACCGCGTGCTCCTGGCGATGTACGCCGCGAACCACGATCCCAAGCAGTTCGGCAACCCGGAGGAGTTCGACATCGCTCGGATGCCGAACCGGCACGCGGGCTTCGGGTATGGCATCCACATGTGCCTCGGTGCGCCGTTGGCCCGGCTGGAGGCCTCCGAGGCCTTCACCTATCTGACGGAGCGCTACTCCCGGATCGAGGTGCGGACTCCTGAACTGCGCTACAACCCGAACATGGTCTCCCGCAGCCTGAAGCGACTGCACGTCGCGCCGCACGCGCGATGAGTCTCCGAGCGGTGGTGGACCGCACCAGATGCGCGAGTGTGTCGATGTGCCTTCAGTTGGCACCGGGGGCGTTCGAGCTTGACGCCGAGGGGATCTCGACCTTCGTACCCGGGCCGGACGTGGATGAATGGGAGCTGAACGAGGCCGCCGAAGGGTGTCCGAACAGCGCGATCACGGTGGTGGTCGCGTGACCCGCCCGGTGTACGTGGCGGGGTCCGCCGTCACTCGCTCGTGGGCCGACGCTACCCGCAATCTCACGGAGTCGATCTTCGACGGCGTGACCGCTGCGATGGCCGACGCCGAGCTCACCATGGCGGACGTCGACGGCGTGGTCCTCTCGGCGCACGACCTCACCGACGGGCGTGGTCTGACCAGCATGGTGACGGCGCCGGCCGCGGGCGCATATTTGAAGGACGAGGTCCGCCTCGGCGACGACGGCGCCTCCGCCCTGGCGCTCGCCGCGGCGCGCATCCGCGGCGGTCATTCCGACGTCTGCGTGGTCGCGGGCTGGGGCCGCGCGAGCGAAGGGTCGCCGAACGACATCGCCCGCCAGCTCTTCGATCCCTTCACTGCTCGGCCGTTCGGTCTCACTGAACTGTCGGTGTCCGCAATGCGAGCGGCCGCGGCGCTACGAGTCTTCCCGGACTACGAGCGTTGGCGTGACGAGGTGGCATCACGGCGAGCCGGCCTACCGGCCCAGCGCGTGGCGACCGGGCCCTACCCGCTGCGAACCTCCGACCTGCCGGTCTGGAGCGACGTGGTCGCCGCAGTCGTCCTCACCGCGGAGCCGCGCTCGGTCCAGGTGCGGGGTTTCGGCATGTCGACGGAGCCATACGACATCGGCTCCCGTGACCTGGTGGGAATGCCTGCCCTGGCGCAGGCCGGTGACCGCGCCCTGACGATGGCCGATGTGCTGATCGAGCAGGTGGACGTCCTGGAGATCGACGGCCTGACCACGTTCGACGAGGCCCTCGGCCTTGAAGCACTCCGCGCCGCCGCTCCCGGTGCTGGCATGAAGCTGCTCGCGCTCTCGCCCGACGTCAACGCCGACGGTGGTTGCGCGGCCGGCTACTGCGCCCCGGCAATGGGCCTGGTCCGCGTCTCACGGGCCCACCAGGCGCTGTTGGCCGGCGACCGGCGCTTCGCCCTGGCCACGGGGTCGTCCGTCGTGGCCGCCCAAACCCAAGCCGCAATCATCCTCGGCCGCACCGGAACGGACCGGACATGAACGTCTTCACACCGACCGACGAAGCACCACTGGTCACCATCCCGGGCGAGTGGAACTTCGGATACCACTACTTCGCCGGCGAGATGGCGAGCCGCTTCTTCCACGAGCTGAGGAACAAGCGGATCGTGGGGTCGATCTGCCCATCCTGCCGGCGTGTGCTCGTGCCGGCCCGCGGGTTCTGCGACGCCTGCTTCGTTGCAGCGACCGAGCTCCGCGAGGTCGGTCTTCACGGCACGGTGGAGACCTTCACGATCCTGACCGAGCCGTTCCCCAAGCTACCGGAACCGCCGCTCGTCGTCGGACTGGTCCTTCTGGACGGAGCGGACAGTGCGGTCCTGAACGCGATCACCGGCGTGGACCTCGACGACCTCGACGCCGCCGCGAAACTGCTGCTGTCCGGACCGCGCGTCCGTGTCGAGTTCCGCGACGAGTGCGAGGGTCGGATCACCGACTTCCACTTCGTGTTGGACGAATCGTGAGGCCACCCGGGGCGGTCGCCGTCGTCACCGGTGCCGCGGGCGGACTGGGCCAGGCGATCACCGCTGCTCTGGTCGGGGACGGCGTGCATGTCGCGGCCTTGGACGTGGCCGAGGACCCGCTGAAGGACCTGACGGATACTCACCCAGGTTCGGTCAGTCCCTTCGTCACCGACATCACCTCCTCGGACCAGGTGCGCGAGACCGTGCGACGTGTGGCCGAGGTCGGGCCGCCGCTGATCCTCATCCACAATGCCGGCCTGATCTTCGGTGCCGGTCGCATCGAGGACATCTCGGCCGACCTGTGGTCCGACGAGTTCGCGGTCCACACGACCGCGGCGCTGCTGCTCACCCAGGCAACACTGCCCGCGATGAGGGCCGCCGGTTGGGGTCGCATCGTGCACGTCTCGTCGATCGCCGCGTCGATGGGCGACTTCGGGCACGGAGCGTACGCCGCGAGCAAGGCGGCATTGTCCGGTCTGGCGAAGACGACGGCGCTGGAGGGTGCACGGCACGGCATCACTGCCAACTGTGTGCTGCCAGGTCTCGTCGACACCCCGGCCTTCCAGCAGTTTCCGGAACAGTTGCGGACGCGGATCGAGGTCACCACGGCGATACGGCGGCCCGGCCGACCCGCCGAGGTCGCAGCGGTTGTGGCGTTCCTCGCGAGCCCGGGTGCCTCCTACCTCACAGGCCAGGACATCACTGTCGACGGGGGGCTGGGTCTCTATGTCTTCTGACGAGATCGCCGTCATCGGGGTCGGTCAGTCCGCCTACGCCCGCAACCTGGGCGCATCGACCCCGGACCTGGTTTTCGAGACCGTCAACCGGGCTCTCGTCGACGCCGGAATCACCATGGCTGACGTCGACGTCGTCGTCGGCGGCTTCGCCCCCGACGGCTTGGCGGGTGAGGCGTCGCCCGACAAGAGCTTCCTGCCGGCCGCGGGTTCGGTGGGGCGGGCGAGCTTCCGCGTGAACACCGGCGGCGCCACCGGCATCGGAGCCGCGTTCTCCGCGATGGAGTGGCTCGAGGGCGGGATGGGCGACGTCGCCGTCGTCGTCGCGGCTGAACGCATGGCGCAGGCCGTGACGGTCCCGGCGATCTTCAACTCGATCTTCGACCCGGTCTACGAACGGGACACGGGACTGTCGACGCTCTCGATGTGCGCCATGCGCGCCACGCGGATGATGAAGCTCTGGGGATACACCCGCGAGCAGTGGGCCTCGGTGTCTGTCCGCAACTACGCGCACGCCCTACGGAATCCCTACGCGCAGATTCGTAAGCGAATCACGGTGGACGACGCGCTGAACTCCCGCATGCTCGTGTGGCCGATCGCGCAGTACGACGCGTGCCCGATCTCCGAGGGCGTCTGCGTCGTCGTTCTCGCACGGGGTGCTGCGGTCGGGCGGAGCTCGCGCCCCGTGGCGTGGGTACGTGGGCGAGGCAGCACCTCGGACACCTACGAGATGGGGGACCGCATCGGTCGGCCGGAGGGCGATCTTGTCGAGCTGTTGTCGTTGCAGCGTTCCGCCGACCGGGCCTACGCGCAGGCCGGGATCTCCTCCGGGCACGACGCACAGGTGATCGAGGTGCACTCGCCGTTCAGCAGTGCGGAGACCATGGCGTACATGCCGCTGAAGTTGTGCCAGGCGGCGGACGGGCCGGAGTTGGTCGCTTCCGGGTTCGGGGCATGGGGGACCGCAACGGTGCTCCAGCCCTCCGGTGGACCGCAGACCGCGAACCCGGTCGGCGCGACCGCGCTCGTCCGGCTGGCGGAGTGCGCGGAACAGGTTCGCGGTACGGCCGGCGAGCGGCAGGTGCCGGGTGCGCGGATCGCCATCGCCACCGGCCAGGGCGGCGCCAGCCAGTTCTCCACCTGCACCGTGCTGTCCGCGAACTGAGGCTTGCGCACGCCGGCCCGGGTGCATTCCCGCCCACCGGAACGCGCACGCTCACCGCCGTCGCATCGGCCGCAAGATTCCCTCAGGAGCCACACTCAGGAGGCAGACGCTCATGCACGTCGTCAGCAAGTTCGGCTACCTCACCCTCGGGGTCCAGGACATGGACGAGGGCGTCGACTTCTACCAGCGGATCGCGCGACTCAACCTGACCAAACGCGATGGCAGCAGCGCGTTCCTCTCGGGTGGCGAGGAGCACCACTGGGTGCGCCTCGAGGAGAGCTCGCAAGCCGGCGCGATCCGGCTCGCCTACGAGGTCGTCGACGAGGACACCTTGACCGCCATTGCGAAGCAGCTCGCAGAGCGAGGAATGAGCTACACGGAGGGCGGCGACTACCGCACCGACGCGGTCGGGCGTTGGCTGCGTTTCGTCGATCCGGGCGGCATGGAGATCGAGCTCTACGTGTCGATGATGGCGCGCGGTGTTGCGGCTCCCGCGATGGGCGTGAACCTCGAGAAGTTCGTGCACGGCGGCATGATGGTCGCCAACTACGACGAAACGCTCTCGTTCTATCGCGAGGTTCTCGGGTTCAAGATCTCCGACCAGATCTCGAACATGGTGACGTTCCTCCGTTGCGGCGACCGGTACCACCACAGCCTGGTCCTGATCCGTTCGCCGCAGAACAAGCCGAAATTCGACCACTTCTGCGTCGAGGTGGAGTCGATCGACGACGTCATGCGTTTCCGCAGCAACGCCGTCCGCAATCAGGTGCCGCTGCGCACCGACCTGCTCCGGCATGCGCCTTCCGGTTCGATCGGCGTGTACGTCGAGGACCAGGCGCGTGGCCTCGCCGTCGAGTTCTGCACCGGTCACCCGCAGGTCGACGACGAGACGCACTGCGCACGAGTGCTCCCGATGTCGTTGGAGACGGTCGACATCTGGCAGTCGCCGCTGCCCGAACCGGCACCCACGCCGGCCCTGGTGCCGATGGTCGGTGCTCCGCCGGCAGTGGCGGGCGCGCAGTGACTGCGCCGATCGCCCTGAAGGAGGCCAGCCTTTCCGAACTGGCTGACGTCGATGCCGGCGGCATCTTCGACGAGTGGTTGAAGCATTTCGCCGCTGCAGTCGCGAGCGGATCCGCCGAGCGCATCGCCGCCCAGTTCGCTCCGGACGGCTACTGGCGCGACCTCTTGGCCTTCACGTGGGACTTCCGGACCCGGTCCGGTCGTGAGGACATCGCCGCCGGCTTTGCGGAGACGTTGGAGCGGACCGCACCGCAGGCCGTCCGTCTTGCGGCCGAGCGAATGGCGCCGCGCGCAAGCAAGTACCTCGGCCAGCCTGTGGTCGAGGGATACGTCGACTTCGAGACCGCGGTGGGCCACGGCACGGCCTACGTGCGGTTGCGTCTGCCGGAGGGATCCGAACGTGCGCTCGCCTGGGTGGCGCTCACGACGCTGCAGAGCCTGACCGGTCACGAGGACCGCGTCGGGGAGCGCCGCCCCACCGGCACCGAGTTCTCCTGGGAGTTCGGCGGCGACAACTGGCTCGATCTGCGCAACAAGGAGATCGAGTACAGCGACCGTGACCCGCAGGTGCTGATCATCGGCGGCGGGCAGGCCGGTCTCGCGCTCGGCGCCCGACTCAAGCAGTTCGGTGTCGACGCGCTGCTGGTCGAGAAGAACCCCCGGATCGGTGACAACTGGCGCAACCGCTACCACTCATTGACGTTGCACAACGAGGTCTGGGCGAACTCACTGCCGTACATCCCGTTCCCCGCGACCTGGCCCACGTTCCTGCCCAAGGACAAGCTCGCCGGCTGGCTGGAGTACTACGCCGAGGCGATGGAGCTCAACGTCTGGACCGGCACCGAGCTGCTGCGTGCCTCCTTCGACGAGGAGACCGAGCGGTGGAGTGCCACTGTCCGCCGCGCCGACGGGACCGAACGAACCCTGGCGGTGCCGCACCTTGTGTTCGCCACCGGCGGCGTCAGCGGACGGCCGAAGATGCCCTCGATGCCCGGCCTGGAGAATTTCGCCGGCGAGGTCGTCCACTCCAGTGGGTTCTCCAGCGGCACGTCCTACGCGGGCAAGAAGGCCATTGTGGTCGGGGCCGGGAACAGTGGCCATGACGTCGCGCAGGACCTGCACGCCAACGGCGCCGCGGAGATCACGATGATCCAGCGGGGACCGACGGTCGTCGTGAGCCTGCTGCCGAGCGGAATCCTCGTCTACTCGCTCTACCGCACCGGCCCCGCCGAGGACATCGACTTCATCACCGCGGCGAACCCGTACGACCTGCTGGTGCAGAGCTATCGGTGGCTGACCAAGCGGACGAGTCAGTACGACTCCGAACTGCTGGAGGGTCTGCAGAAGGCCGGGTTCAAGGTCGGCTTCGGCGAGGACGACACCGGTTTCCACATGCAGTACCTGCGCCGCGGCGGTGGCTACTACATCAACGTCGGCTGCTCCGAGCTGATCATCGACGGGAAGATCCGCGTCGTGCAGGACGAGAACGTCGGCACCTTCGACCGCGACGGGCTCGTGCTCGCCGACGGCGAGAAGCTCGACGCCGACCTGGTCGTGATGGCCACCGGCTACGACAACATGCAGGAACAGATCCGCTGGTTCTGCGGTGATGCCGTCGCGGACCGCGTCGGGCCCGTCTGGGGATGGGACGACCAGGGCTTCATGCGCAACATTTGGCGTCGGACGCCGCAGGACGGGTTGTGGGTCATGGGTGGCGGACTCAACGAGTGCCGGCTGTACTCGCGGTTCCTGGCCGTACAGATCACCGCGGCGCTGGAAGGCATCCTCCCGGAGCGTGCGTCATGACGGACTTCGACGTCCTCGTCGTAGGTTCCGGCATCGGTGGTCTGGCCGCGGCCGCCTCGTTGGCCCACGCGGGCAAGTCGGTGCTGGTGGTCGAGACCCACGAGCGCGTCGGGGGACGCGGGTCAACGGTCGAGATCGACGGTTTCAAGGTCAGCACCGGAGCCGTCGCGTTGGAGCTCGGCGGACCGATGGAGGATCTGTTCCGCTCGGTCGGCGCCCCCTACGACGTCCGCCGGCCGAACGAGCCGGCTCAGTGCGTGCAGTTCCGCGGTCGCCTGTACAACACCACGTCGCGGCCGGCGCGGCTCCTGATCGACTCAGGGCTGCGCCGCGTGGGCCGACGGCTCACCCGCGGCTGGGACGGTCCTCCGCAGGGCGACGACCCGACGTTCGAGCAGTGGCTCTCGCGTTTCCCGGTGGGTAGGACTGTGCGCCGTCTCGGGCGCAACGTCGCCGCCGGGGTCTTCTCGGTCAACAGTGACGAGGTCTCCGCCCGGGCGATGCTCACTTACGTCACGCAGAAGAGTTTGTTCCGTGACTACGGGTTCCCGCCCGCGGGCACGATCGGCCCCATGCAGGAACTTGCGGCCGTGGTCGAGCGCCGGGGCGGCGAAGTCTGGCTGTCGTCGTCGGTGCAGAGTCTCGACGTCCGGGACGGGCTCGTCCGTGGGGCATCCGTGCGCCGCGGTGACGAGATCGTGACGGTGACCTGCCGGGCCGTCGTGAGCAACGCCGGGCCGACGGCGACGATCCAGCTCTGCGGAGACAGCGCCCTGCCGGCCGACTACGTGTCGCTGGTGAAGGAGAAGGTGCAGCCGGCGCCCATGTTCGCCGTCACCTTCGCCTCGCGACGGCCGGTCGCGAAGCCGGCCGGGATCGTGTTCTTCGCCGACACCGAGCGCGTCTGCGCGTTGGCGCACCTGACCTCCGCATGCCCCGAGGTGGCCCCGCCCGGTTGGCACCTGTACGTCGCCTACGCGGTCCCCGTCCCTGCGATGTCGCCCTTCGACGAGGACGCGGAGCGGGCTGCCGTTCTCGCGGAACTCGACCGCGAACTCGACGGCTTCGGCGAGGCCCGGATCTTGGCCGCCCCGCTGTTGGCGGGGGACTGGCCGGCGCAGCGCGTCGTCTCCGGGTGCGAGATCGACTCGGCCACCCCGATCCCGAACCTCTGGAACGTCGGCGACGCCACTCGCGCCTACGGCGACGGAGGGCTGCAGGGCTGCGCCACGAACGGCCGCGAGGTGTCGACCCGCGTCCTCGCCTACCTCGGACGCCGGTAGCCCGTGCGCCGGCTCAGAGCATCGTGCTGCCGCCGTTGATGCTCAGCACCTGACCGGTGGTGAAGCCGGATTCGTCGGAGGCGAGGTACGCGGTGAGAGCAGCGATCTCCTCCACGGTGCCGGCGCGGCCGGCGGGGATGACGGCCAGAACCGCGTCCAGCGTCGCCCGCATCGCCGGGTCGGTCGCGGCGGCCGTCTCGAAGGCGTCGTAAGCCTCGGTCCGCGTAGCGGACGGGGCGATGGCGTTCACCGTGATCCCGTCTGAGGCGAACTCCCGGGCCCAACCGGTGGTGAGCCCGTGGACACCACCCTTGGCCGCGTTGTAGATCGCGTGCCAGTCGAGTCCGTTGCGGACCGAGTCCGCGCCCATGTTGATGATGCGGCCGTATCCGGCGGCCTTCATCAGGGGCAGAGCCTCGAGAGAGCAGTAGATCGTCGTCCAGAGATTGCGATCGATCGTCGCGCGCAGCGTCTCCTCGGTGTGCGACAACGTCGGCCGGATGACACCGCCGCCGGCGTTGTTGACGAGGATGTCGACCCGGCCGTAGCCGTCGCGGCAGGTGGCGATCAGTCGCGTCGCGTTCTCGCGCACGGAGAGGTCCCCCACGAAGACCAGGGGCGTGATCGGAAGGTCGGCCGCCACCTTCTCGACCAGGTCCCCGTCGATGTCGGCCAGCACCAGGCGCACACCCTCGTCGGTGAGGCGGCGTGCGATGGCCTTGCCGATCCCGACACCGGCGCCGGTGACGATTGCGGTCCGTCCAGGGGCGAATTTCATGCGGTCTGCTCCACGAGTGCGGGGACGTCTGCCGTGCGGAGGGCCGGCAGGTCGGCGCGTCGGATGGAATCGAACGTCATGACGGTCATGACGAGGATCCAGATGAAGAACGCGATGGCAGGGAGAAAGAAGGCGACGAGCCCGTTCCAGGCGAAGGGCCCGTCGTGGAAGTACGCGAGCGCGCCGCCCGGTAGGTAGAGGACGGCGCACCAGACGCTGAAGTACGCAACCCAGCGAGGGTAGGCGGGGGATTCCCGCGTGTCGGTCAGGATCGCGAGCGTCACGCCGAGGTTCCAGACCACGAACATGATGAACGGCATGATCGCGAAGATGAAGCCGGCGTCGACGAGCATCTGGGTCAGCTCAGGATCGCGCTCGGGGCGGAAGCAGGCAACGACCCAGAACATCATCGCGACCAGGATGACGGCGGTTGACGTCGCGGCAGCCGCGATCTGTACCCACTCATTGACCGGTCGTCGACCGTCGCGCACGCGCGTCTGGGCGGCAACTACCGCGGCGAACGGCACCCAGAGCATCGTTCCGACGATCATGATGAGTGCCCCGGTCCGGATGGCGTTGCGTCGCTCTCCAAAGGTCTCGGCGGCCTCGGCGGCCGAGTGGCCGGGGGAGAACGGGGGCAGGAACTGTGCGAACCCCACCCAGCCGACGAAGAACGCCACAATGGAGAGCACGCCGCCCCAGAGCCAGAACTGCTGCGTGCGTCGGTCCAGGTCCACGGAGTCTCCTTCCCGAGCCCGGCCCCGGCACGGTACGCGCGCGGCGCTGGCGTTGACCTGTCGTGGTTCCGGACGGCGGAACGATGTGGACGGCGTGGCGGTCCGGATACGGCACGTCTTCTAGGGTCTGCTCATGGCTGAGCAGACCCGAGTTCGACGCCGGCGCCCGAGCGCAGAGGTGCGGACTGCGATCCTCGCCGCAGCGGAGGAGTTGTTCGCCGAACGGGGATTCCCGGGCACCAGCACCAAAGCGATCGCCGAGCGCGCGGAGGTGTCCGAGGCGTTGGTGTTCACGAACTTCGGTACCAAGGCGGCATTGTTCGAGGCCGCGGTCATGGACCGCTACGAGGCGTTCGTCGAAGCTTTCATGGCGGAGGTCGCGAAGGGCGAACTCGAGCAGTACACGACCGCGTTCGACCTCGTGCACAGCTTCGTCGAGGCGTTCGCCAAGTTTCTGACCGAGAATCGCAGCATCGTGCTGTCCTACCTGGACTACTACCGACTCGCCGCGGACGATTCGTCGGGCCCGGCGGCGAACTTCGCGCTCGCGCTGGTCGATCTGGAGCAGTTGCTGACCCGACGTGGGCCGGAGCTGGGACTGCGCGTGACCGACACCCGGTTGGCTGTGCGCGCGATCATCTCGATGGTGCTCGGCCTGGTGCTGCACGAGGACTTGATGTTCTCGGGCGTCCGCCGCCCGGCCCGTGCGCGCATGCTTCGCGAGATTACTGATCTCGTCGTCAGCGGTCTGGTGGAACGCTGACCGCCACCGTGCCCTCCTGCTCGAGCCGGCCGATCTCGGCGGTGGTGAGGCCGAGGACCTCGGAGAGAACCTCCTCGGTGTGTTCGCCGAGGAGCGGGGCGCGGCGGACGGGCTGGCGGGGGAGGCCGGAGAACTCCAGAGGAGTTCCGGGCATCAGGTAGGACCCGACGCCGGGGTGCTCGACGGTCTCCCACATCGGGCTGGCCTCGGAGCACCGGGGGTCGTCGGCGACCAGCTGGGTGAAGGTCTGGTACGGGCCCCAGGAGACGCCGGTGCCGTCGAAGAGCTCACGGAGCTCGGCGAGGGTGCGCGCGCCGAACCAGGGACGGAGGATGGCGGCGATCAGGTCGCGGCCCTCGTACCGGCCCGACTCGGTGTCGAGGTCGAGACCGGTCGCCTTCGCGATCTGGTCGAAGGCTTTCTGCTGGCCCGTCACCTCGCGCAACGCGTTCCACTGACGGCTCGTCAGTGCGACGACCATGACGCGCCGGCCGTCGGCCGTCGCGAAGTCGTGCCCGAACGCGCCGTAGAGGTAGTTCCCGTCCTTGTCCTGGTCCCGTCCGCCGAGCTGGGCCTCGGCGACGCGGCCGAGGTGCCCCACCATCGCGAACGCGACGTCGGAGAGCGCGAGCCCGATCAGCTGGCCCTCGCCGGTCCGGGAGCGGTGCCGGTCGGCGGCGAGCAGCCCGGTGGCGGTGAGCCCGCCCATCGCGACGTCCCACGTCGGCATCAGTGAGTTCGCGGGCTCGGCCAGGTTGCGCGGACCGGAGGCGAGCGGGAACCCGGTCGCCGGATTGACCGTGTAGTCGACCTCGCTCGTGCCGTCCCGGTTGCCGGTGAGCGCGACCATCACCAGGTCCGGCCGGTGCTCCCGCATCCGCTCGTAGGACAGCCACCCGCGGGCCGGGAAGTTCGTGATCAGGTTGCCCGCCTTCGCGACCAGCCCGGTCACGAGCTCGCGCCCGGCCTCGCTGCGCAGGTTGACGCTGACCGACCGCTTGCCCTTGTTCATCCCGGCCCAGAACAGGCTCTGCCCGCCCGGCGCCAGCGGCCACCGCTGGTAGTCGAGCCCGCCGCCGATGTCGTCGAAGCGGATGACGTCCGCCCCGAGCTGCGCGAGCGTCATTCCCCCGAGGGGCGCGGCGACGAACGCCGAGCCCTCGATCACCTGAAGACCTTCCAGAACCCCGCTCATGGCATCAACCCCACCGCTCGCCAGTCCAACACCGCACGCGGGGTCTCCTCCCCGGGGGAGAGCGCCGCGCTCCGCGCCCGGAAGTGGACGAGCCCGCCGTCGGCCAGGGGCTCCAGCTCCTCGAGCGTGACCTCGGTCCGCAGCAGGTCGCCCTCGAACGTCGGCCCCGTGTGGTCGCAGGAGTGCCAGGCCAGCACCGTCGCGAGGTCCGGCAGCAGCCGCGTCACGTGCCCGAGCGCGATCGCGATGACGTGCCCGCCGTAGACCAGCCGCCGTCCGTGCGCCCCGGCGGTCGCGTCGGTGTGCGTCATCGCCATGTTCAGCGTCAGCCGCGCGAGCTCCGGTGCGCTCGTCACCGTCTCGCCGGCGACGATGCGATGGGTCCCGGGCGTGAGGTCGGCGAAGAGCGGCCCGAGGGGCTCCGTCCGGAGCGGGGCCAGGTTCCACGACGACGGCACCAGCGCGGCGACGTCCACCGGACGGCCGACCGCGTCGAGGTCGGCGTCGTGCTGCGGCGGTTCGGCCGTGCGTGCCGGGAGCAGCGGGCAGCGCCAGAAGTCGAGCACCGGGGTACCGTCGGAGTCGGTCGTCGTGCATCGCAACGCCGCGATGCCGCGCCCGCGTGAGGCGGTCTTGAGGGCGACGACCTCGGTCCGCGTCCGCAGCGTCGTGCCGACGGGGACCGGCCGTGCGGCCAGGCCGCGGTAGAAGAGGTTGCCGAGGACGCGGCCGCTCGGTGCCGTCGACTGCCCGATCGCGACGTCGCACACCAGCGCCGGGTGGGCCAGCAGCCCCGGCGTCCCGGTGACGGCCTCGAACAGCGGCGAGTCGAGCGCCAGTCGGAGGCGATCACCCGTGATGGCCTGGTGCAGGGCGGCGTGCCCCGGGGTGAGGGTCAGCCCGGGCGCGGAGAAGACGTCGCCGACGGACAGGTCGTCGAAGAACGGCGGGCCGACCTCGGCCTCGGAACTCATCAATCCTCCAAGCTGTCTGGACAGTATGTCCGCATCGGTCGTGGCCGACACACTGGGGGCATGACTTCCGTGGACACTCTGGAGCAGAACATCGCGATCGTTCGGGAGTACTTCTCGGCACTCAATGATCGCGACCTCGATCGGGCCGTTCGCTGCTGGGTGCCGTCCGGCGGCGTCGAGGCCGTCCCCGGCAACCGGGGCCTGCCCGTGCCGGTCGGCCTGCGCGGCTTCTTCGGCTCGCTCTTCGACGCGATGGGCGAGTGGAAGCTTGAGGTCCTCGAGACCACAGCCCAGGACGACCGGGTCTGTGTGCACTGGCGTGCCCAGGCGGCCTTCACCGGGCCGGGCCGCTTCGACGGCTTCCTCCCGACCGGCGCCGGCGGTGAGGTCCAGGGCCTCGACCAGCTCACCGTGCGGGACGGCCTCATCGTCCGCAACGACGCCTACTTCGACGCGATGGAACTCGGCCGCGCGATCGGCCTCATGCCCCCGGCCGGCAGCCCGCCGGACAAGGGCATGAAGGGCATGGTCAACCTGCAGACGCGGGTCAAGGGCCTCCTGGCGAAGCGGAAGAAGTAGGCACGCGCCGCGGTCTCCGATCGCACCAGTTCCCGTGGCGACGGGACGCCGGCGTCTAGCGTCGGCCCATGGCGTTCTTCCAGATCACGATCGACTGCCTCGACCCGCCGGCGCTGGTCCGGTTCTGGTCCGTGGCCCTCGGCTACACGCCGGTCCCGCCGGCGGAGCCGGACACCCCGTGGAACCGGCACTACCGCGGGCGGCTCGGTGCCGGCGAGTCGTTCGACAACCGGCTCTTCGATCCGGAGGGGCTACGACCCCCGATCTGGTTCCAGCAGGTGCCCGAGCCCAAGGCCGGGAAGAACCGGGTGCACCTCGACGTGTACCCGACCGCTCGCGACGACTCGTTGACGCAGGGCGAGCGGGTCGCCAGGGTGGACGCGCGGGTCGACGAGCTCGTCGCCCTCGGCGCCGCCGTGCAGTGGCGGGACCGGGACGACGACCCCGCCGACCCGTACTACTACGTCGTCCTGCAGGACCCCGAGGGCAACGAGTTCTGCGTCAGCTGATTGCGAAGGAGCGTCAGATGGGTCGTCTCACCGGCAAGGTCGCGTTCATCACCGGAGCCGCCCGAGGGCAGGGGCGGTCACACGCGCTCCGGCTCGCGGAGGAGGGCGCGTCGATTCTCGGCGTCGACCTGTGTTCGCAGATGGACTCGGTCGGCTACCCGATGGCGACGCCCGACGATCTCGCCGAGACGGTGAAGCTCGTGGAGGAGCGGGACGCCCGGATCGTCGCCACCCAGGCCGACGTCCGCGACGCCGGCGCCCTGCGACAGGCCGTCGAGTCCGGCGTCGCCGAGCTCGGCCGCCTCGACATCGTCGTGGCGAACGCCGGCATCTTCCCCGGCATCGGGGCGGTGTCGAAGACCGGGCAGGCCTTCGACGACGTCGTCGACGTCAACCTCACCGGCGTCTACAACACGGTCGAGGCCGCGATGCCGACCCTGATCAGCCAGGGCCAGGGCGGCAGCATCGTGCTCACGTCGTCCGTCGCCGGCCTGTCCGGGCGGCTGAACATCCCCGACAACGCCGGGATGATGGGCTACATCGCCGCCAAGCACGGCGTCGTCGGGCTGATGCGCACGTACGCGAACATGCTCGCCCCGCACAGCATTCGCGTGAACAGCGTCCACCCCGGCGCGGTCAACACCCCGATGATCGTCAACGAGGGCTTCGGCGAGCTCGCGGCGGCGTACCCCGACGAGCTGTCGAAGCTGGCTCACGCGATGCCGGTCGAGATGCTCGAGGCCCTCGACATCAGCAACGCGATCCTGTGGCTCTGCTCCGACGAGGCCCGCTACGTCACCGGCGTGACGCTGCCGGTGGACGGCGGGTTCATGGTGATGTAGGGCGGGACTGCTGAGGCAGCGTCAGGCCTCGATCACCGTCACCGCGCCGGTCGTGCCGTCGACCTCGAGCAACGCGCCGTCCGGGATCCGGACGGTGGCGTCGATCGCGGAGACGACGCACGGGATGCCGAGCTCCCGGCTGACGATCGCGGCGTGGGAGAACGGTGCGCCGACGTTGACGACGACCGCCGACGCGCCGACGAACAACGGCGTCCACGACGGGTCGGTGATCGGGGCGACGAGCACGTCGCCGGGCTCGAAGTCGTCGGCCGCGTCCGGGTTCAGCACGATGCGGGCCCGGCCGCGAGCGACGCCCGGGCAGCCGGAGACGCCGGTGAGAACCTCGCCGGCCGAGAGGCGCGCGGCGGTGTGCGCGTCGCGGCGCTCCCACTCGGTGTAGTCCGCCGGCTGGCCCGCGACGACGAACGGCGGGATGTAGTTGAACAGGTCGAGGTAGACGCGCTCCCGCTCGGCGAGGGTGTCCGTGAAGGCCGCCGGGTTCTCGACGTACGCGGGCAGCTCGTCGGCGAACAGCATGAAGATGCGCTTGGGCTCGGGCAGCGCTCCGGCGGCCGTGCCCCGGCGGCCGAGTTCGAGCGACGCCAGCCGCAGCTCGTGGATGAGCATCGCGGCCGACGTCCGTTGCCGCTCACGTGCGCGCACCCACAGCGCGGCCGCATGCAGTGCGGCCTCGAACTGCGGCAGGGCCTCGTTCCCGGCGAGCGCCTCGCGGATCCCGGCGGCCGCGGCCTCGCGCTCGGCGGCACGCTGCGCGTTCTTCGCCTCCGGAGCCTCGTCGTCGGAAACCAGGCGCAGACGCTCGATCATCGACAGCGCGAGTTCGGGGTCGGTACTCCACGTCTCGGCGCGGATCTCCCACTCGCTCTGCCCGCGGAAGTCCCACTCGTCGAGGAACGACTCCAGGTCGACCCGGAACGCCTTGGCGTCCACGGAGTCCAGCGACTGCAGACGGCCCATCAGACCGGAGACACCCGCGTCGAAGGCGGCGGTCAACTCGGCGTTCGCGCGGACCTTGCGCGAGAGCGCCCACATCCCGCGCGAGGCGCCCGCGGAGTCGACGTCACCGATGCCCGCGACGAGGGTCAGCGAGAGCTCCGGCTTCCCGATCGCCGCACACAACTGCGCGACCGCGCCGAGCCCGACGCCGGAGGCAAGGCTCGCGACGATGTGGTTGCAGAAGAAGTGCCGCAGGTCGTCGTTGAACGAGGTGATGCGGGCGGCGAGGTCGGCGTCGGACAGCGTCGTCAGGTCCGGGCGCGTACGGCGGATGTCCAGCACGCGGGCACGGTCGGCGTCGAACGGCGCGAGGTCGGTGGCCCCGAGGACCTGCCCGACCAGCCACGCGCCGGCCTTCTCCGAGGCGGCAGCGTCGGAGTCGAAGTCGCGCTTCTCCGACTCGTACGAGGGGATGCCGGGCATGTCTCCGAAGTACTGCAGGTCGACGGCCTCGGGCGTGAAGCCGGGGACGCGTACACCGAACAGCCGCATCAGCGACATGTTGATGTAGATGTAGCTGCCGAACATGATGATCGGGTTGTGCGGGATCGCCGCGTCGTAGAGGTCCTGGTTCCACGCGCCCGTCGCGACGTACGCGTCGCGCCAGCCCTTCTCCAGGTTCGCGAAGAACCCGGTCGAGGCGTTCAGCGGCGTGATGGGGTCCGGGAAGATCTCGCCCACGTTGGCCCGCGAGGTGAGCGGGAAGACGGTCGACGCGGTGTCGTTCAGCGGCCAGGCGTGCACGGGTCCTCCTGGGACGGGACGGACTACTTCTTGGCGGGGGGCTTCTTGTTCGCTGTCTTGGGGTTCGCTGTCCTGGTGTTGGCTGCCTTGCGGGGGACCGGCGGGAGCGCCCGGTGCCAGACGTCGCCGATGACGCGGGCGATCCGCTGGATCTCCTCGTCGCGGGGCGTCCGGTCGGGCAGGCCGATCTGGACGTAGGCGACCTGCTCGACCATCGCGCCGAGCACCGCCGCCAGCTGAGGGAAGTCGCCGTCACCGATGCGCCCGTCGGCGTGCAGCCGCTCGAGCCACCCCTGGGTGCGGGCGACGAAGTTGCTGCGCAGCTGCAGCCACAGCTCGTCGAAGCCGTCGCTGCGGACCGCCGCCGCCTCACGCATGACGCGCAGGATGTGGCGGTGCCGGCTGTACGTGCGCAGGTAGAGGACGGTGTCGGCGGCGAGCGCGTCCGCGTCGGTGTGGTCCTGCAGTCCGGCGCGCGCCTCCAGCAGGTCCTCGAGACCGGGCTTGAGTGCCTCGAGGAAGATCTCGCGCTTGGACTCGAAGTGCCGGTAGAAGTTGCCCTGCGAGACCCCGGCACGGGTGACGATGTCCTGGATCCGCGTGCGCTCGTAGCCGTACTCCCCGAAGCACGCGGTGGCCGCGTCGACCAGCTGGGCCCGGGTGCGGCGGCCGCGGGCGTTGCCCGGCTTCGGCGTCGGATCGGAGACCGCAAGCGCCAGGACGTCGGACTCCACGCGACACCTCCCGGACGGCTGACGGCGCCGCGGAATGCGACTGCCGAGTCACACCATACGGATCGGAGCCGGTCGGGGGAACCCCTTCCGGAAGGTTCCAGGACTGGTCTTGCCTGGTGGCGACCAATGTGATTCGCTCGTCGCAAACAAGGGAGTCCCGTGGACGAGATCCAGGTGATCAGCCCGGTCGACGGCTCCGTCGTCGCCGCCGTCGCGGAGACGGAGCCCGCCGGCGTGCGGACGACGGTGGCTGCCGCGCGCGCTGCGGCCCCGGCCTGGGGCGACGTGCCGGTGGCGGACCGCGCGGCGATCCTCGACCGCTGGGCCCAGGCCGTCCTCGACGCCGGTGACGAGATCGCCGCCGTGACGTCGGCCGAGATGGGGATGCCCCTCGCGCTCGCGCGGGTGACGCAGGTCGAACTCGTCGCCGCCGTCCTGCAGAACACCGCTGCGGCGGCGCGCGACTTCCCGTGGCTGCAGAAGCACGACGGCTTCGAGGTGCACCACGTGCCCGCCGGTGTCGTCGCCGCCATCACTCCGTGGAACTTCCCCGTCTACCAGTGCGCGACCAAGCTCGCGCCCGCGTTGGCGGCCGGGTGCGCCGTGGTGCTCAAGCCGAGTGAGCTCGCCCCGACCGGGCCGACGCGGTTCGTCGAACTCGCGATCGCGGCCGGTGTCCCCGCCGCCGTGTTCGGCCTCGTGCACGGGCGCGGCCCGACGGTCGGGGAGACCCTCGTGACCGCGGACGGCGTCGACGTCGTGTCGTTCACCGGATCGGTCGCGGTCGGCTCGAAGGTCGGCGCGCTCGCGGGTGCGGCCATCCGGCGCGTGGCGCTGGAACTCGGGGGCAAGAGTGCGGCGGTGGTGCTCGACGACGTCGACCTCGACGAGGTGATCCCGCGCGCGGTCCGAGCGGCGTTCGTGAACAGCGGCCAGGCGTGCAACGCCCCGACGCGCTTGCTGTATCCCCGCGCGTCGGCGGATCGGGTCGAGGCGCTCGCGGCCGCCGCGGCGTCCGCGCTCCGGGTCGGCGATCCGAGCGATCCCGCGACCGACCTCGGGCCGCTGGTCAGCGCCGCGCAGTACGAGCGGGTCCGCGGGTTCGTCGACCGCGCGATGGCGGCGGGCGCGCGCCCGCTCGGGCCGGTCGCCGAACTGGCGCCGCCGTACTGTGCGCCGGTCGTGCTCGCGGACGTCGAGCGGGACGCCGAGGTCGCGCGCGAGGAGGTGTTCGGGCCCGTGCTCGTCCTGCTCCCGTACGACGACGACGCCGACGCGATCGCGGTGGCCAACGACACCGACTACGGCCTGTCCGCGGAGATCTGGGGTGCGGACCCGGCGCGGATCGCCGCGATCGCCGCGCGTCTGAGGGCGGGTCAGGTGAAGGTCAACGGCGTCCGGACGCGGACCCGTCCCGGCGCCCCGTTCGGCGGGTTCGGGAAGTCCGGCGTCGGCCGCGAGCTCGGTGAGTGGGGCCTGCTGGAGTTCTGCGAGGTCAAGGCGGTGCTGGCGTGAGCAGGTATCTCGTCACGGGCGCGGGTTCCGGGATCGGGCAGGCGCTCGCGACCTCGCTCATCGCCGCGGGGCACTCGGTGGTGGGTGTCGACCGTGACGTCACCGGGGTGCCGGCCGGCTGCGAGCGCGTCACGCTCGACCTGACCGACACCGCGGGCATCGACGCCTTCGCCGCGGGCATCGGCGCGCTCGACGGCCTCGCGAACGTCGCCGGGGTACCGGGCACCGAGGCGCCGGACGTCGTGCTGCGCGTCAACTTCCTCGCCGCGCGCCGGCTCACCGACGCGGTGACGGGCCGGATGTTCGCCGGTTCCTCCGTCGTGCACGTGACCTCGCTGGCGGCGCGCCGGCCCGGGGTCGAGGACGACGTGGCGTGGTCTCTGGTCGACGCCGGCGACGACGAGGTGCTCGCCTTCGCCGCGGCCCAGGGCGTCGACGGGTCAGCGGCGTACGACCTGTCGAAGAAGCTGCTCGTTCTGCACGCCCGTGCACGCGCGGCGGCCCTGCTCGGCTCGGGCGTCCGCGTCAGCGCCGTCAGCCCGGGCCCGATCGAGACCCCGATCCTCGGCGACTTCCGTGTCTCCATGGGCGCGAGCGTGGACGGGTCCGCCGACGTCGTCGGCCGTCTCGGCCGCCCCGAGGAGGTCGCGGCCGCCGTCGCCTTCCTCCTCTCGCCCGCCGCGTCCTGGGTCAACGGCGTCGACCTCGAACTCGACGGCGGCCTCCTCGCGGCCCGCGCCCTCGCCGCCCGCTCCGCCCCCGCCTGACGGGCCCCGCCTGACCGCCCACCTCGGCCGACGTCAAGAAAGGGTGACACCCCTTACTGCGCAGTAAGGGGTGTCACCCTTTTTTGACATCAGCGACGCAGGAGTCACATCGACTGTTCGGGCTGTGCGTGGCGGGTGCGCGGAAACAGGCGCGAATTTGGCGGTTCGACCCCTTGTGATCCGGAGCGCACCGGCTTAGTTTGTGACAGTCACGTCACAAAGGAGATCGCGTGAAGCTGCTCGTCGGGATCGCCGTGGCCACCGGGGTCGCCCTGTTCGGCGTGGCCCCGCTCGCCGCGGCCGACGTCACGCCCGGGGGAAGTTACGACGGGACCGCCGTCGCCTACGGCAACCTCGTCACGGCGACGAACCCCTCTGTCCCGCTCGGTCTGAGCCTCGAGCAGTCGGCCCCGGAGTCGCGGGTCCGGCTGACGTCGCTGGGGGAGTCCTCGGCGCTCGCGGCCGGTCCGTACCTCGGTGACTCCGCCACCGGCATCGCGTTCAGCCAGGCCGGCGGCAAGGGACTGGGCGGCCTGGACTTCCCGCTCGTCGCGGTCACCTCGGCCGGTGACAAGCCGAAGGACGTCACCGCCCCCGGCGTCGACCTGCACGCCGAGAGCGGTGTGAACCTCGCGGCCGCGCGGGCCGCCCTCGGCACCGGAGCGAACCGGGCCGCGACCGACGCCCGCGTCGAGCGCGTCACCGGCGGTACGTCCGCCTCCGCCTCCTCGCTCATCGACACCGTCGTGCTGTTCGACAAGCTCCTCATCTCCGGTCTGCGGTCCTCGGCCGAGACCGTCGCCGACGACAGCGGCAACCGCACCCGCCGCGGCACGTTGAGCATCGGCCGCCTGACGGCGCGGGGCATCACGATCACGGTCCCACCGGAGTCGCCGCTCGGCGCCGGCGCGCAGATCACCGGCCCGGACCTCGGCTTCGTCGACGGCCAGTTCTTCCTCGAGGTTCCGGGCGCACCGAAGAACTCCGTGCCCGTCGACGCGGCGGCCGTCGCGGACGCGTTCCGGGCGGTCGGCCTCACGATGACGTTCGCCAAGGCCGTCGAGACCGACACCGGGATCATCTCCCCGTCGCTCACGATCTCCGGCGTCCTGCCCGCGCCGCCGGAGAACCCCCAGGTCAACGGCGAGACCCCCGTCAGCGTGACGCTCGGGCGCACCGCGGCCTCGGTGACCGTCCGCCCGGCCGCCGCGATCCCCGCCCTCGCGCCGGCGACGGGGACCACTCCGGCCGCCACGACTCCCGACACCACCCCGGCGGTCGACAACGCCGCGCTGCCCGGTCTGATCCCTGACGCTGCGTCAGGTGCGACGGTCCCGACCGTCGACCTCGGCACCGCCCCGGCCGCGGGTGACCGCGCCGCCCTCACGAGCGCGTCGTACGCGCACCCTGACCTCGCCCCGGTCTACCTGGCCCTCGGACTGGCGGCGGCGGTGGCGATGGGTGCCGCCGGAATCGTCCGATCGATGAGCGTCTCCCGCGGAAAGGGTGTCTGATGGGGTTCCTCAGCTGGCTGCGGGTCCAGTGGGACCGCGCGGCCGCGGGCGCGGCGTTCGTCGCCGGGCTGGTCGCGCTCGTCCTCGGCTGGATGGGGATCAGCGACGCCCTCTACGTCGTCGAGCAGCTGCCGTACCTGATCTCCGGCGGTCTCGTCGGGCTCTTCCTGCTCGGGCTCGGCGCGGTCCTGTGGATCTCGGCCGACCTGCGGGACGAGTGGCGCGAGCTCCGCGCCCTCCGCGAGCTGCACGCCGAGCGCCTGCCGCACCTCGCGGAGCACCGGTGACCGTCCTCCCTCCCGAGCACCGCGCGCCCTACCTGGGCCCGGCCGGCGCCTGGACGCGCGGCACCGCCGTCGCCTCCGTCGCGCTCGCGGCGCTGTCCGCCGTCGGCGTCACCGCGGCGTGGGTCGGTGCCAGCGGGCGGACGCACATGGACGACGTCGTCCCGTTCCTCGTTCTCGGTGTCGTGGCCTTCGCCGTCGGCGGTCTCGCGGGCGCGGTCTGGCTCGGTGGCGGGCTGCGGAGCATCCGCGCGGAGCGGGTCGCGCTGCGTCGCCGCCTGCTCGCGATGGACCTCGGCCGCGTCGAGGTGGTCGCCACCGCTGACGTCCGCGTCATCGGACCGGGCATGACGAAGGTGCACCGCCCGGACTGCGAGTACGCCCGTGGCAAGGAGGTCGCCGAGGTCCCGGCGGACGCCGAGGTCCCCGAGTGCCGGGTGTGCGCGGCATGAACGACCTGCTGCCCTACGTCATCTTCGGCGTCACCGCCGGCGCGATCTACGGCCTCTCGGCGATGGGTCTCGTCCTCACCTACAAGACCTCGGGCCTGTTCAACTTCGGCCACGGTGCCGTCTCGGCCGCGGCGGCGTTCGTCTTCTACAGCCTCCACGTCGAGAAGGGGCTGCCCTGGCCGCTCGCCGTGCTCGTCGTCGCGGCGGTGTTCGGCCCGCTCGCCGGCCTGCTGCTCGAGCGCATGGCCGCGGTCCTCGCCGACGTCCCGGTCACGTACAAGATCGCCGGCACCGTCGGCCTGCTCGTCGGCCTCCGCGGCCTGATCGAGCTGGTCTACGGACCCGAGGCGAAGACCCTCGCGCCGTTCCTGCCGCAGGGCACCGCCTTCTCCGTCGACGGCGTGCGCGTCACGGTCGAGAACCTCATCACCGTCGGCGTCGGGGTCGCGGCGGCCGTCGGCCTCTACGTGCTCTTCCGCGTCTCGAAGCTCGGAGTCGCGATGCGCGGCGCGGTCGACGACTCGATGCTGCTCGACATGACGGGGTACGACCCCGCCACCGTGCGCCGCATCAGCTGGATGATCGGCGGGGTCTTCGCCGCGGTCTCCGGCGTCCTGTTCGCGAGCGCGCAGGGCCAGCTCGACGTGGACGTCCTCTCGCTCCTCGTCGTCCAGGCCTTCGGCGCCGCCGCGATCGGACGCTTCGCCAGCCTGCCGCTCGCGTTCGTCGGCGGCATCGGCATCGGCGTCGTGCAGAAGCTGGTCAGCCAGCAGGTCGTCGACTACCCGGCGCTCACCGGCCTCGACCTGAACGTCCCGTTCCTCGCGCTCTTCGCGATCCTGCTGTTCACCCCGCGCGGCAAGCTCGTCGAGGTCGGCCGCTCGGTGAAGTCGCGCGCCGTCCCGGTCAGCCGGTTTCGCGTGCGCACCCACGTCGCCGGTTATGGCCTCGCGCTCGCGGTGCTTCTCGCGATCCCGACGCTGGTCGGCGCCAAGCAGCCGGTGTGGAACCTGGCGATGGCTCAGGTCCTGCTGTTCCTCTCGCTCGGTCTGCTGGTCCGCGTCTCCGGCCAGATCTCGCTGTGCCAGGTCGGGTTCGCCGCCGTCGGCGCCGCTGCGTTCGGGCACCTGCTCGGCCGCGGCGTCCCGTGGCTGCCGGCGCTGCTGGTCGCGGGTCTGATCACGATCCCGGTCGGCGCGTTCGTCGCGATCCCGGCGATCCGCCTGTCCGGCCTCTACCTCGCGCTGGCGACGTTCGGCTTCGGTGTCTTCCTCGCGCAGTTCTTCTACACCAAGGACTACATGTTCGGCTTCGGGCAGAAGCTGCAGACGCACCGCCCGGCCGGCTTCGAGTCCGAGGAGCGCTACTACTACGTGCTGCTCGCGGTGGCGGTCGCCGGCTCGCTGGTCGTCGCGGTCGTCGAGCGCAGCCGCCTCGGCCGTCTGCTGCGCGCGCTCTCGGACTCCCCGACCGCGCTGGTCACCCTCGGCGTCAGCACGACGGTGACGCTGGTCCTCGTCTTCTGTCTCTCCGCCGCGATGGCCGGCGTGAGCGGCGCGATGTACGCGGGCCTGTTCGGCTCGGTCGGCGGGTTCGCGTTCCCCTTCACCGCCTCGCTGATCGCGCTCGCGGTCCTCACCATCTCCGGTCGCGCCACGATCCCGGCGGCGTTTCTCGCGCCCGTCCTGCTCTACGTGGTCCCGGCGTACCTGGAGGGGGAGCGGACGGGCTCGGCGATCCAGGCCCTGTTCGGCTTCAGCGCGATCGTCGCCGCCGCGGCGTCGCAGGGCGGCCTCGACCGCTGGTTCGGCGCGCGGGCCGTGGCGTCCGCCGAGCGCCGGCGCGGCCCCGCCGGCCTGGCCGGCAACCTGCCCGGGCGCAAGCCGCGTCCCCGGACCACCCGCGCCCGGACGGCGGTGACCTCGGCATGAGCGACGGACTGTTCCGCCTGCGCGGCATCCGGGCCGGCTACGGCGCGACCACGGTGCTCCGCGGTGTCGACCTGACCGTGCCGCCGCGGAGCGTCGTCGCGTTGCTCGGCGCGAACGGCGCCGGCAAGACGACCCTGCTGCGCGCTGCCTCGGGCGTGATCGGCCTGTCCGCGGGCCGCCGGACCTTCGACGGCGAGGACCTCACCACAGCGACCCCGCACCAGCTCGCGCGCCGCGGCATCTGCCACGTGCCTGAGGGTCGTGGGGTCTTCGGCAGTCTGACGGTGCGTGAGAACATCCGCCTCCAGGCGACGAAGGGCAGCGAGTCCGAGGCGTTCGACCGCGCGGTCTCCGCCTTCCCGCGTCTCGGCGAGCGAATGAACCAGCTCGCCCGGACGATGTCCGGCGGCGAGCAGCAGATGCTCGCCCTCGCCCGGGCCTACATCCAGCGGCCGCGCGTCGTCCTGCTCGACGAGGTGTCGATGGGCCTCGCGCCCCGCATCGTCGACGAGATCTTCGAGTTCCTGCGTCGCCTCGCCGCGGAGGGCGCGAGCCTGCTCATCGTCGAGCAGTACGTCCAGCGCGCCCTCGAGGTGGCCGACGCGGTCTACCTGCTGAACAAGGGTCAGGTCTCCTTCGCCGGCGAGCCGTCCGAGCTCGACGGCGAGGACCTGTTCACCAGCTACGTCGGCGGCAGCGTCGGCAGCGCCGATCGAGTTTCCGCTTAGGAGCGACATGCGTCAGCACAAGTCCCGTTACGCCCTGCTGGCTCTCGTGCTGGCCGGGACGATGGCGACCTCGGCCTGCGGTACCCGGCAGAGCATCGAGGCCATCGCGGCCGCCAACGGCCCGGGCGGCTCCACGGTCTCCGCCGTCGAGAACGCCGTCGGCGGCGTCGGCGCGCTCCCGGCTCCGGGCACCGCCCCCGGCGCGGTCGACGGATCCGCGGCGGCCGCCCCGTCCCCCGCCGCGGGCTCGGCGACCACCGCGCCGGGCACGACGGCCGGCAGCACCGAAGTCGCGACCGCGTCCAACGGCTCGGCGAAGGCCGCCAAACCGGGGGGCGCGGCCCAGACCGCCGAGGCCCCGAAGGCGGCAGGGTGCACACAGTCCCTGGCGCCGATCACCATCGGCCAGGTCGGCGGGTTCACCGGGATCGTCAGCAACACCCTCGCGGGGTCGAAGATCGGTCTGCCGGTCTGGGTGGCAGCGATGAACGCCCGCGGCGGCATCGCGTGCCACCCGATCCGGCTCGTCCAGGCCGACGACGCGTCCGACCCGTCGAAGTCGAACGCCGCCGTCCGCGACCTGGTGCAGAACAAGGGCGCGGTCGCGCTGGTTGGCAGCTCGGTCCCGATCTCGATCAAGGGCTTCCGCGCCGCGGTCGAGGCGCTCAAGGTGCCGGCCGTCGGTGGTGACTCGCTGAACTTCGACTGGAACCAGTCGCCGTACCTGTTCCCGCAGGGCACCACGTTCTCCGCGACGATCATCGGCGCGGTGAAGCAGAACGTCGAGGCGGGCAGGAAGAAGATCGGTCTCGTCTACTGCGTCGAGGCGAACAACTGCACGGACGCCTACCAGGTGCTCAAGCAGGGCGGCGCGACGAAGGCCGGCGCGCAGGTCGTCTACGAGACGCAGATGAGCATCACCGGCACCGACTTCTCCGCGCAGTGCCGCTCGGCCCAGAACGCCGGGGCGGACCAGCTCCTGCTCGCGATGGACGGCTCCGCGATTCAGCGGTTCCTGCGCTCCTGCGCGGCGCTGAACTACTTCCCGGCGATCGCGACCTCCGCGATCGCGACCGGCAGCGTCGTCAGCAAGGACGCCAATGCGCAGAAGGCGACGGTCTCGGTCGCGCACATCGTGTTCCCGTGGATGCGCGCCGACAACGCCGCTCAGCAGGCGTACGCGAACGCGATGAAGCTGTACGCGCCCGACGCCGACTCCGACGGCGCCACCTCGCAGGCCTGGGTCGCGGGCGAGATGCTTCGGGTCCTCGTCGAGAAACTCGGCGCGAAGGCGGCCGAGCCTCTCACGACGGCCGCGATCCTCGACGGGCTCGGAAAGCTGAAGAAGGAGACGTTCGGCGGGTTGAGCGCGCCGGTCACCTTCTCGCCCGGGCAGAAGAGCTCACCCGAGAACAACTGCTACTACCCGGTGAAGCTGGACTCGCGCGGCTGGACGTCGCCGAGCAGCAAGCCCGTCTGCTTCACATGACCGACACGGACACGCGAGACTGCGTACGGGCGGTGACGCCATCGACGGACCCGAGGACTGACGTGCGGCCAGAGCAGATCGACCTGATGGATCTCGACCCGTTCGTCCGGGCCGAGGACGGGGCCCTGTTCCGCGTCCTGCGTGACGAGGATCCGTGCCACTGGAACGACGAGCCCGACGGCGGGGAAGGGTTCTGGTCGCTCACGCGGTACGAGGACGTCAAGGCCGCCGGGTCGGACTGGGAGACGTTCTCCAGCGCGCAGGGTACGCAGATCCAGAGCCGGCGGGCGGAGGGTCACGGCAAGCCGTCGATCCACAACATGGACGCCCCACGCCACCGCGAGATGCGCGAGCTCGTCGCCGCCGAGTTCACCCGCGCGCGGATGCTCCGGCTCGAACCGCGGATCCGTGAGCTCGTGACGGCCCACCTCGACGACGTCGTCGCCGCGGGGGAGACCGACCTGGTCCCGATCGCGACCGCGCGCATCCCGATCCTCGTCCTCGGCGCGCTGCTCGGCGTCGAGCCGGAGGACACGTCCCAGCTGATCGCCTGGACGAACGTCATCTCGGGTCAGACCGACCCGGACTACGTCGCCGACCCCTCGGTGGTCGCCCGGACCCGGACCGAGATCTTCGACTACTTCCACACGCTCACCGCCGCGCGCCGCGCGCAGCCCACGGACGACCTGATCAGCCTGCTCACCCACGCCGACATCGACGGCGTCCCGCTCGACCAGGAGGAGCTCGACGCCTACTACCTGCTGATGCTGGTGGCCGGGAACGAGACCACGCGGAACCTCATGACCGGCACCGTCCTGCTGCTCCACGAGAACCCGAGCGAGTGGGCGCGGCTGAAGGACGGGCAGGTCAAGCCCCGGGTCGCGGTCGACGAACTCGTGCGGATGATCTCCCCGATCGTCTGCATGCGCCGCACCACCACCCGCGACGTCGAGCTCCACGGCAGGCAGATCCGCGCCGGGCAGAAGGTCGTGCTCTGGTTCACCTCCGCGAACCAGGACGAGCGCGTCTTCGACGACCCGGACCGGCTCGTCCTCGACCGCAGTCCCAACAAGCACCTCGGCTTCGGGTGGGGCCCGCACTTCTGTCTCGGCTCGCATCTCGCCAAGCTGGAGGGCGAGATCCTGCTGGAGGAGCTGATCCGGCGCGACCTGCGCCTCGACGTCGTGGGGGAACCCGAGCGGCTGCGGTCCAACTTCTTCCGGGGCATCAAGAAGCTGCCGGTCAAGGTCGGCTCCTGATGCTCACCGGGGCCGACGAGTGGTTCGTCCACCAGACCCCTGAACCCCTCGCCGTCGCCGGCACCGACCGCAACTTCTACGACCGCGCCTACCTGGGCGCGTTCGGCGAGGACGGGCTGCTCGTCACCGTGGCGTTCGGGCTCTACCCGAATCTCGGGGTCGCGGACGCGCACCTGTCCGTGGTGCAGGACGGGAAGCAGTACTGCCTGCACGTCTCGCAGACGCTCACCGACCGCGCGACGACGGCGATCGGGCCGGTGCGGCTGGAGATCGTCGAGCCGCTGCACGAGATCCGCGTCGTCGTCGAGGACGACGAGCTCGCCTGCGACCTCACGCTGACCGGGCGTCACTTCCCGATCGAGGAACCGAGGTTCATCCAGCGCGTCGGCACTCGGTCGTTCATGGACTACACGCGCCTGTCGCAGGCCTGCGACGTCAGCGGCACCGTGACGGTCGCCGACCGGACGCACCGGCTCTCCGTGGTCGATGGCCTGCGCGACCGGTCGTGGGGTGTGCGCCCGGTCGGAGCACGGGACCCGCAGCCGCTCCAGCCCCCGGTCGAGCCGCAGTACTTCTGGCTCTGGACGCCGGTGCATCTTCCGGGCCGCACGCTGTTCTGGCACACGAAGGCGGACGCCGACGGGCGGCCGTGGAACACCCAGCTGGTCCTGTGCCCGCACGGGTCCGGGCCGGAGAAGTTCGTCCACGGCACCGGGACGATGGCCCTCGACCTCGAGCCCGGGACGCGCTGGGTGCGCTCGGCGACCCTCACCGCGTTGACGGAGGACGGCGAGCAGCTGCGACTGCGATTCCGGCCGACCGCGCACCTGGAGATGCAGGGTCTGGGCTACCGCCATCCCGAGTGGGCGCACGGCCTCGCGCACGGGGAGTACCGCCTCGCCCGCGAGGTCCTCGACCTGGCCGGCCCCGACCCGCAGCAGCTCCACCGCTGGCACCGCCAGGTCCGCTGCGACGTCGACGTGGAGTGCGGCGCCGGCACCGACACCGCCCGCGGCCTCCTCGAGCACCTGATCATCGGCCGGTACCACCCCCTCGGCCTCTGACGCCCCTGCCGAACGCGCTTCACTCGCCGGCGACAGCGCTTACTCGCCCGGCCTGGCGAGTGAGGCCTGGTTGCAGCGAGTGAAGCGCGGGCCGTGGGGCGTGCAGGTTGTCTGTACAGTCTGTCCGAGTAGTCGTTGAGGGCGTCGGACGAGGAGCAGGCATGGCGGGAGTGCAGGACCGGGTCATCGTCATCACCGGGGCGGGTAACGGCCTCGGGCGCGAGTACGCGCTCGCGCTGGCGGCGGCGGGCGCGAAGGTGGTCGTCAACGACCTCGGTGGTTCGCGGGACGGCACGGGCGCCGGGTCGGCCGCGGCGGACGCGGTCGTCGCGGACATCACCGGTGCGGGCGGGACGGCGGTCGCGAACTACGACAGCGTCGCCACCGCGGCCGGGGGTGCGGCGATCGTGCAGACCGCGCTCGACGCCTTCGGTCGCGTCGACGGTGTGATCGCGAACGCGGGCATCCTGCGTGACCGCGCGTTCCACAAGATGACCGCGGAGGACTGGGACGCCGTCCTGCAGGTCCACCTCTACGGCGCGTTCCACACGATCCACGCCGCCTGGCCGCACCTGCGCGAGCAGCAGCACGGCCGCATCGTCGTCGCGACCTCGACCTCGGGCATCTTCGGCAACTTCGGTCAGGCCAACTACGGAGCCGCCAAGGGCGGGATGATCGGCCTGATCAACACCCTCGCGATCGAGGGTCGCAAGGCGAACATCCTCGCCAACGCCGTCGCCCCGATGGCCGCGACGCGCATGACCGAGGACGTCGCCCCGCCGGAGGTCCTCGCTGCGCTCGACCCCAAGCACGTCGCGCCGGTGGTCGGGCACCTGTGCACCGACGAGCTCACCGAGTCCGGCAGCGTCTTCGTGGTCGGCGGTGGCCGGGTCTACCGGGTCGCGCAGTTCCAGAGCAAGGGCGTCACGTTCTCCGACGTCCCGACCATCGACGAGGTCGGCCGGCGCTGGAACGAGATCTCCGACCTCGACGGTGCGGAGGTCGGCGTCAACCCGGTGGGCTGACCCGCAATCAGGATTCCTGCTCGACGAGCAGGTGAGCAGCGAAGGCCTCGCGGACCTCGGTCGGCGGGGCCTTCGGCTTGTGGGTCTCGGTGTCGACCCAGACGTAGCGCGTCGTCACCTGGGTGATCAACTCGTCGTTCTTCGTGATGTCGAACCGCAGCACCATCGAGGTGTTCCCGAGCCGCTGCGTCCACACCGCGACGATCAGCTCGTCGTCGAACCCCGCCGACCCGAGGTACCGAACGTTCGCCTCCGCCACCACGACGTCGGACCCGGTCGCCTCCAGCGCCCCGTAGCTCCCGAACAGCTCCCGCGCCGCCTCGGTCAGCGCGATGTCGGCGTACGCGAGGTACCACGCGTTGAAGACGATCTTCTGTCCGTCGCACTCGTGGTACCGGACGCGGATCGGGGTCCGGACGATCGGTTCGCTCATGCGCCCGACCTTAACCGCCACCGCCGTGCGTTCATCGTGACAACCCCTGCATTGGAGATGTCATCTCTGGTGCAGGGTCGAGCGCGACTCTGCCCGCCGCGGCGCCCGCATGCGAAGCGGAATCCCGGGCAGGGAATGGCCACAGTTCCCGGAGTCGCCCGCTCCGTACCGGAAGGACAGAGGCCCATGTCGACCGATGCGATCGTCGTGCTGCGTGAGGAGCACAAGGAGATCAAGCGGTTGTTCCGTCGCTTCGAGAAGGCGGAGAAGCCGGCGGAGAAGCAGAAGATCGTCGGGCAGATCCTGGAGATGCTCGCGGTGCACACCTACATCGAGAACGAGGGGCTCTACCCGAAGGTCCGCGAGATGGTGCCGGACATCGAGTCGGACATCCTCGAGTCCTACGAGGAGCACCACGTCGCCGACCTGCTCTGCGCCGAGCTGGCGGAGATGGATCCCGACGACGAGCGGTACACGGCGAAGGTGACCGTGCTCATCGAGAGCGTCGAGCATCACATTGACGAGGAGGAGTCCTCCTGGTTCCCCGACGTCCGCGAGGCCCTCGGACGCAAGCAGTTGCAGGAGATCGGGGCCGAGATGATCGAGCTCCGCAAGACTGCGCCGCGGGAGCCGAAGATGATCGCCCCGCGCCTGGTGGACCGGGCAAACGCGCAGGTCCCGGGCCAGCGGCCGGCTCCGGCGAAGGTCCGCAGTACCCGCCGTCCGACCCGCACCCGAGTCGTCGCCGCGGCCCACGGGGCGAGGACCACGCCGCGCGGTTAGGCCCCGTCAGGTCGGTTACGCCGTTCGGGTCAGTGTGCGAGCACTGACCCGAACTGTTCACTTGACACTTTTGTCCGAAAGTGTCAACCATGTCGGCATGACCCTCACCTCGCCGCGGGCCACCACCCCCGCGACCCGGCCGATTCCGCGGCCGGACCTGAAGTCGGCCCTGCGTTGGTCGCTGCGTCAGGCCGCCCCTGCCGTCAGCATGAAGCTCGGCGCCCGGACGGGCGACACCTTCGCCCGCTTCAACGTGGACCGGGCCCTGCAGCGCAATCCCCTCCCGGTCTACGACCAGCTCCGCGCGCAGGGGCCGATCGTCCCCGGCCGCTACATGATGACCACCGCCCGGCACGACGTGTCGTACCAGTTGCTGCGGCACGAGTCGTTCCGCTCCGGCATCCCCGACGAGATGCTGCCGAAGCCGCTGCGGCGCCTGCTCGCGTGGGCCGAGGACCCGCTCGCGGTCCCGTTCACCGAGCGGCCGACCATGATCATGGAGAACGGCCAGACGCACCTGCGGATCCGCCGCGTCGCCAGCCGCGCCTTCACGCCGAAGGCGATCGACGCCCTTCGTGCGCGCACCGAGGAGATCGCCGACGAACTGCTCGACCGCATGGAGCACAAGCACCGTGACGGCAGCGTCGCCGACATCGTCGAGGAGTACGCCGGCACGCTGCCGGTGCTCGTCATCGCCGACATCCTCGGCGTTCCGGCCGACCTGCAGCCGACGTTCATGACCTGGGGCGACCGCATTCTGCAGATCGCCGCGCTCGGTGTTCCCTACCGCACCTACCGCGACATCGAGGGTGCACTGCGGGAGATGAACGGCTGGTTCCTCGAGCACTTCGCCGAGCTCCGCCGCAACCCGGGTGACAACCTGCTCAGCCGCATGGTCGCCGCGTCCGACGACGAGGGTCGCTCCGGTGCGGGCCTGAGCGAGCAGGAGCTCATGCAGACCGCCGGCCTGCTCCTGTTCGCCGGCTTCGAGACGACGGTGAACCTGATCGGCTCGGGCACCCTGCGCCTGCTCGCGCACCCGGACCAGCTCGAGATCCTCCGCGCCCAGCCCGAGTACTGGCGCACCGCGATCGACGAGATGCTCCGCCTCGACGGTCCGGTGCAGATCACCGCCCGGTACCCGGTCGAGGACGTCGTCATCCAGGGGGTCAAGGTCCCGCGAGGGCGCATGGTGGCGACGCTGCTCGCCGGCGCGAACCGCGACCCCGCGGCCTTCCCGGACCCGAACCGCTTCGACGTCACCCGCGCGAACGCCAAGGAGCACCTCGCGCTCGGTGCCGGCGTCCACATCTGCCTCGGCGCCTCCCTGGCGCGGATGGAGGGCGAGGTCGGCCTCGGCCGGCTGTTCGAGCGCTTCCCGAACCTGGCCAAGGCCGGCGAGCCGACGCTCGGGCCGAACGCGCTGCTCCGGGGCTACGTCCACGTCCCGGCCCGACTCGGCGAGGTGACGGCGCGTCAGCTTTGATCTTGGCGCCGGCTGGTAGAAATGTGCCGGTGAGTGCACGGGAACGGGTTCTGGAAGCGGTCGAAGGCCTCATCGCCGAGGGTGGGCTGCGGGCCGTGAACATCGCGTCCGTGGCGGCGGCCGCGGGCGTGTCACGGCAGACGGTCTACGCGCAGTTCGGCACGCGCGAGGAGATGATCTCCGAGTCGATCGCCGTGATGAGCTCGCGGGCGCTCGGGGAGATCATCGAGCACCTGGAGTCGATCGAGGACCCGGGCGAGTACGTCGTCGAGCTCCTCGTCGCGGGCCGCGCCGCCTTTCGGGACACGCCGGCCCTGGCCGTGCTGCTCTTCCCGGACACGGACAACCCGATCTTCGACTCGGAGGTCCTGGCCGGGGCCGTCCCGTTCGCGGAGGCGTTCGTCGGCCCGTTGTTCGAGCGGGCGCCGCACCTGCAGGAGCGGCGGGCCGACGTCATGGAGACGCTGCTGCGCTTCGGGCTCTCCGTCCTGACCCTGGACAGCGACCTGATCCGCACCGACGAGGACCTGCGGGGCTACCTGAATCGGGTCCTCCGCCCGGCCCTGGGCCTTTCGTCCGTGTGAGCTGCGCCGTTCCGCTTGACACTGTTCGACCAGAGTGTCAAGTTCGGGGGATGTCCGCCCTCTCTCGCCGCACGTTCCTCGCCGGCACCGCCGGCGTGGGCCTGGCGCTGGCCCAGGCCTCGTCCGCGTCCGCCGCGCGGATCCCCACGACCCGCGAGTCCCACCGCGTGATCGTCATCGGCTCCGGTTTCGGGGGCGGCATCGCCGCGCTCCGGCTGGCCCGGGCCGGGGTCCCGGTGACCGTTCTCGAGCGGGGCATCCGCTGGCCGGCCGCGCCGAACGTCGACACCTTTCCCCACACCGAGCCCGACCTCCGCAGCCTGGACCACCGCCTGTCCTGGCTCGGTTCGCCGACCTTCCTGCCGATCCCGCTCCCGCAGCGCCGGTACACCGGTCTGCTCGAGCGGGTGCAGGGCGACCACATGGCGATCATGTGTGCCGCCGGCGTCGGTGGCGGATCGCTCGTGTACCAGGGCATGAGCCTGCAGCCGACGGCCGAGGTCTTCCACGCGACGTTCCCGGAAGCGCTCGACTACGACCGACTCGACCGCGTCCACTACCCGCGCGTCGCGCGGATGCTCCACCTCGCGACCGCGCCGGACGAGCTCATCGAGACCCCGAACTACACCGCGGCCCGGGTGTTCGCCTCCCGGGCCTGCAAGAACGGCTATGCGGTCTCCAAGGTGCCGATGCCGATCGATTGGAACTACGCGCTCGCCGAGCTGCGCGGGGAGATGAAGCCCTCCTACACCAACGGCGACTGCGCGATGGGCGTCAACAACGGGGGCAAGTTCTCCGTCGACGTCACCTACATCAAGAAGGCCGAGCAGACCGGTCGCGTCAAGGTCCTGACTCTGCATCAGGTCACCGACGTCGCGCAGGCGCGCGACGGCCGGTGGGAGGTGCACGTCGAGCGCATCGACACCGAGGGCAACGTCCGTGAACGCAAGATCCTGACGGCGAAGACGCTCGTCATGGCCGCCGGCAGTGCGAACACCACGAAGCTGCTGATGCGTGCGGCCAACCACGGCACGATCCGCGACCTGCCGGACAAGCTCGGCACCAACTGGGGTTCGAACGCCGACCGCATCTACATGTGGACCGACCTGCACGACCGGTTCGGCTCCCCGCAGGGCGGTCCCGTGATCTACGCCAGCAAGGCGTGGGACGACCCGGCGACGGCGAACACGGTCATCCAGGCCTCGCTCCCGCCGGTCCCGGGCAACAACCGGGCGACGATGCTCGTGGGCTACGGCGTCAGCAGCGGCCGGGGCCGGTTCGTCTGGGACTCCCGCCGCGACGAGGCCGTCCTGCGCTGGCCGAAGGAGGCCGACGCCGGGATCCAGCAGCACATCCACGAGCGGGTCACGAGGATCGCCGGTGGTGCCTCGTTCCTGCTCGACACGACCGGGATGGACACCACGACCTGGCACCCGCTCGGCGGGGCGTCGATGAACGAGGTGTGCGACCTGGAGGGCCGCGTCCTCGGCCACCGGGGGCTCTACGTTCTCGACGGGGCGTTGATGCCAGGCACCACCGCCGCCTGCAACCCCTCGCTCACGATCGCGGCCGTCGCCGAACGGGCGATGGACCACATCGTGGCGAAGGACGTCGGCACGATCATCTGACGACCACTGCATCCGATGGCCAGGGGCGATCTGAGAGGGTGTCACCGATGAGTTGGTCACGCCGTCGCAAGATCGCCACCTGGTCCGCGGTGGGTGTGTTCGCCGGGGCGCTCGGCCTGCTCGGCCTCGACCGCGGGGCCGAGATCGTGGTCGAGCGCATGGTCGCGAGTCGCGTCCAGGACTGCCTGCAGACGCCCGACAAGCCCGACGTCGAGATCTCCGGCTTCCCGCTGCTCACCGATCTGATCCGCGGCCGCCTGGACGGGATGCGGATGACCGCCCACGACGCCAACGCCGAGGGCGTCCGGGTCGCGGACCTGGCGGTCGAGGCCTCCGGCGTCGAGCGCAAGGGCGCCGGGGGTGAGATGGACTCCCTCCGTGGCTCGGGCCTCGTCACGTTCGAGGCGATGAGCGAGCGGGCGATGGGCATGACGATCTCGAACGGCGGGGACGGCCGGCTGAAGATCACCGGCGGCATCGGCCTGTTCTCCGGCTCCGCGACGACGACCCCGCGCATCGAGAACGGCGAGATCGTCCTGCAGCCCGGGCAGATCTCGACCCCGCTGTTCGGCGACCTGGACTTCTCCGACTTCCCGGAGATCCGCATCCCGCTCCGCGAGCTCCCGACCGGGGTGAACGTCTCGCTCAACCCGACCGACCGGGGGCTGGAGTTCACCTTCGACGGCACGGACGTCAAGCTCCCCGACGACCCCTGCAAGGTCTCCTGACGCAGGTTTCCGGCCGGCGCGGCCCGGCAACATTCAGGGGATGAACGCCGCGCTGGCCACCGCGAGCGCGGCCGGCCACGGCCAGGGCATGCGTCAGGTCGGCGAACTGCTGCTCGCCTTCGGTCTCTCCTCGCTGATCGGGCTCGAACGACAGCTCCGGGGCAAGGCCGCCGGCCTGCGCACCCAGACCATCGTCGGAACCACCGCGGCGCTCATGCTCCTGGTCAGCAAGTACGGCTTCGGCGACGTGCTGCCGGACGAGCACGTCTCCTTCGACCCGTCGCGCGTGGCGGCGCAGATCGTGTCCGGGGTCGGCTTCCTCGGCGCGGGCCTGATCCTCACCCGGCAGGGCGCGGTCCAGGGCCTCACGACCGCGGCCTCCGTCTGGGAGACCGCCGGGATCGGCATGGCCGCCGGGGCGGGCCTGCCCCTGCTCGCCTGCCTCGTGACGCTGCTGCACTTCGTCGTCGTGTTCGGGTACACGGCGCTCAGCCGTCAGCTGCCCGGAAGTCGATCCACGATCGTGCACCTGACGGTGCGTTATACCGATGGTCAGGGTGTGCTGCGCCGCGTCCTGGAGAACGCCACCGCGGCGGGCTGGACGGTGCGCCGCCTCAGTCACGCCCAGCCGTCCACCGACGAGAACTCCCGTTCCTGGGTCTCGGTCACGCTGGCCCTCGGGGGACGCGGGAACGATCAGGACCTGTTCGCCCGCGTCGCGGACGTCCCCGGCGTCGGATCGGTCACGCGGGAGCTCGCGGAGGACCTGGACTGACCGGCGCCGCGGCGCCCCGGTAGAAACAACGCATGGATCTGGTCGGGACGTGGACGCTCGAGGCGTTCGAGATGGTGGCCGGCGACGGCACGGTGACGACGCCGTTCGGGGACGCGCCGATCGGACGCATCCAGTACTCCGCCGACGGGACGATGTCGGCGATGCTCGGCGCCCCGGACCGGCCGGCGCTCGGTACCCGGGCCGGCGAGGCCACCGACGCGGCGTGGGCCGCGATCGCGAAGCACTTCGTCTCCTACGCCGGATCCTGGACCCGTGAGGGTGACGTCGTCCGCCACGAGGTCGCGGTCGCGCTCATCCCGGACTGGATCGGCACCACCCTCGAGCGGACGATCGGCGAACGCGACGGCCGCCTGACGCTCACGGTCGAGCCGCGGGTGCCGGGCGGCCGGTCCCAGCGCCTGGTCTGGGCCCGCCTCTGACGAGGAGCGTCAGCTGCGCGCCGCCAGGTGTCGGGAGACGGTACTGCGGCTGACGCCGAGCTTGCGGGCGATCTGCTTCTGCGTCGCACCCGCGTCCGCCATCTCCTGCGCCTGCGCGATCTTGGCCGGCGTCATCGCGCGCCAGCGGTTGGCGCGACGCTTCGCGACCGCCGTCTGAGCCTCGTCCTCGACAATCTCCGCGTCCTGGATCTCCGCGTCGAGGTCGTCCCCGGGCGGGAGGGCCGGGGTGCCGACGGGGGCCGCGGTGCGGGTCCCGGCGTCCGCCGACTCGCGCACCCGGGCGGCGCGCTGCCGGGCCCGGGAGCTCAGCAGGTCGTCGAGGAAGCCGCGGAACGCGGCGACCAGCCGGACGTTGAAGCGCGACGTGGGGGTCTCCCGCGCCAGCCCCTCGCGCCACATGTGCAGCACGAGCAGGAGCGCGGCCGCGAGCAGGCCCAGCCAGAACACGTGGGCGAAGAAGCCCAGCCCGGCAAAGAGCAGGAACACCACCAGCGCCAGCAGCAGCAACACGGTGCCCTCCGGAACTCATCGACGTCGCCACCGTGGCGACGTCGGTGCCCTACCCGGGTACGAATCGGCGCATACTGCGGACGGCGCAGATCACAACCTCCCGGAGGCCGCCCGATGGCGACGTGCTCACACCTCGACACCATCGCCGACGTCGCGCCCAGCGACGACGGCTGCCACGAGTGCCTCGCGGAGGGCGGCCGCTGGGTCCACCTGCGGATGTGCCAGCAGTGCGGCCACGTCGGCTGCTGCGACAACTCACCCGGCAAGCACGCCACCGGCCACTGGCACGGCACCGGCCACCCGCTGATCCGCTCCTTCGAGCCCGGCGAGGACTGGTTCTGGTGCTACCCCGAGGACATGGGCTTCCTGCTCCCCGGCGCCGCCCCGGCTCCGTCCCACTCCTAGCTCGCGGCCCGCGGGTCCGAGACGACGCCGGGGGGACGTGTCGTCCGTCACCCGGCGGGCCCGGCGCCGCGGGGGTCTCCCCGCGCCCAGCTGTGAGCTGCGCCGTTCCGGTTGACACTAATTGGTCAGAGTGTCAAGTTCGCGGGATGTCCGCCCTTTCCCGCCGCACCTTCCTCGCCGGCACCGCCGGTGTCGGCCTGGCTCTCGCCCAGGCCTCGTCCGCGTCCGCCGCGCGGATCCCCACCACTCGCGAGTCCCACCGCGTGATCGTCATCGGCTCCGGCTTCGGGGGCGGCATCGCCGCCCTCCGGTTGGCCCGGGCCGGCGTGCCCGTGACCGTTCTCGAACGGGGCATCCGCTGGCCGGCTGCGCCGAACGTCGACACGTTCCCGCACACCAGCCCCAACCCGGCGAGCCTGGACCACCGGCTCTCGTGGCTCGGGTCACCGACCTTCCTCCGCTTCCCGCTCCCGCAGCGCCGGTACACCGGTCTGCTCGAGCGGGTGCAGGGCGACCACATGGCGATCATGTGTGCCGCCGGCGTCGGCGGCGGGTCGCTGATCTACCACGGCATGAGCCTGCAGCCGACGGCCGAGACGTTTCACACGACGTTCCCGGAGGCGCTCGACTACGACCGCCTCGACCGCGTGCACTTCCCGCGCGTGGCCCGGATGCTGAAGCTCGCCACGGCGCCGGACGAGCTGATCGAGACCCGGAACTACTTCGCCGCCCGGGTGTTCGCGTCGCGGGCCCGTAAGCAGGGGTACGCCGTCTCCAAGGTCCCGATGCCGATCGACTGGAACTACCCCCTCGCCGAGCTGCGCGGCGAGATGAAGCCGGCCTACACCAACGGCGACTGCGCGATGGGGGTGAACAACGGCGGCAAGAACACCGTCGACGTCACCTACATCAAGCAGGCCGAGCAGACCGGTCGCGTCCAGGTCCTGACGCTGCATCAGGTGACCGACGTCGCCCAGGCGCGGGACGGCCGGTGGGAGGTGCACGTCGAGCGCATCGACACCGAGGGCAACGTCCGCGAGCGCAAGGTCCTCACGACGAGGACGCTGATCATGTCCGCCGGCAGCGCGAACACCACCAAGCTGCTGCTGCGCGCCGCGAACACGGGAACGATCCGCGACCTGCCGGACAAGCTCGGCACCAACTGGGGCTCGAACGCGGACCGCATCTACGTCTGGACCGACACCGAGGAGCGCTTCGGTTCGCCGCAGGGCGGCCCGGTGATCTACGCGAGCAAGGACTGGGGCGACGCGGAGACGGCGAACACCGTCGTCCAGGCCGCCCTGCCGCCGCTTCCGGGCAACGAGCGCTCGACGATGATCTGCGGCTACGGCGTCAGCGCCGACCGCGGCCGGTTCGTGTGGGACTCCCGCCGCGAGGAGGCCGTGCTGCGCTTCCCGCGGACCGGCGACGCGCGCGTGGCCGACGCCATCCACGAACGCGTTCGGCGCATCACCGGTCCGCACGCGATGCTGCTGAACACGACGGAGCTCGACCCCGTCTCGTGGCACCCGCTCGGCGGCGCGGCGATGGGGGACGTCTGCGACCTCGAAGGCCGGGTCCTCGGTCAGCGTGGGCTCTACGTCCTCGACGGCGCCCTGATCCCGGGCAGCACCGTGGGCTGCAACCCGTCGTGGACGATCGCCGCGATCGTCGAGCGGGCGATGGACCACATCGTCGCGAAGGACGTCGGCCGCCTGATCTAGGCGTCGCGGCGGCCCTTTACGGTGGAGCGCCGTGGAGGTCTGGCCAGGTCGTCCGTACCCGTCGGGAGCCACCTACGACGGGGTCGGGACCAACTTCTCGCTGTTCTCCGAGGTGGCCGAGCGGGTCGAGCTGTGCCTGTTCGACGACGACGGGGGCGACGAGCGCCGGGTCGTGATGGAGGAGGTCGACGGGTTCGTCTGGCACTGCTACCTCCCCGGGGTGGGTCCGGGGCAGCGGTACGGCTACCGCGTCCACGGCCCGCACGACCCCGGGCGCGGGCTTCGGTGCAACCCGGCGAAGCTCCTGCTCGACCCGTACGCGAAGGCCGTCGACGGGGACGTCGCCTGGGACCCGGCGGTCTACGGGTACCCGCTCGGCGGCGACGACCGCGTCCTCGACAACCGCGACAGCGCCCCGTTCGTGCCGAAGGGCGTGGTCACCAACCCGTGGTTCGAGTGGGGCGACGACCACCTGCTGCGGACCCCGTGGCACGAGACCGTGCTCTACGAGGTGCACGTCCGCGGCTTCACGATGCGGCACCCCGACATCCCGCCGGAACTGCGGGGCACCTACGCCGGCCTCGCGCACCCCGCGGCGATCGAGCACCTGCAGAAGCTCGGCGTCACCGCCGTGGAACTGATGCCCATTCACCAGTTCGTGCACGACCAGATTCTCGTCGACCGCGGGCTGCGGAACTACTGGGGCTACAACTCGATCGCGTTCCTCGCACCGCACTCCGCGTACTCCGCGTGGGGTGTCGAACAGGTCGTCTCCGAGTTCCGCTATCTCGTGAAGACCCTGCACGCGGCCGGGATCGAGGTCATCCTCGACGTCGTCTACAACCACACCGCGGAGGGCAACCACCTCGGGCCGATGCTCTCGCTCAAGGGCATCGACAACCAGGCGTACTACCGGCTCGGCGACGACCCGCGGTACTACTTCGACACCACGGGCACCGGCAACACCCTGAACATGCGGCACCCGCACGTGCTGCAGCTCATCGTCGACTCGCTGCGGTACTGGGTGACCGACATGCACGTCGACGGGTTCCGCTTCGACCTGGCCGCGAGCCTGGCCCGCCAGTTCCACGAGGTCGACCGCCTCTCCGCGTTCTTCGACCTCATCCAGGTCGACCCGGTCGTCAGCCAGGTCAAGCTGATCGCCGAGCCGTGGGACCTCGGTGAGGGTGGCTACCAGGTCGGCAACTTTCCGACGCTGTGGTCGGAGTGGAACGGCAAGTACCGCGACACCGTCCGCGACTACTGGCGCGGCGCGGACCGGACGCTCGCGGACTTCGCGTACCGCATCACCGGCAGCTCGGACCTGTACGGCCGCACCGGCCGGCGGCCGTACGCCAGCGTCAACTTCGTCACCGCGCACGACGGGTTCTCGCTCACCGACCTCGTCTCCTACGACGGCAAGCACAACGAGGCCAACGGCGAGGGCAACCGCGACGGCGAGGACCACAACCGCTCGTGGAACAGCGGCGTCGAGGGCCCGACCGACGACCCGCGCGTGACGGAGCTCCGGGCCCGCCGCCGGCGCAACCTGGTCGCGACGCTTTTGCTGTCGCAGGGCGTCCCGATGCTCCGCCACGGCGACGAGATCGGGCAGACCCAGTCCGGCAACAACAACGCCTACTGCCAGGACAACGAGATCTCCTGGTTGGACTGGGACGCCGCCGACACCGAGTTCGCGGAGTTCTGCTCCTGGCTCATCGCGTTCCGCCGCGCGCACCCCGTGTTTCGTCGGCGCCGGTTCTTCGAGGGCCGCCCGATCTTCGGCTCCGAGGTCTCGGACATCGCCTGGTTCCGGGCCGACGGGGTGGAGATGTCACCCGCGGACTGGCAGGCCGGGTACGCGAAGTCGCTCGCGGTCTACTTCAACGGCGAGGCCCTGCCCGACCCTGACCCCCGCGGTCGGCGCATCACCGACGACACCTTCCTGCTGCTGTTCAACGCCCACCACGACCAGGTGGTGTTCCAGCTGCCCGGGCCGCAGTGGGCCGCGACGTGGGTCCGCGAGCTCGACACCCGGGTGCCCGACGGCGGGGTGTCCGAGCCGGGCCCCGCGCACGCCGCGGGGGAGCGGGTCGTGGTCGCCGCCCACAGCATGCAGGTGCTGCGCCGGACCGGCTGACGAAACTTGCGCCCATCGGCCTCATTGACTATAAGAAACCTGTCGTCACGGCAGCAGGTAGTGGGTCGAGGCGGAAGGATGTTTCCCGGGCGATGGTCGAAGGCTGGGCGTACGAGGGGGCGCCGCAGATCGGAGCTGCCTCCGGGACCGTGACCCTGCTCGAAGGGGTGACGTTCTGCCTCGCCGGCACGGGCGGCGACATCGAGTCCGGCCGCGAGCACGGCCTGTTCTACCGGGACACGCGGTTCCTCTCGCGGTGGGTGCTCGAGGTCGACGGGGCACCCGTGAGCCCGCTGGGGCACCACACCCTGACGCCGTACTCGGTGTCGTTCGTCGGGCGTCGGCCCCCGGCGCCGCACCTGGCGGACAGCACCCTCGTCGTCACCCGGCGGCGGCACGTCGGCAACGGGATGGTCGAGGAGATCGGCGTCCGCAACCACGGCCGGGAGGCCGCGGCGGTCGACCTGCGCCTGGTGCTGGACAGCGACTTCGCCGGGCTCTTCGAGGTCAAGGAGGGCCGAGTCCAGCCGCGGCCGAACATCCGCTCGCAGGCCGGTGGGTCGGTCGTCTGGCTGCAGCACGAGGCGGGCGCGGACAGCCGTGGAGTCCGCGTCGAGGGCGACGGGGAGGCCCGGGCGTCCGGGCAGGAGTTGCGCTGGTCGCTCGTCGTCGGGCCGCACGAGACGCGGACCGTCACGGTGCGCGTCACCGTCTCGATCAACGGCGTCGACGTCGTGCCGCGGTTCGTCCCCGGCGCCGCGCTGGAGGAGTCGCAACCGGCGACGCGGCTCGCGGCCTGGCGCGACGCGGCTCCGGTCGTCACGAGCGCCGACGAGCGTCTCGAACCGCTGCTCGTCCAGAGCCTGGCGAGCCTCGGAGCGCTGCGGATCTTCCACCCGACCGACCCGGAGCGGACGGTCGTCGCGGCCGGTGCACCGTGGTTCATGACCCTGTTCGGTCGCGACTCGATCCTGACGAGCTGGATGATGCTGCCGGTCGACCCCGGGCTGGCGCTCGGCACCGCACTCACCCTCGCCGAGCTGCAGGGCGAGCGCGAGGACCCGCGCTCGGAGGAGCAGCCCGGGCGGATCCTGCACGAGGTCCGCTCCGGTCCCGAGGCCGAGTTCGCCCTCGGTCACGGCAACATCTACTACGGCTCGGTCGACGCGACTCCGCTGTTCGTTCTGCTCGTCGACGAGCTCCACCGGTGGGGCGTCGACCCGGCGCGGCTCAGCGGTCTGACCCCGCACGTCTGGCGCGCACTGGACTGGCTCGAGAACTACGGCGACGCCGACGGTGACGGGTTCGTCGAGTACCGCCGGGCGACGACGCGCGGCCTGCGCCACCAGGGCTGGAAGGACAGTTTCGACGCGATCAACTTCCGGTCCGGTGAGATGGCGGAGCCGCCGATCGCGCTCGCCGAGGTGCAGGGCTACGCCTACGCCGCCTACCTCGCCGGGGCCCGGCTCGCCGACCGCGTCGGCGACACCTGGCGCGCGCAGCGGTACCGCGCGAAGGCCGAGGAGCTGAAGGCCCGCTTCGCCGAGGTGTTCTGGCTTCCCGAGGTCGGTCACCTCGCGGCGGCGCTGGATGCGGCGAAACGCCCGGTCGACGCGCTGGTCTCCAACCTCGGCCACTGCCTGTGGACGGGCATCGTCGCCGACGAGCACGCGGAGGAGACCGCGAAGGCGCTGGTGTCCCCGCCGCTGTTCAGTGGCTTCGGGGTCCGGACCCTCGCTGCGGGGATGGGTGCCTTCAACCCCGTCAGCTACCACAACGGCTCGGTGTGGCCGCACGACTCGGCGATCGTTGCCGCCGGTCTGATGCGCTACGGCTTCGTCGACGCGGCGCACCGGGTGATCGACGGTCTGCTCGCCGCGTCCGACTGCTTCGCCGGGGCGCTGCCGGAGCTGTTCTGCGGCTTCGACCGGGCGGACTTCGACCCGCCCGTCGGTTACCCGACCTCGTGCTACCCGCAGGCGTGGGCGGCCGCCGCGCCGTTGCTCGTCCTGCGCACCCTGCTGCGGCTCGACCCGGACGTGCCGGCCGGCACCGTGCGCTGCGACCCGGCCGTGCCACCGCACCTCGCGCCGCTGCGCGTCGCCGGCTTCGTCGTCGCCGGGACCCCCGTGACGGTCGAGGTCGACACCGACACCTGGACTCTCACCGGCCTCTCGCCGGAAATCCAACTCGTACAGACGAACTGACCCACCATCAGGCATTGATCGGTGCCTGTACCCTCAGGAGGAAGGACCGTGCCCACGACGAGCACCTCCACCCGTGTGCTGCCGACACCATCACCGGACCGGCCCCTGCGCATCGCCATGGTCGCGCCGCCGTACTTCTCGATCCCGCCGAAAGGTTACGGCGGCATCGAGGCTGTCGTCGCCGACCTCGTCGACGAACTGGTGGCCGACGGACACCACGTGACGCTGATCGGCGCGGGCCCGCACGGCACCAAGGCGACCGAGTACGTCTCGACCTTCGACGAGCCCCCGAGCCGCAAGCTCGGCGAGCCGCTCCCCGAGGTCGTGCACGCGGCGCGGGTGGCGCAGATCGTCGAGCGGGGCAACTTCGACATCGTCCACGACCACACGCTCGCCGGGCCGCTGCTCGCCCGCGCAACGGTCGCGCCGACGGTCGTCACCATGCACGGCCCGCTCGAGCCCGACCCGCTCGAGTACTACCGCGCGCTGGGCGGCACGGTGCACCTCATCGGCATCTCCGACGCGCAGCGTCGGCCCGCGCCGGACCTGCCCTGGCTCGGGACCGTGCACAACGGCATCCGCGTCGAGACCTTCCCCTTCCAGCCGAAGAAGGAGAACTTCGCCCTCTTCATGGGCCGCTTCCACCCGCAGAAGGCGCCGCACCTCGCGATCGACGCCGCCCGCGCCGCCGGGATGCCGATCACGCTCGCGGGCAAGTGCCAGGAGCCGGTGGAGAAGGCGTACTTCGAGGCCGAGATCGCGCCGCGGATCGGGCCGGACGTCTCGCTGTTCGGCGTCGCCGACGCCGTCGCGAAGCGTCAGCTGTACCGGCGGGCGGCGTGCCTGCTGTTCCCGATCTGCTGGGAGGAGCCGTTCGGTCTCGTCATGGTCGAGGCGATGGCGTGCGGCACCCCGGTGGTCGCCCTGCGCCGCGGGTCGGTGCCCGAGGTGGTGCGGGACGGCGTCACCGGCGTCGTCGTCGACAGCCCGGACGAACTCCCGGCCGCCATCGAGGCCGCGCGGGTGCTCAGCCCGCAGGCCTGCCGGGACCACGTCGCCACGTCGTTCTCCACCGAGCGCATGGCGCACGGGTACGTCGCCGCCTACCGCAAGCTCCTGGCCCCGATGCAGGAGCCGGCGGTCCCGGCCGTCCGGTCGGTCGCCTGAGCAGCCATGAAATCCGCGGGCACGGCGGCCGCTACGGTGGCCGCCGTGCTGCGTCCCGCGACCCCTGCCGACACCGACGCCGTCGTCGCCCTCGCCCACGCCGAGGAGGTCGCCTGGTTCGGGGTGGCCGAGAGCAGCCACGAGGAGATCGCGCACTACCTGCGCTTCAGCGGCGGGGTCGAGTCCGGGGTCGTCGTCGACGACGGGCGGGTACGCGCCTTCGCCCTCGTCACCTCGACCGCCGAGGGCGTCGTGATCCTCGACCCGGCCGACCCCGCGCCCCCGCTCACCGCCGTCTACGCCTGGGTGCGGGAGAACGGGGCGCGGCACCTCGAGGTGCAGCCCCGCGACGCCGACCGCATCGCGTGGCTGGTCGCCGACGGCTGGACCCACACCCGCTCGGTCTTCGACCTGACGATGCCGACCGATGCGCCCCTGCTCGGAACCGAGCCCGTCTGGCCGGCCGGGGTCGCGCTGCGCCCCTACGACCGCGGGCCGGACGACGCCGCCGTGCACCACCTCATCTACGTCGAGGCCGACTACGCCTCGGTCCCCGGGCACCACGACCGCCCGCTGGAGATGTGGCAGCAGATGCACACTGCGGAGAACACCCGTGGCTGGGTCGTGCACCGCGACGGACGCCCCGTCGGCTGGATCGTCGGACGCGTCCAGGACGACGGGTACGGCTGGGTCCACCAGCTCGCCGTCGCGACCTCGGAGCGGGGGGCCGGCCTCGGTCGCGCACTGCTGCTGCACTCCTTCGCCGGGCTCGTCGCCGAGGGCGCCGAGCACCTCGGCCTCACCGTCCAGGCGTCCAACGACCGGGCGATCGGGCTCTACCGCTCCGTCGGCCTGACGGTGCAGAAGGAATGGCTCGTCCTCACCCGGTGACCTTCGCCACCACTGCTAGAACTGAGGTAAGACCGGGGCGGCGACGCAGCACCAGGTAGGTGAGATGAGCGGCGGACAGGGCACGGTGGCAGCGGCCACCTTCGTCTGGCTCGGCATGGTGCTCGCGATCTCGTTCCTCGAGGCGCCGCTGAAGTTCCGCGCCCCGGGCGTCGACCTGCGCCTCGGCCTCGGCATCGGGCGCATCGTCTTTCGCGCGCTGAACCTCGTCGAGCTCGTTCTCGCGGTCCTGATCGCCGGCGCGCTCGCCCTCGGCGACACCGCGGACGGCCTGCTGCCCGCCGCGTGCGTCCCGATCGGCGTGCTGATCGCCCAGCTCCTGCTCGTCCGGCCCGCGCTCACGAAGCGCTCGAACCGCGTGCTCGCCGGCGAGGATGCCGGCGGCTCCCGCGTGCACCTGGTCTACGTCGCGGCCGAGGTGGTCAAGGTCGTCGCGCTCGTCGTTCTCGGTGTCGCCGCGCTGCGCGGCTGACCGTTCCCCGCCGCGCCACGCCGGGCTGACCTGCGCGTTCGCGCTCCCTGAGAAATTCTGCGGACAACCCTCTGGACATCGCGCGCCCGGTGGCGCATGCTGGCCGCACAATAAATCCGACATCGGGTAGCTTATGGGTCGTGAGGATGTCGCTCGGGGGCGGTTCCACATCCTCTGACCTGGGATTACGCGCAGGGTCGGCGATTCTCCGGACACCGGGGAAAAACCGATTCGGCGTAGACACCGCTCCGGAACGTCCCTCCCGCAGAACGGAGTTCCCATGAAGGGCCTGATCGCCTTCGCCGGCGCGTCCGGCACCGCCGCGGTCCTCGCGGCTGCCGCCCTCATCCCGGCCGGCACGGCCTGGGCCTCGCCTGGCGGCGACCACGGCAACGCCTGCTCCGTCGCCGGCAGCCTCTCCAGCCCGCAGGGCGTCAAGTACCAGCCGACCGACGGCACGTACGACGTCAAGGGCGTCCTCGACTGCACGTCGGAGGAGTTCTCCCACGGCGTGCTCACCGGCAAGGGCAAGGGCCTGCTCGGCTGCTTCGGCGGCTTCAGCGAGGCCGTCTACAAGATCGAGTGGTCCAACGGCAAGGTCAGCGAGATCGTCATGAAGTCCGGCGATTTCACGTACGGGACCGGGTCCTACGGCACCGTGACGAAGGGGGCCCTGACGGGCAGTCACGTTGGCATGGCGTGGGGGCGCTATGCCGCCGGCGCGGAGTACAAGTGCGCGAAGGACGCCGTTCACTCCGGGCAGTTCGCCGGAGGGATCGGGATCCACTAGTCCCACCCCCGGTCTGCGGGTCTCTTCGGGGGGAGAGACGGTGCACCGCAACGGCCGGGTCTGTCCGCGGGGCGGCGGTGAGGTCTTCGCTCCGACCTCATCGCCCCCGCGGGCGCAGCAGAACACCAGATGTGTCCGGCGTCCTCCCTCGCCGGAAGCACCGGAACCGCCGTGCCCCACCCGTGAAGGGGCACGGCGGTTCCGCATTTCGGGCGCGCATACGATGCGCCGGTGACTGACGACGTGACTGCCCAGCCCGAACTGCTGGTGACCCGCGACGCCGGTGTGCTCACGCTCACGCTGAACCGCCCCGACGTCCTCAACGCGCTCTCCGTCGACCTCGGCAACGCCCTGGTTGCCGAACTGGTCGCCGCGGGCAAGGACCCCGAGGTCCGGGCCGTCGTGGTCACCGGCGCGGGCCGCGGGTTCTGCGCCGGGGCCGACTTCACCGGCCAGACGATCGCCGAGGGCCAGGCCCCCGACTACCGGACGCGCCTGCTCGAGACCTTCAACCCGATCATCGCCGCGCTCCGCGAGATGCCGAAGCCGGCGGTCGCCGCGGTCAACGGCGTTGCCGCCGGCATCGGGCTGAGCACGGTGCTCGCCTGCGACGTGATCCTGGCCGCCGAGTCCGCGAAGTTCGTCAGCGCGTTCTCCGGCGTCGCCCTGAGCCCGGACGGTGGCCTCGTCGCCCACTGCGCCGCGCGGATCGGCATCACCCGCACCGCGCAGCTGGTCTACCTGGGCGAGCGCCTGACCGCCGACCGCGCCCTGGACTGGGGTCTGATCAACGCCGTCCACCCCGACGCGGAGCTGATGCCGACGGCGCTGGCCCTCGCGGCGCAGCTCGCGGCCGGCCCGACGGTCGCGCACGCCGGCGCCAAGGAGCAGTTCAACGCGGTGATCTCCGACCTCGCCGCCCAGCTCGACCATGAGGCCGACCTCCAGCAGCGCAACGCCGAGACGGCGGACCACGTCGAGGGCGTCAACGCGTTCATGGAGAAGCGCGCCCCGAACTTCCGCGGGCGCTGACATGGCGTGGAAGATCTTCCGGCCCAAGCCGGCCGACCCGTCCGCGAGGCCGGACAAGCTGACGCTCGCGATCCGGATGCGCCGCATGGTCGCGGCGCAGCAGAAGATCGACGCCCGCCCCGGGTTCCAGCGCCTCCAACGCCGCTGGTGCGAGCCGCCCACCGCGGACGAGCTCGACCAGCGGATCGCCGATCTCGCCGGTGGGGCGGAGCAGCGGTTCGACGGGGCGGACGCCCTCGCGGCCGCCCTGCGTGCGGCGAGCGAGTCCGCGCCCGCCGGGACCGCCACCGCGACCTTCCGCGACGAGCCCGAGGCCCGGTGGATCGAGGCCGGTTCCGCCGGGGTCCTGCTGAGCGCGGTCGCGACGGCGCTGCCGACGCTCGCGGCGGAGGTGGTCCTGGTCGCCGGGGACGGGGTGCTCGTGGTCGACCCCGCCGCCACCCGGGTCACGGTCCACGGGGACTGGCCAGCCGAGGTGCACGCCGCGCTCGCCCCCTGAACCGGGTCACTCCGCGTCGGCGAGCAGTTCCGCCGGCGCGCGCATGCGCCAGGCGTCGGTGACGAGCTCGGTGAGCCGGCGCTTGCCGACCTTCGGCAGCCGGAGCATCACCAGCGGCCACCCGTCGTAGGCGGGGGTCGTGAAGAACAGCTCGGGCTCGCCGAGGAGCAGGGCCTGTTTCTCCGCCTCGTCGCCGACGTAGAGCACCGCGATGTCGTCGCGGATCACGCGCCGCTTCCCCGGCACGCTCTCCGGGTACGACCAGACGAAGCCCTTGTTCGCGACCCGGAAGTCGAACCCGTCGCTCGGGATCTCCACCACGTGCGGGAGCTGCAGCGCGATCGCCCGCACATCCTCCGCGCTCGCCACGGCGGGCAGGCTAGCCCGCCCCACCGACACCCCGCCAAGCCGCGGCGTCACAAAAGGGTGACACCCCTTACTGCGCAGTAAGGGGTGTCACCCTTTTTTCACGAGAGCGGGGCCGCGGCGGTCAGTCGGCGTCGCGGAGGGCGGTGTAGCCGAGGGCCGCGAAGGCGACGGCGCCGCCGACGAGGACGGCGGAGCCGACGGGGGTGAGCTTGCCGCGCTTGGTCTCCAGAATTCCGGCGACGGCGTCGCAGCTGTCGACGATCAGGCCGAGGCGGAGGGTGTTGCGCCGGACGGCGGAGTTGCCCGAGAGCAGCGCGAGCCCGAGGACGAGGTCGCGGCTGCCGAAGAGGCGAGCGAGGTACGCCGAGGAGTTCTCCGCGTCGCGGATGCCGAACATCTTCGCCGCGGTCTCCGGCGCGGCGTAGGTGAGGATGCCGGCGCCGATGCGGGTCGCGGCAAGGGTGAGGGGGATCGGGAACGCCATCAGCTGAGCCTCTCGAGAATCATTGCCATGCCCATCCCGCCGCCGACGCACATCGTCTCCAGCCCGAACTGCTTGTCGCGGGTCTGCAGGCCGTTGATCAGCGTGGCGGTGATGCGGGCACCGGTCATACCGAAGGGATGCCCGACGGCAATGGCGCCGCCGTGCACGTTGAGCTGGTCACCGAACGGGTCGATGCCGAGTTCGCGCGCGGAGGGGATCACCTGCGCGGCGAAGGCCTCGTTGATCTCCACGAGGTCGATGTCCGAGACCGACATCCCCGCGCGGGCGAGGGCCTGCTTGGACGCCTCCACCGGGCCGAGGCCCATGATCTCCGGCGACAGCCCGGAGACACCGGTGGCGACGACGCGCGCGAGCGGCGTAATCCCGAGCTCGCGGGCCTTGGTGTCGGACATGACGACCACCGCGGCCGCGCCGTCGTTCAGCGGACAGCAGTTGGCGGCGGTGACGCGGCCGTCGGGGCGGAACACCGGCTTGAGCTCACGCACGGCCTCCAGCGTCACGCCGGGGCGCGGGCCGTCGTCGGTCGAGACGACCGACCCGTCGGGCAGCGTGACCGGCACGATCTCGCGCGCGAAGAACCCGTCGGCGATCGCCTTCTCCGCGAGGTTCTGCGAGCGCACACCGAAGGCGTCCATGTCCTCGCGGGAGACGTTCGCGTGCCGGGCGACGTTCTCGGCGGTCTGCCCCATCGCGATGTAGACGTCGGGGACGTCGCCGCCGGCGCGCGGGTCGTCCCAGGACGCGGCGCCGGTCTCGGCGGTTTTCGCGGTCCGCTGCTGCGCGGCGTCGAAGACCGGGTTCATCGTGTCCGGCAGCGAGTCGCTGTTGCCCTTGGCGAACCGGGAGACGGTCTCGACGCCGGCGGAGATGAACACGTCGCCCTCGCCCGCGCGGATGGCGTGCATCGCCATGCGGGTCGTCTGCAGCGAGGACGAGCAGTACCGCGTGATCGTCGTGCCCGGCAGTTGGTCCTGCCCGAGGAGCACGGCGACGACGCGGGCCATGTTGAAGCCCTGCTCGCCGCCGGGGAGACCGCAGCCGAGCATCAGGTCGTTGACGTCGTCGTAGGAGAGCTGGGGGACCTTGGCCATCGCGGCCTGGATCATCTGGACGGTCAGGTCGTCGGGACGGATGTCCTTCAGCGACCCTTTGAACGCGCGCCCGATCGGGCTGCGGGCGGTGGCAACGATGACGGCCTCAGGCATTGCTCCTCCTCGGAAGCGGGGGACCGACTCCGCCTCAGCCTAGGAGGCTGCTCCTGGCCCGTCGGGGCCAGCCGTCCGAACGAGGGTCGTGACGGGGCGTCAGGACGATCGTCAGGCCGCGATGGCGCGGTAGACGAGGTCGGTGATCGCGTCGGCGGTCTCCTCGACCGACGGGGCGTCCTCGCCGCGCAGGTAACCCCAGGACTGGTACTCGATCGCGCCGAAGACGAGGTCGCGGAGCAGACGCAGGTCCACGTCGGCCCGGAAGTGACCGGCGGCGATGCCCTCGCTCACGGCCTGGCCGAGGATGCCGGTGAACCGGCGGTTGAGTTCGTACGCGCGGGTCTCGCGGTAGTCCGACGACGGCCGCAGTTCCAGGTAGACGAAGCGCGTCAGCTTCGGTTCCTTGCGCACCACGCCGAGGGAGTAGGCGATGACGTACCGCAGCCGGGCCCGTGGACCCTCGACGCTCTCCAGCTCCGGTTCCAGCGTCAGGATCTCGGCGAACCAGTCCTCGGCGACGCGGGTGAGCAGCGACCGCTTGGTCGGGAAGTAGCGGTAGACGAGGCCCTCGGAGATCCCGCAGCGGCGGGCGACCTCGGCCGGCAGGAAGTGCTCGTACCCGACTTCGCGCAACAACTCTCGCGCGACGGCCAGGATCGAGGCCGTGCGCGTCTCCGGGTCCTGCCTCAACTGCGAACTCACTGGGAGTCAGGTTAGCCCTGTCGTCGCGCAGGTCAACGGGCTGCGAACACAGTCCTTGCCTCTACGGTGACCCCGTGCGTGCGCGGCGGGTGGCCCTCGGAACCGGTGTCTGCTTCGCCGTCATCGCAGTACTGGTTCGTACCGAGTTCTCGCCCCTGCTGGATCTGGACCGGGACGTCACCCGATCGGCTGTGGACCTCGCCCGCGACCACGAGACCTACCGGGACGCGATGAAGACCGCGACGTGGTTGCTGCACTCCCAGCTGGTCCTGCTCTACGCCGCCGTCGTCGCGCTCGGGCTCGCGGACGCGCGCCGCCCGGCCGCCGCTGTGTGGCTCGCCGCGGTGGTCGGTGTCGGCACGGTGGTCAACCCCGTGCTCAAGGTGCTGTTCGACCGTGAGCGCCCGGTCGTGCCCGAGCCGGTCGACACGTTCTCCGGCTTGAGCTTTCCGTCCGGCCACGCCGCCAGCGCGGGCCTGATCTGCGCGGCCCTCGCGGTGCTGCTGTGGCCCCGGCCGGGCCGGGTCGGCCACGTCGCACTGGTCACCGGCGTCGCGGTGATCCCGCTGCTCTCGGGCTGGACGCGCCTGACCCTCGGCGCCCACTTCCTGTCCGACGTGGTCGCCGGGGTGCTGTGGTCCGTCGCCTGGGTCGCCGCGTGGCAGCCCGCCCTCCCCGCCCTCGAGCGCCGCCTCGCCCCTCCCCGGTGGAGATGACATCTGCACAAGAGATGACATCTGCACAAGAGATGACATCTGCACTGGAGATGACATCTGCACTGGAGATGACATCTGCACTGGAGATGACATCTCTTGTGCAGGCGGGTCGGGGGTGCGCCGGCCCGGGTGGGACCCGGGCTGAAGAGGTCTTTGGTCCCTGGTCCGAGGGCCCGGGGGTGAGCACAGTGTTGGGGATGGGCGGACTTGTCCGACCGGGCGGAGGGGAAGCCGTGACGGTCGCGAATCTTCGGCGTCAATCGGGCGACGTGCCGCGACCGCGGTCGGTCGGGGACGTCATGACGCGGGAGGTCGTCTCGGTGGGCCCGCATGCGGGTTACACCGAGATCCGGGCCGCGATGCTCAAACACGACGTGGGTGGACTGCCCGTCGTCGGCGCCGACGGGGTGTTGCTCGGGATGGTGACCGAGGCCGACCTCATCGCGAAGGAGGCCTACCGGGCGTCCGGCCGCGGCCGCCGGATGTTCGACCGGTTCCGCCGGCGCGAGACGAACTGGACCGCGAAGGCCGCGGGCCGCACCGCTGCGGATCTGATGACCCCCCAGGTCGAGGCGGTGGCGCCCAGCGACGACCTGCGCGCCGTCGCCCGCCGGATGCTGCAGCGCCGGCTCAAACGCATGCCCGTCCTCGACGGGGGACGGGTGGTCGGCATCGTCGCGCGCCAGGACCTGCTGCGCCCGTTCGAGCGCAGTGACGCCGACCTCGCCGTCGACGTCGAGGCGGCGCTCGCCGACCCGGACCTGCCGACCGAGCTCGCGGTGCTCTGCCAGGTCACCGACGGCGTGGTCCACCTGTGGGGCTCGGTGCGCGTGCCGGCCGACCTGCCGCCGGTGCTCACCGCCGTCGCGCGGATCCCGGGCGTCGTCGCGGTCGACGCGCAGCTGTTCCCGCGGGACCCGAACCCGGGCGGCCGGCTGTAGCTCTCAGGCCGGCCCCACGTGCCGGTCCAGCCACTCGACGAGAGGCGCCATCGCGCGCCACTCCTTCGCGACCTGGGTCTTGGCCTTCGGGGTCGAGAGCCAGTCCGGGAAGCCGAGATCCTTCGCGGCGGTCAGCGTCTTGTGCCGGAGCAGGTCCGCGCGCGGGTGCTCGCGGTCGTAGCCCTTCGGGACGCGCGCGAGCTGGTTCCCGCCGATCCGGAAGCCTTTCTTCGTCACCTTCGCGATCGCGGCCTCGAGCGCCGACCCGTGCAGGTCGTGGTCGACAGCGCGGCGCAACCGCTCGACCTGGGACGTCTCGGTCCGCCAGTAGCCGGCGGCGACGAACAGCCCGGCCGCGGAGACCTGCACGTAGACCCGCGTCTCCTCGAACCAGACGCCCTGGTGGGTCTTGTACGGCGTCTTGTCCTTGGAGAACCGGACGTCCCGGTACGGGCGGAACAGCTTGCCCTCGCCGAACTCCTTCGCCAGCGCCGCGGCCAGGGCCTCCATCGGCGCCCGGACCGACTGCTCGTACACGTGCTTGTGCGCGGTCCAGAACGTCTTGGAGTTGTCGGCCTCCAGGTCGTCGTAGAAGTCCAGTGCTGCAGTCGGAATGCCCTCGAACGTCACGCGTCCTAGCCTGCCTCAGGCAACATCCACTCGAGCACGTTGGTCTGGAGGAAGACGAGCAGGCACATCCCGGCGAGCAGGACGAGACTCCAGCCGACGACCTTGCGGAAGATGTCGCCCTCGCGGCCGGTGAGGCCGACGGCGCCGGCGGCGATCGCGAGGTTCTGGGGCGAGATCATCTTGCCCAGGACGCCGCCGGACGAGTTCGAGGCGGCCATCAGCGCCGGGTCGAGGCCGGCTCCCTGACCCGCCGTCACCTGAAGAGCGCCGAACAGCGAGTTCGACGACGTGTCCGAGCCGGTGACCGCGACGCCGAGCCAGCCGAGGATCGGGGAGATCAGTGCGAAGGCGTCCCCGGTGTCCGCGAGCCAGTTGCCGAGTGCGCCGGTCTGGCCCGAGTTGTTCATGATGTAGGCGAGCGCGAGGACGGCCATGACGGTGACGATCGCGCGCCACAGCTGCTGGTAGGTCTTTACGTAGGCGCGCAGCGCGGCTCCGGGCTTGATGCCGATGATCGGCATCGTGATCAGGCCGGCGATGATCGTCAGCGTCCCGGCCGCGGTGAACCAGTTGAGGGTGAAGTCGGCCGGCGGCTTGCCGCTCGCGGTGACGAGGTCGAGACCTGGCCACTGGAACAGGTACGTCCAGGGCTCCTTCGCCATCTCCTTCTTCACGCCGTCGATCTGGAAGATCGAGAAGATCGCGATGATGACGAGGTAGGGCGCGTACGCCCGGGCGATCTCGACGCGGGTGTCCTCGAGGGTGATCGTCCCGCCGCCCGTCGGTTCGGGCTTCGCCGCCCGCGTGCCGCCGGACCCGCCGGTCGGCTGGTCGTCCGCAGCCTCGCTGTAGGTCTCGGCCGGCCGCCACACCCGCAGCAGGATGACGATGGCGAGGGCGCTCACGAGGGCGGCGACGACGTCGGTCAGCTGCACGGAGAAGTACGTCGACGTCAGCCACTGCGCGACCGCGAACGCGAGACCGCCGACCGCCGCCGGCAGCCAGCACTGCCGCACGCCGCGCTTGCCGTCGACGATCGCGACGAGCACGAGCGGGACGAACACCGCGAGCACCGGTGTCTGGTGCCCGACGAGCGCTCCGAGGTGATCCTCGGTGAAGTGGTCGGCGAGCTCGGGGTCCGCGTTCGCGGGGGCGGTGACCTTCGCCAGCGTCACGACCGGGGTGGCCAGGGCGCCGAACGCGACCGGGGCGGTGTTCGCGACCAGGGCGAGCACCGCCGCCTTCATCGGCGGGAAGCCCAGCGCGATGAGCATGACCGCGCTGATCGCGACCGGCGTCCCGAACCCGGCCAGCGCCTCCATCAGCGCGCCGAAGCAGAAGGCGATGACGATCGCCTGGATGCGCATGTCGTCGCTGATCGTCGCGAACGACCGGCGCAGGACGTCGAAGTGCCCGGTCTCGACGGTCATGTTGTAGACCCAGATCGCGCTGATGACGATCCACATGATCGGGAAGAAGCCGAACGCCGCGCCCCAGGTCGACACCGCGGCCGCCTGGTCGACGGGCATGTCGAAGCCGCCGATGGCGACGACCCACGCCACCGCCAGCGCGGCCAGGCCGGAGACCCACGCGGTGATCCGCAGGACGCCGAGGAGGAAGAACAGAGTCGCCAGCGGCAGTGCCGCGATCAGCGCCGAGGCCGTGAGGGAGTCGTTGATCGACCGGATGTCGGGTTGGTAGGTCGCCAGCAGCATGCTGAGCTCCAGGAGCGCCGAGAGTCCCCGGGACGGGTGGGATGGCGCGGAACTTACCTGCCGTTACCCCGAAATGTCAGCCCTCGGCGGCCTGCGGACGCGGCGCGTTCGGCACCGGTTGGCCGTACGCCGGCGGGTTCGGGTCCACGTACTTGTCGAACTCGCCAAGGCGCCAGGACTTCAGCTGGTCCTCGGGCGTCGCATTCAGCCACTCCGCGAGCTCGCGATAACTGACGCACCGTACTTCCGGCTTGCGGCAGGTCTCGGTAACGAAGTCGGCCAGGGCGTTGGAGTACGCGCCGTTGTGCCACATCGCGAAGTGGTTGCCGAGGATCACCGGCGCGCGGTTGCCCGTGTAGTTGCGCTGGAAGTACTGCCGATAGGTGTCGAGGGCCTGCTGGCCCCAGGCGTCGGTCGTCGACGTCGGGTACGCCGCCTTGGTGTTGCAGCGGTCGTGCTGGAAGCAGAAGTTGTAGTCCATCGCGAGGATCCGCCGGCCCGTCCCGTAGGAGGGGACGTAGGGCAGGGGGAACACCCACATCGACGTCGGGCCGGTTTCGGGCCACCCGCGCTGCGGCCACGCCGTCGGCGAGGACGCGTCCGGCGTCGGGCTGGTCTCGTAGAGGAAGCCCGCCTTCTCCAGCACCGGGTACAGGGCCTTGTAGTTCCCCTCCAGGCACGGGGTGCGCGAGCCGACGACGTCGGCCCCGGTGAACCCGAGCTCGACGGGCGGGTCGATCCCGTTGTTGGAGTTGGCGTTGTCGATCATCGACCGGAACTGGTCGAGCTCGAGCTGCCAGTCCTCCGCGCTGAACCGGGCGACGGAACCCTTCTGGTCACCGCAGATGTGCCCATTCCAGTGGGTCCCGATCTCGCTGCCCTCGGCGTGCGCGTCGCGCAGCTGCTCGAGTTCGTAGCGGACGGCGTCGGTCTCGGTCTGGCCCGGCAGCGGCAGGACGCCGGAGACCTGGAACGGCATCGACTGCCGCGCGGTCCCGAGCTGCGGGGCCGTGTACTTGTCGATGTTGTCGTGGGTCAGCAGGTAGGGCCCGGACAGGAAGTACGTGAAGCGCGCGTTCGCGTCCCGGCTGACGTCCCGCCAGAACTGGAACTGCGGGTACTTGCCCCCGACCGCGACGCCGGCCCCGTCGAACGCCACCGCGACCACCTGCGGCGGCCGCTCGCCCGGGGCGACCGGGCCGAGGGCCTCAGGCCCGACGCGGGTGATCCCGGACGGCGTCGGGTTGCCGGTGGGTTCCGCCGACGCCCCGCCGATCGGTCCGCCGACGGGCCCGCCGCCGACGGGTTCGAGGCCGACGGGGGAGTCGGTGTCGGAGGAGCACGCCGCGAGGGCGAGCAGGGCCGCGACCGCGCCCAGCGCGCGGCGACGCCGAGCCCCCCGGATGATCATGAGCTCAGCGTGCCACGCCCCGGCGCGCGGACCGGGCCACTTTCGGTCAACCGTTACGGATTCAGCTTCTCCACAGCAACCCACGAGGAGCTGAGGGCCGGGGTCTGCGACAGCGGGTCGAGCTTGGAGCCGTCGACGAGCTTGTTCCGGTTCGCGCCGAAGGCGATCGGCTCGGCCCCACCGCGGGGGTCGAAGACGCGCGAGCCCCACCCGTGGTCGACGATCACCAGGCCCCGGCGGGGTTCGTCGCTGACCACCGCGGGCACCTCGATCGAACCCGTCGGCGAGTACACCCGCACGAGGTCGCCGGTGGCGACCCCGAGGGCTTCCGCGTCCTCGGGGTGGATCACGGCCTCGTTGCGCTTGCCCGAGCGGTGCAGGCTCGGCAGCTCGTTGAGCCACGAGTTCATCGCGTGCCGGTTGCGGCGGTTGCCGAGCTGGAACGGGTAACCGGCCGGTGCCTCGTCACGCTGACTGGTCATCAGTTCGCGCGTGCGGGCGAAGAACTCCGGCGGTGCCGCGTGGATCTTCTTGTCCGGAGTCTTCAGTGCCTTCTGCAGGTTGCCGAACTCGCGCTTGCCGAAGACGTGGCCGTGCGGGTGGGCGACGATGTCCTTCCACTTGACCTTGCGACCGCTGGCGACCAGCAGCCGGTCGATCCAGTGCGGGGAGAACTCGATCCCGGGCTTGCCCGTGCGCTTCGCGAGCTTGCGGGAGGCCTTGACGAAGGTGTTCACGCCCCGGTAGCCGAACAGCGGCTTGCCCATCGCGAGGGTCAGGTCGGTCCAGAACCGCCACTCCTCGCGCACGCCGGGCGGCGGGTCGACCGCGCGGCGTCCGAGCTGGAAGTAGGGCTCGTCCTGCAGCTGCGAGGTCAGCGCGTGCAGGTCGTCGCGCTCCAGCCAGTGCGGCACGGGCAGGAGCCAGTGTGCGTGCCGGTGGCTCTCGCGCTGGACGAGGTCGAGGACGACGAGCAGGTCGAGTTGCGCGAGCGCCTCGTCGAGCTGGTCGCCGTTCGGACCCGAGACCACCGGGTTGCCGGCGTTGATGATCATCGCCCGCACGCGGCCCTTGCCGGGGGTCGTGATCTCACCCGGCAGCTCGTCGAGGCCGTGGTGGCCGGCGACCATGTCGCGACCCTGGACCCGCGACCGGTGGGTCATCGGCTTGGCCATCATGTCGAAGAGCCGGATGCTGTCGACGTAGCCGGCCTCGAACCGGCGGCCGCCCGGGCGGTCCATCCGGCCGGTGAGGATGTTCAGGACCTGACCGAGCCACTCGCCGATCGTTCCGGCCTCGTGGAGAGCCACGCCGGTCCGGGTGATCGCCATCGCGGTGCGGGCGCCGGCGAACTCGCGGGCGATGCGCTCGATGTCCGCGCGCGGGATCTCGCAGCGCGCCGCCAGGTCGTCGAGGTCCGCGGTCCGCACGAAGCGGCGGAGGTCCTCGATGCCGGTGGCGATGCCGGACGTGGGGTCGCAGTCCCCCCGGTGCTCCAGCCCTTCGTCGAGGATGACCTTCACCAGCCCGAGCAGCAGCGCCCAGTCCTGACCGGGGCGCACCCGCAGGTGCTCGTCGGCCTTGCGGGCCGACTCGGTCGCGACCGGGTCGACGATGACGAGCTTCGCGCCCGCCTTCTGCCGGTCCAGGCACCGCCGCCACCCGGCGGGGACGGTCTCGATCCACCCCCAGGTACTGACCGCGGGGTTCGCGCCGAACAGCAGGAAGTAGTCGCAGTTGTCGATGTCGGACACCGCCGCAAACAGCTGCGAGCCGAACATCGCCGTCGCGACGACGTGCATCGCGTTCTGGTCGACGGACCCGACGAAGTACCGGCTGTGCGATTTGATGGCGTCCAGGAACGCCAGCTGGAACATGACGTTCGACGACGAGAACCCGGCGGGGTTGCCCCAGTAGGTGGCGATCGCGTCCGGCCCGTCCTCGGCGATCAGCTTCTTCATCCGCGACGAGATGTCGGCGATCGCCTCCTCCCACGTCGCCTCGACGTAGCCGTCGCCGACCCGGCGCATCGGCTGAAGGATGCGTCGCGGGTGCTCGACGATCTCCCCGGCCGTACGACCCTTCGCGCAGAAGTCGTGCCAGGTGTGCGGGTTCTGCTTGTCCGGCGCGATCTTCAGCACGCGGTTGTCGGCGACCGTCACCTCGAGGCCGCAGCCGGCCAGGCAGTAGCGGCAGAAGGTGTGGACGGTCCGGGCCGGGCTCACGTCGGTGAGGCCGAGATCGGGCGCGGTCTCCGGGCGGTCGACAGTGGTCATGGGGGATCCCTACGCAGCAATTGGGCGATCCGACAAACCTAATGGAGACAGGGGTGGCGGCCCAGACCCGAATCTCGCGCCCCCCGGCGCTCCGCCGCTGGTCAGCCGAGCTTGCCGGTGCTGACGTACGCAGCCTCGGTCTTGACGATCGCGAGCCCGCCGACCCGGCCTTGCTCGGGGGTGACGCCGTTGGCCATCACGATCCCGAATGCGTGGCGGAACGCCTCGTTGGCGGTCACGAAGGAGACTCCACCGTCGACGAACGCGACCGGGACGGCGTCGGCGAACGCGTCGCCCTGGCCGGAGTCGACGGCGATCACCCCGCCGTCGTAGATGATCTCCGCGAGGGTCTCGGGGTCCGCGGCGGCGTTCGCGTCCCGGATCGCGGCGGCCGCGGCGGCGCCGTCGCCCCGGCCGAGGGCCTCGGAGGCCGCGGCCTTGGGATCGGACGCCGCGCCCGCCGGAGCGGCGGAGAGCGTGAGGGCGGCCGCGGTCAGGACGGCGGCGGCGCTGCGGCGAAGTCCACGGGTCATGTCGGTCCTCCGGGGAATCAGGATCGGGCGGCCTTGAGCACGGGCTCGAGGCCGGAGAGCAGGGACATCCACGCGGCGGGCGAGTCGATCTCGGAGCAGAAGTTGGTCTCGACGATGACGCCTTCGAGGCCGGCCTCCCGGACCTCGGCGGTGCGTTCGGCGACCTCGTCCACGGTCAGGCGCTTGCCGGCGGTGTTCTCCAGCGCGACGCGGTAGATGACGTCGACCGGTGGCCGGCCCTCGGCGCGCTGCGCGTTGACGGTCGCGAGCATCTCCAGCACGGCGGGGATCGGGAGCGACCCGGGATTCCACAGGTCGAACTGCGCGGCGGTGCGGGCGAGGCCCGGGCCGGACCACATGCCCGACATCAGCCGGAACTCGCTCACCGGCTTGGGCTGCATCAGGCAGGGCCCGACCTCGAAGAACGGTCCCGCGTACACGACGGGGTCGGGGCCCCAGCACGCGCGCAACGTCGGGACGAAGTCGTCCATGCGCTTGCCGCGGGTGCTCGGGTCGACCCCCATCGCGCGGTGCTCCTCGACCGACCAGCCGACGGAGAGCCCGATGACGTCGAGCCGGCCGCCCGCGAGCTGGTCGATCGTGGCGAGCCGCTGCGCCAGCTGCACGGGGTAGTGGTTGCCGCCGACCAGGACCGAGGTGCCGAGCTTGATCGTCGACGTCCACGCCGCGACCGCGCCGAGCAGTTCGGTCGGCGCCCACACCGACTGGTAGCGCTCGGGCTGCGCCTGCGCGCTCCCGCCGTACTCGCCCTCCTGCACGAGCGCGTAGAGGAAGTGGTCCTGCACCCAGAGGTGGTCGAACCCCATCCCCTCCGCGGTCTGCGCGAAGTCCCGGACCAGCCCGGCGTCCACCGCCGGCCCCAGCTGCGGCAGGCACAGCCCGACCGTCGTCATCTGCGCGCTCCCTTCTCTGCGGGATGACGTCCCTGGCGCGCCCTTGTCAGCCCTCCTGCGGGCCGACAAGCTTCGCTGCGGGACGTCATCCCTTGGGCAGTTCGACGTACTTGATCCGGGTCAGCCGGGTGGACGCGATCAGCCAGCGGCCGTCGACCTTGCGGTAGGTCTCGGCGTAGTGGCCCCAACCGGTGTGGTTGCGGTACCCGGAGTCGTCGGGGGACTCGACGAGGTCGTACATCGGCCACAGACCCTGCGCGTTCGTCTCGTCGAGGATGTCGATCTCGGGCTCGTGCCCGTGGTGGATCGAGATCCCGGACGCGAAGTGCCGCGCGACCGACGCCACGAAGGTCGCCTTGTCCACCGGACCTGACGTCGACTCACCGAAGTCCGGGACGAAGTCCTCGGTGAAGAGGGTCGCGAACTCGTCCCACTCCCGCAGGTCGACGCACCGGAAGTAGCGCGCCTTCAGCCGGCGGATCTCCTCGATCGCCTCGAGGCGCGCGATGCGTTCCTCCAGCGTGGCCATCAGTGCCGATGCCGCGGGAAACGCTCCCGGATGGGGGAGTCCGCGTTGTAGTCGGCGTAGCGGGCGATCTTCCCGTCCCGGACGGTGAAGCAGCCCATGATCGGGATCGCGATCGCCTCGGTCCCGTCGGCGAGGAAGATGCGGTCGACGCGCTCGGTGAGGACGATGCCGTCGCCGTTCGCGGCCCGGCGTGAGGCCATGTTCCGCAGCTCGGCCGTGCACCACTCCATCTCGAGGGTGTCGTGGAGCTTCGAGAGGAACTCCATCGCCGCGACCTTCCCGTGGGTCGGCGGGGACCCGGTGTTCTCCCAGAGGAAGTCGTCGGTCAGCCACCGGTCGTAGCAGTCGAGCATGTGCGGCCACGCGCCCGGACCCCAGTCGTCGAGGAAACCGACGACCGCCTTCTCGTCGTCGTTCTGCGGTTCCGCGCCCGGATGAATGAGCACCACGCCTCCCAGGGGTTGCGTCGGAAATAGTCGCAGTACAAACTATTGAGTGGCAACATATTCCGGGCCCCGACTTTGTGCCAGGAAGGTCCGCATGGACTCGTACACCTACGGCGACTTCAACTACCGGACCGTGGTCAGCGGCTTCGTGAACGACCTGTCGCAGCTGCATCCGGGTGCGGTGCACTTCGGTCTGGAGCAACAGATCGAGTACGTCTACGGGTTCTTCGTGGGCGAGGACGGGACGATCATCTGCCTGGAGCAGAAGTTCGTCGGCTCGGTCTCGACGGGCACGTTCGTCATGCGGACCGACGGGCACGGGGGGATGAACGTCCAGCCGGAGACCACGCGCAGCTACCGCGGCGAGGTCCGGCGCACGATCGAGGACAAGTACCGCAAGTGGTCGGACCCGGTGATGCTGCGGCTCCCGGAGTCCGCGCGGCGCGAGGGTGACCTGCCCTATCTGCTCGAGCTCGACGGCGACAAGTTCCTCTGGGACCAGGGCGAGCTGTGCCACCTCGAGGGCGAGATCAAGACGCTTGGCGTGCAGTTCTACGCGGCGTCCGCGGAGGAGCCCCTGTTCTTCACCTCGATCCCGTACTGGGTGACCGGCACCGTGCTCGGTCGCCCCACCACCGGGCTCGTCTACTTCGACCGGGTGCACCTCAAGCCGGGCACGGAGTGGAAGGAGACGAAGATGTTCACCGACATCCAGTACTCCTGGAACATCTTCGGCAACCTCTACGCCGACGGCTCGATCGAGTACGGGAAGATCGTGATCGGCAAGGACGGCTTCCAGGCCGCGATGGTCGTCGACGACCACCGCCTCACCGCCGGCAGCAACATCGTCTCCGGCCGTTACGTCCTCAACGACAACGGGTTCATCCGCCACGCGCAGTACGACGTGGGTGGTGGCAACGTGTACGAGTTCCGCGGCAAGGACGAGAACAACATGGTGGAGTTCTCCGCCTCCCGCTGGAACGGCTACCACGCCCAGTTCGGCGTCACCCGTCGACTCGGCGACGAGCGGGAGCTGGTCTCCGGCATCACCTGGCTGGAGTCGTTCGACCACCGCATCCGCGACGCCGGGCTGGCGTTCGACTCTCTCGACTGACGGGACGTCAACTTCGTTGAACGGCTCTGCCCTCGTCCTGGGTGGCAGCATCGCCGGCCTGCTCGCGGCTGCGGCGCTGTCCCCCCACGTCGAGACGGTCACGCTCGTCGAGCGGGAGGACCTGCTCGACCCGAACCGCCGCGGCGTCCCGCAGGGGACGCAGGTGCACGCGCTGCTCGGTGCCGGCCAGCGGGCGATGGCGGCGCTGCTGCCCGGCATCGTCGACGACCTCGTCACCGCGGGTGGCCGGCTCGTGGACTCCCCGCACGAGGTCGCGATCTACGGCGCCCAGGGCTGGGCCGGCCGGGTCCCGAGTGAGGCCCACGTCGTGTTCATGCGGCGGCCGGTGCTCGAGACCGTGGTGCGGCGTCGGGTGCTCGCCCTGCCGAACGTGCGGGTCGTGACCGGCGTCGTCTCCGGCCTGACGGGCGGCTCCGACCGCATCACCGGCGCAACCCTGCAGGGCGGCGAGACCCTGACCGCGGACCTCGTCGTCGACGCCACCGGCCGTAACTCCAAGGCCACCGACTGGCTCGCCGACTTCGGCTTCCCCGCGCCCGCGACCAAGGAACTGCGCTCCTACGTCGGGTACGCGACGGCCACCGTGCGCCTGCCCGACGGCGTCTTCCCGCCCGGCGTGGTCGGGATCCTCAGCCACCCGCACCCCGGCGCGCTGCGCGGTTCCGCGGTCGTGCCCTGCGACAACGGGCTCTACCAGGTCGCGGCGCTCGGGATGATGAAGGCCGACCCACCCAAGGACCGCGAGGGCTTCCAGGCACACCTGGAGGCGGCGCCGAGCCGGCTCGTCGCCGAGGTCGCGGCGAAGGCCGAGTTCGTCGAGGAGCCGACGGTCTACAAGGTCCGCGGCAGCCTGCGCCGGATGTGGGAGGAGCTGCCGGCACACCCGCCGGGCTTCCTCGCGATCGGTGACGCGGTGATGTCTTTCAACCCGCTCTACGGCCAGGGCATGTCGGTGGCGGCGAGCGAGGCGCGCATCCTGCACGACATCCTGCGTGAGAACGACGCGCGGGCCGGCGTCGCCGACCACGGCCTCGCCGCGCGGGCGCAGGCGGCGTTCACGCCGGTGGTCGACACGGTCTTCGGAATGGTCGTGAGCACTGACGCCCACTACCCGGGCGCCGAGCTCGAGGGCGTCACGGCGCCCGACCCCGAGGCGGTCAGGTTCGGTCGCGCCCTGAGCCAACTGGCCACCGAGGACCCCGAGGTTGCGCTCGCGCTGAAGACCGCCGGCCACTTCTTCGACACCGCCCCGCTGCGGTCCCCGGGGATCGCCGAGAAGGTCGCGGCCTGGCTCGCCGACGGACGCACACCGGCCGCCCAGGATCCCACGGTCATTCCCCCTGCTCTGATCGAAACGACCAGGTGAGAGGGGGTTTTCGGCCCGTGTCGTCGCTAGCCAGTGATCGCTTGCGTCACGTCGTCCGGACAGGACGTCCAGATCACGTTTGCGCCGCCCGTTCTGCCCGGGTTCGTCAATCCCTGTCCGGCACCCGAGTCCTGTGCTACAAAAGTCGTGAACTTGACTAATTGGTGATGTGGCTCACCGCCCGATCACCCTCCGTCCCCCTTCGGAAGGTCTGTATGAACCTTCGGCGCTACTCGATCCCCCTCGGGGTGGCCGCTCTGGTCACCACCGGTGGGATGGTCGTGCTGCCGGCCGGCTCGGCGGGGGCCGAGGCCAGCTACGACGCGATCGCCCGGACCGAGACCTTCACGCTCAACATCGCCAACCCGTCGATCCCCACGGGCATCGACATCGAGGGCGGTGGCCCGGCCGCGAGCGTCCGGCAGGACAGCGTCGGGATCTCCGACGCGAGCGCTCAGCTGCCGTACGCCGGCGACACCGTCCCGGGTCTGCCGGGCATCGGGGCCGGCCTGTTCGGCTTCACCGCGCCGCCGTACCCGTTCATCGCGTCGTCCAACGCCGGGTCGCCCCCGCAGTCGGTCTCGTACCCCGGCGTCTCGCTGCATGCCGAGAGCGGCGACTTCACGACGCAGGCGTCCTCGGTTCTCGGCCAGGCCGGGTCGGGCGCGAGCGCGAACGCGCGCATCGACGAGGCGCGCTCCGGTGACGTCGTCGCCACCGCGACGACCGGTGCGGACACGGTGAAGATCGGCCCGTACGGCACGCTCTCGGACGTCAAGAGCGTCGCGACGGTGCGGGCGGACGGTTTCACCGGCAAGCTCACCCGGACGACGTCGAGCTCGATCGGGAAGATCTCGTTCCCCGGCCTGAGCTTCACGGTGCCGAAGGAGAGCCCGGGTCAGATCCCGATCCCCGTGCCGATCCCCGGCATCCCGAACCAGGCTCCGATCGAGGTCCCGCCGTTCCCGTTCCCGGGTGGTGGTCAGACCTTCCACAACCCGGAGCTCGGGATCCAGGACGGGTTCTTCGTGGTGACGCAGCCTCAGGACGGCACCGTGCAGAAGTACGCGGTCCCGGCCGGGCCGGTGCTGGAGGGCCTCAAGGCGCTCGGCGTGACGATGCGGTTCCAGGCTCCGCAGGAGACGGCGACCGGCGTCATCGCGGGCGCGTACATCTTCCAGTACAAGATCGCCGAGCCCCCGCCGAACGGCTACTACAACGGCGCCACGGACATCACGCAGAGCACGGCCTACGCGCTCGCGAGCGTGAACCTGCAGCCCGTCGTCACCGACGGCACCGGCTCGACGCCGGTGGGGCCGAGCGACGCGGTCGACGGCGTCGCGGCCCCGGACTCGTTGGCGCCGATCGACCAGGCCGGCCTGCCGAGCCTCGGGGACGCCGGCGCGGTCCCGACCGTGCCGCTGTCGCCGGTCGCCGGCGCCGGTGGGGCGCCGAGCATCTCGCTGGCCGGGTTCAAGATCGGCCTCGGTCTGGACAGCATCTATCTCTCCGTCGCGGCACTCGGCCTGCTGGGCCTGCTGTCGGTCGGCGGTCTCTCCTGGTTGGGAGTGCGTTCGCGATGAACCTCCTGAAGTACGCCCGCGTCCAGTGGGACCGCGCCGGCGCCGTCGTGGCGGCTGTCCTCGGCCTGATCGTGCTGATCTTCGGCTACCTCGGCACGTCCGACACCGAGTACATCGCCGAGCAGATCCCGTACGTGATCTCCGGCGGCCTGACCGCCGTGATCCTGTTCGTGGTCGCCGGCGTGCTCTGGCTGTCCGCCGACCTGCGCGACGAGTGGCGTGAGCTCGCGGCGCAGGGCGACGACCTACGCGCGTTCCTCGAGAGCGAGGCCGCCAAGTCGGGTCAGGCGCCCGGGCGGCGGAACGGCTGAGACGACCTTGACCGCCACGATCGACCAGACGGAGATTCCCGAGGTCCCGGAGAAGGCTGCGACGCCGCCGGACACCCCGGCCCGTCACGTCTCCTACCGCCGCGACCCGTCGCCCTGGCGCCGGCGCGACATGCTGATCTGCGGGCTGCTCGCGCTGCTCGGGATCGTCGGTGTCGCCGTGTGCTGGTTCGGCGCCACGGAGGAAGCGGTCTGGCGGCAGCAGAGCGGCTGGCTCGTCGGGGCGATCTTCTCCACCGGGCTCGTCGGCGTCGCCGGCGTCCTGTGGGTGCTCATCGGCCTGCGCCGCGTCCGGCACGGCTTCCGTGACCTGCGCCGTGACCAACGCGCCGCCCTCGGCCTGAGCCGGGTGCGGGGGAGCGCGGACCACCGCGCGACCGACCGGGCCGACGAGACCGGCCCGATCGCCACCGGCGACCTGGTGACGTCCGGTCAGATGACACGGGTCCACCGGCCCAGTTGCCTGCTCCTGCGGGGCAAGCAGACGACGACGGTGCCGGCCGATCAGATCGAGAACTACGGCCGTTGCGGGGTGTGCAACTCGTGAGTGACTACTCCCCGTTCATCGTCTTCGGCATCATCACCGGCGCGATCTACGGCCTGTCCGCGATGGGTCTCGTGCTCACCTACAAGACCTCCGGCGTGTTCAACGTCGGGCACGGCGCGGTGTGCGCCGCCGCGGCCTACGGCTTCTACGAGCTGCGGCAGAACCAGGGCATGCCCTGGCAGCTCGCGTTCCTCATCGTCGTCTTCGTCCTCGGCCCGATCGCCGGTCTGGTCCTCGAACGCCTGGCCGTCGTGCTGGCGCCGGTGTCGACGGCGATGCGCATCGTCGGCACCGTGGGTCTGCTCGTCGCGATCCGAGCGCTGCTGGACCTGAGCTTCGGTGACGTCGGTCTGGTCTTCAATCCGTTCCTGTCGCAGGACGAGGCGTTCACGATCTTCGACGCCACGGTCTCGATCGACGACCTCTACACCTTCGGTCTCGGCACGATCGCCGCCGTCGCGCTGTTCCTGTTCTTCCGGGTGTCGCGGCTCGGCGTCGCGATGCGCGGCGTGGTCGACGACCCGCAGTTGCTCTCGATGTCGGGCACCGCGCCGGCGCGGGTCCGTCGGGCGTCGTGGATGATCGGCTCCTCCTTCGCGGCGGTGTCCGGCATCCTGTTCGCCCAGAACCAGTCGCAGCTCGACATCAACGTGCTCTCGCTGCTGGTCGTCCAGGCCTTCGGTGCCGCGACGATCGCCCGGTTCACCAACCTCCCGATGGCCTTCGTCGGCGGCATCATCGTCGGTGTCCTGCAGGCCGTGATCGGCAAGGCCACCGGTAGCAACGAGCAGCTGCAGGGCCTCGGCCTGACGGTGCCGTTCCTCGTCCTGTTCGTCGGTCTGCTGGTCATCCCGCGCAAGAAACTGGTCGAGGTCGGCCGCATGGTGCGGGCCCGTCCGCCGGCGGCGAGCATCCTGCCGCCCCAGGCCCGGATCGGCGTGCTGTGCGTGGGCCTCGCCGTCCTGCTCGTCATCCCGCACGTGGTCGGCGCGAAGCTCCCCGGCTACAACGTGGCGCTGACGCAGGTCCTGCTGTTCGTCTCGCTCCACCTCCTGGTGCGGACCTCGGGCCAGATCTCGCTGTGCCACTTCGGTTTCGCCGCCGTCGGCGCCGCCGGCTTCGGGCACTCCGCGAACAGCGGGGCGCCGTTCTTCCTCGCGCTGCTGATCGGCGGGCTGTGGTGCATCCCGCTCGCGCTGATCGTCTCGGTGCCCGCGATCCGTCTGTCCGGGCTGTACCTCGCGCTCGCGACGCTCGGCTTCGGCATCGTGCTCAGCCAGTTCGCGTACTCGAAGTCGTACATGTTCGGTGGCGGTCAGCTGCTGACCCGCCGTCCGGACGGATTCTCCGACGACAAGGACTACTACTACCTGCTGCTCGCGATGGCGATCGCCGGTGTGCTCGTGGTCCTCGCGGTCGAACGTTCCCGCCTCGGCCGACTGCTGCGCGCGATGTCGGACTCCCCGCTCGCGCTCACCACGCTCGGCACGTCGGTGAACATCTCCCGCGTCATCGTGTTCTGCATCTCCGGCTTCCTCGCCGGCATCTCCGGTGGCCTGTACGCCTCGCTGTTCGGCGGCGTCACCCAGGACACCTTCAACTACGTCCAGTCGCTGCTCGCGCTCGCGGTCCTCGCCATCGCCGGCAGCCGCACCATCACCGCGGCGTTCGTCGCCCCGGCCCTGCTGTACGTCGTCCCCCTCTACTTCACCCAGGAGAACGCAGCCGCCTGGCTGCAGCTCGGGTTCGGTCTCGGCGCGATCTTCGCCGCCGCGGCGTCCCAGGGCGGGGTCGACGACTGGCTCGCTCGCGGCGCTCAGCGGAATGCCGCCCGCGCGGAAGGCCCCGCCGGGCGCCGGATGCGCCTGTCCCTCGGAGGTACCGCCTGATGTCTCGCCTGTCGTCCCGTCAGAAGTCCACGCGCGCCGCGCTCGTCGCCGGCGCCGTGGCGCTGGCGCTCGTCGCCGGATGCGGCAACCGCATCGACCACGAACAGGTCGCCGCGGTGGGCAACGGATACGGGCCGGTCGACGCCGCTCGCGACAACCAAGGCGCCGCCGTGGCTCCCGGTGCGCTGGACCCGGGCGCCGTCGCGCCCGGCGCCGACCCGGGCACGGTCGCTCCGGGTGCGGACCCCGCCGCGCCGGGTGTGCAGGTGCCCGGCGCCAACGCGGGCGCCACGACCGCTCCGGGCACGACCGCGGGGACCGGGGCCAAGCCCGGTGCCAACGCGGGCGCCACCGGCGGCAAGGGTTCCGGCGGTACCGCCGGAACCGCGTCGACGGCGTGCACGCAGCAACTCGCTCCGGTCGTCCTCGGTCAGACGCTCGCGTCGTCCGGACTCGTAGGTGCGGCGATCGCGGGCCTGCGCACCGGGCTCGCGGTGTGGGCGAAGGACATCAACGCCCGCGGTGGCCTGCAGTGCCACCCGGTGCAACTGATCCAGCTCGACGACGCGTCCGACCCGGCGCGTGTCTCCGCGAACTGGAACCAGATCATGAAGGACCGCGGCGCGGTCGCGATGGTCGGCGGCGGTGTGCCGATCGCCATCGCGGCGCTGCGGACCGCGGCCGAGCGCGACAAGGTCCCGGTGGTCGGCGGTGACGTCACGGCCGTCGACTGGGTGCAGAGTCCGTTCCTGTTCCCGACCGGTGGCACGCCGCTCACCTCCTACGACGGCGGCGTGGTCGACGCGGCGAAGGTGACGTCGGGCTCGCTGAAGGCCGGCATCTTCTACTGCGTCGAGGCCTCGATCTGCACTGCGCTGAAGAACAACTACCCCAAGAGCGCCGAGCGCGCGGGGGCGGCGCTGGGTCCGATCCAGGCCGTGTCGCTGACGCAGCCGGACTTCACCTCCGAGTGCCAGACGATGAAGTCGGCCGGCGTCAACGTCCTGTTCTTCGGCCTCGACGGTTCGGCCAGCATCCGCGCCGCCCGGTCCTGCGCGTCGCTGAACTACTTCCCGACGGTTGCCACCGGCGCCATCGCGGTCAGTGCCGCGGCCGCCGCCGACGCGGGCCTGCGGCGCAACAAGACCTTCCTCGGCAGTGGCGTCGTGCCCTACATGACGACCGACACCCCGGGCATCAAGGAGTTCCACGCCGCCACGAAGCGCTGGGCGCCGTCGGCGCCCGAGGACCAGCAGACCCTGCTCGGCTGGGCCGCCGGCAAGCTCCTCGAGGCCGCGCTCGAGAAGGTCTCGGCCAAGGCCCGCGGCGGGAACATCACCACCGAGATGATCCTCGACGGACTCTGGCAACTGAAGAACGAGAAGCTCGGCGGTCTCTCGCCGGGCGCCACGTTCACGAAGGGTTCGCCGGCGAAGTCGATCGACTGTTACTACGGTCTGCGGCTCGACGACAAGGGCTTCGGCGCCCCGAACGGCAGCAAGCCGGTCTGCTACGGCGCGGACAAGAAGCTGGAGAACGCCGCCGCGGCGCTGATCGCCGGGGCCTCGGTCCCCGCGCAACGCTCGGACACGCGGACGGACGCCGCCCAGCAGTTCGCCGTCCTGACCGGTGGAGTGAGTACGCGTCAGACCGCAGGTCGACGGAGGCGCTGATGCTCGAACTTCGCGGGCTCGACGCCGGCTACGGCGGCACCCAGGTCCTGCGCGGGGTCGACCTGATCGTCCCCGACGGGTCGATCGTCGCGCTGCTCGGGCCGAACGGCGCGGGCAAGACCACGCTCCTGCGCGCCGCGTCCGGGCTGATCCGTCCGATGGGCGGGGACATCGTGCTCGGCGGTGAGTCGGTGCTCGGGATGCCGCCGCACGACCTGTGCGCGCGGGGTCTGTGCCACGTGCCCGAGGGTCGCGGCATCTTCCCGAGCCTGACGGTGCGGGACAACCTGATCCTGCAGAGCAAGGCCGGCAAGGAGAAGGAGTCGATCGAGCGCGCGGTCTCCGCGTTCCCGCGACTCGGGGAGCGGCTCGCACAGCTCGCCGGGACCATGTCCGGCGGTGAGCAGCAGATGCTCGCCCTCGCCCGCACCTACATCCAGAAGCCGCGGTTCGTGCTGCTCGACGAGGTCTCGATGGGCCTCGCGCCCAAGATCGTCGACGAGATCTTCGAGTTCCTCGGTCGACTGGCTGCGGAGGGTTCCGCCCTGCTGCTCGTCGAGCAGTACGTCACCCGCGCGCTCGACGTCGCCGACTACGTCTATCTGCTCAACCGTGGCCGCGTTTCGTTCGCCGGCGAGGTGTCCGAGGTGGATGCGGACGCGATTGCGGCGGAGTACGTCGGAGGCGGGCATTAGCGACGAGCCCAAGCCCGGAGGTCTCGAGGTCGCCCCGCAGGGCGAGCTGGTGCTGGTCCGTCACGGCCTGCCCGAGCGCGGACTGACTGGTTCCGACCGCAGCGACCCCGGCCTCTCCGAGCGGGGCCGCGCCGAGGCGCGCGCCGTCGCCGACTTCCTGGCCGCCGAGCATTTCGACGCCATCTACTCCTCGCCGCTGCGGCGCGCGATGGAGACGGCCGCGCCGTTCGCCGCCGACCGCGGTATGGAGATCGTCCCGCTCGACGGTCTGGCCGAGTTCGACAAGCACTCGGACGAGTACCTGTTCTTCGAGGACCTCCAGAAGGCGGGCGACCCGCGCTACAAGGCCTGTCTGCGCGGTGACCTCTCCGCCTGGAACACCGACTACCCGACGTTCAAGGCCGAGGTGATGGAGGCGATCACCGAGATCACCACCAAGCACGCCGGCCAGCGTGTCCTCGCCTTCTCGCACGGCGGGGCGCTGAACACAATTCTCGGTGCGGTCCTCGGCCTCGACCGGATGTGGTTCTTCTACCCGAAGCACACGGGCATCTGCCGCGTCGCCGTCGACCACCAGCGCAACCGGATGCGCATCGTCACCCTCAACGAGTTCAGCCACCTCCGCGCGCTGGACTGACGCTCGCCTCAGAGCGCCAGCGCTCGGCGCAGGGCGGCAGTGACGGCGTCGGCCTCCCCGGGGACGACGGCAGCGACGTGGCCGTCGGGGCGGATCACCCACGCCTCGCCGGGCTTCGCGCCGAGAGCGGCGAGGACGTCGTCGCCCCCGGTGAGGTCCGCGGCGGCGAGAACGCGGACGGGAGCCTGCACGGCAGCCGAGACCGCGGCGGCATCGACGTCCTGATCCACCGTCAGGACGAGGAAGCCGTCCCGGACCAACTGGCGGAACCGCGTCACCGCCGGCCGGGCCGGGTCGCCCACCGGCGCGTCGGGGACGAGAGTCTCCGGACGGGGTGCGTGGCGTTCGTCGTGGTAGGTCTCCAACAGCTCGAGGGGCGCCCACTCGTGGAGGACCGCGGCGAGCTTCCACGCCGCGTTCTCGGCGTCGGCGACGCCGGCGTCCAGTCCGGGCGCCCGGGACGGTGCGCCGAGGTCGGCGGCGTCGCCGGCCAGCAGGACGCGGCCCACACACATGCGGAGCGCGTCGTCCGGGGTCTCGCCGAGGGCCTCGCGCAGCGCGGTCAGGCACGGCTCGGTGGCGATGACCACGTGCTCGACCTCGATCTCGCTGCGGCCGAGTTCGCTGGCGCAGGTGAGCACCACGCTGCCGGCGTCCTGCCGGATTCCGGTGACCTGGTACCCGGGACGGACCTCGATGCGTTCCTCGCGGTCGAGCAGCGCGTCGAGGACCGCCTCAGGCCGGTCCGCGGGGATCCCCTCCCCGCCGACGCAGGCCCAGATGTCGAGGGTGTCGGGGTGGGGGCGGATCGGGCCGGAGCCCGCGGCGGCGCACTGCGGGTCGGCGTCGAGCAGCAGCACCGGGATGCCCCACCGCGCGAGCAGCAGCGCCGTCGTCCGGCCGACCGGGTTGATGCCGACGACCACCACCCCGCCGGGGGAGTTCACGCCTGGTGGTCCCTTCGGTCGAGTGCGGTGAGCCCAACCTCGGCCGGGGGCCGCCGCCGTGTCAAGGATGGCTCCGCGGGGACGGCTCCGCGGGGACGGCTCCTCGCGGACGGCGCGTCAGGCCGTGTCCCTCCCGAGGTCGTCACTCCCGAGGTCGCGGCGGCCGACGGCGTCGCCGAGCAGGTGCCGGATCGCGCGCGGGGTGACGTTGAGGAGGCGGGCGAGATCCTCGATGTCCTCGCCGTTGCGCAGGGCCTCCAGCAGCCACACCCGCTCACGGGCGACGGTCTGCAGCGAGGCCGCGTGGTCCCGGGCGAGCAGGGCGCCGATCACCCCGGGTTCGGGGGCGGCCGGGACCTCCGGGGTCTCAGGTCGGTCCTCGGGGTGCGGGGAGCTCACGTCCCTCCTTCCGCTCAGTCTTCACGTCGTTCAGAAAATTGTGAACAATATTCGGGCCCGGCGCAGCCGAATCGGTCCACCCCGTCAGGACTGACCGTTGCCAGGGCCGGAGGATTACTCTAGGAATAGACAATTGCGCTCGTACCCCAATCGTGGAGGTCGGTATGGTCGAGGGAACCGTCGACGGTCTGCATGTGGAGAACCTCACGGTCCGGTACGGCGGTCTGACCGCCGTCGACGGCCAGACCCTCACCGCCCCTCGTGGCCGGATCACCGGCCTGATCGGCCCGAACGGTGCCGGTAAGACGACGACCTTCAACGCGATCACCGGTGTCGTCCGCCCGGCGGCGGGCAAGGTCGTGCTGTTCGGTGAGGACGTCACCTCCGCCCCGCCGCAGGCCCGCGCGCTCAAGGGCCTGGGCCGCACGTTCCAGCGGATGGAGCTGTTCGAGACGCTCTCGGTGCGCGAGAACGTGCGCATGGGCCGCGAGGCCGCGATGGCCGGCCGGAACCCGCTGCGGCACCTCGCCGCGCGTCCGGCCGAGCGCCGCGCAACCAAGCAGGCCGCCGCCGAGGCGATGGAGCTCTGCGGCATCTCCCACCTCGCCGACCGGCGTCCGGCCGACCTCTCCACGGGTCAGCGCCGGCTGGTCGAGCTCGCCCGCGTCTCCGCCGGTGACTTCCGGCTGCTGCTGCTCGACGAGCCCTCGTCCGGTCTGGACGGCTCCGAGACCGAGCGCTTCGGCGAGATCCTGCGGACGCTGGTCGCCGAGCGCGGCCTCGGCATCCTCATCGTCGAGCACGACATGGCGCTGGTCATGAGCACCTGCGAGTACATCCACGTCCTCGACTTCGGCAAGCCGATCTTCGAGGGCACCCCGCGCGAGGTGCAGACGTCCGAGCTGGTCCGCAGCGCCTACCTCGGCTCCGAGGCGCCCGAGCTCGAGACCGACGAGCTCGCGAGTTGAGGCCCGGCGGCCTCGAGGTCGTCGCCCACACCACGGTCGTCCTGGTCCGCCACGCTCAGGCGGAACGCGGGACGACCGATCCCGGGCTGTCGGCACGCGGCCGCGACGAGGCGAACGCCGTTGCCAAGGCGCTCGCCGGTGAACCCCTCGCGGCGGTGTACTGCTCGCCCCAGCGGCGGGCGCGGGAGACCGCGGCGCCGGTGTGCGCCGAGCTCAGGCTCGAGCCGAAGATCCGCGACGGTCTCGCCGAGTTCGACCGGCGCGCGACCGAGTACGTCCTGCTGAGCGAGCTCCGCGCCGCCGGTGACCCGCGCTTCGACGCCTGCATGGCCGGCGACCTCACGCCGTGGGGCATCGACCTGCCGACCTTCCGGGCCGAGGCCACCGAGGTCCTCGCCGAGATCCTGGCGACCCACGCCGGCGGCCGTGCTCTCGTCGTCACCCACGGCGGGGTGCTGAACGTCCTGCTCGGCGCCGCGGTCGGGATCGACCGGATGTGGTTCTTCCACCCCGACAACTGCGGGATCAGCCGCCTCGTCGCCGACACCGCCGGCGGCGTCCGCGTCGCCTCGGTCAACGAGACCCCGCACCTGCCGCCCCCGCCCCCGGCCGCCTGATCACTTCTGCCCCAGTGGGGGTGACACCCCTTTTGGCGCCAGAAAGGGTGACACCCCTTACTGCGCAGTAAGGGGTGTCACCCCTTGTTCAACGAGGGAGGCGTCAGTCGCCGGCGGCGGCGCGGACGGCGTCGATCGCGTCGACCAGGGCGGCGCGCTCCGCGGGGGAGGCGCCGGGGAGGCCGTACTCGACGGCGTCGAGGACGGCGGACGCCCGCTGGAGCAGGTCGCGGCCCTCCTCGGTGATCGTCACCAGCGTCGCGCGGCGGTCGCTCGGGTGCGGGGTGCGGACGAGGAGTCCGCGGGCCTCGAGGCGGTCGGTCGCGACGGTCGCCGTCGTCGGGTGGACCAGGAGCGACTTCGCGAGCCGGGACACCGAGCGGGTGTGGTTGTCGGACATCTCCAGCGTCACCAGCAGCATGAAGTCGGTGAGCTTGATGTCGTGCCGCTTGAGCTCGGCCTCGATGTTCGTCGTCATCAGCCGGTGCAGCCGCAGGACCGAGGTCATCGCGATGAACGAGTCCTCGTCGATGCCGAGGTGCTCGCCGCGCCAGTACTTGTGCGCCCGGGTGAGCGGATCCGACCGCTGGCCCGCTTTCGCGGTCTTCGAGGTCGGCGACGGCATGCCCGAACTCTAACGGCGGGCGTGCGCCGCCGATCCGGGTGGCGCGCTCAGCGGGCGGTGAAGGTGAGCAGGAGGCGCGCGGGACCGCGCAGGACGAAGCTGCGGTGGTACGGGACCTCCGCCGGGTCGCAGGCGAGGCGGATGTCCGCGAGCCGGTCGAGCAGGCGCTCGGCGGCGATGCGGAGCTCGAGCCGGGCGATGTTCGCGCCGAGGCAGAAGTGCTCGAAGCGGGCGAACGTCAGGTGGGGCGCACGGTCGCCGTCGAGGTCGAGGTTGCCGGGCTCGGGGAAGGTCTGGGGGTCCAGGTTGGCCGAGCCGTAGACCAGCCACACGACCGAACCGGCGGGGACGGCGACGTCGCCGATCGTCGCGTCGGTCGTCGCGACGCGGAACATGCCCTGCACGGGGGCCTCGACGCGCAGCATCTCCTCGACCAGCGTCGGGATCAGCGCGTGGTTCTCGCGGACGCGGTCGGCGAGGCCGGGCTCCTGTGCGAGCCGGTTCACCAGCATCCCGGCCGAGTTCGTCGTCGTCTCGTTCCCGGCGACGAGGAACTGGACGAGCATGTTGAGCATCTCGTCGAGCGTGAGCGGCTCCTCGCCGGCCATGCGAGCCTCGACGAGGTCGGTGAGCAGGTCGTCCTGCGGCTCGACGCGGCGGCGCTCGATCTCGGCGGTGAAGTAGTCGTAGAAGGTGTCGACCTCGTCGAAGATCTCGGCGATCCCCTCGCCGGTCTGCTCGACCGCGCCGACGCCGGCGGTGAACGCGTTCGACCAGCGCTTGAACTGGTCCATGTTCTCCGGCGGGACGCCGAGCATCGTCGCGATGACCGTCATCGGCAGCGGGATCGCGAACTGCGGGACGAGGTCGACCTTGCCGTCGCCGATGAAGCCGTCGATGAGTTCGTCGACCAGGCGCCGGACCTCCGGCTCCAGCTGCTTGATGCGTTTCGGGCTGAAGGCGGCCGACACCAGCTGGCGCTGCCGCTTGTGCAGCGGTGGGTCGGTGAAGAGCAGGACGGGCGACTCGGCGAGCTTGAGCCGACGCTCGGCCTGCGCGCGCAGGCGCTCCGGCGTCGCGGGGTCGGCGATCAACTGCTTCGCGAGCCCGGTCACCGAGCTCGGGCCGCTCGCCATCGCGGAGGAGAAGGTCGCGGTGTCCTTGAGGACCTCGATGACGTCGGCGTACCGCGTCACGACGAACGCCTTGAGCGTCTCGTCGAACGTCACCGGCGCCTCGGTGCGCAGCACGTCGTACAGCGGCCACGGGCACCGCACGAGCCCGGGGTCGTTGGCGATCAGGCGCGTCAGATCAGACTTCTCGACCACGGTGTCGACGTTAAACCGTAGATTGCCAAAAAGTCTAGTACGCGACTAAATTGGCCGGGTGCTGACGACGGCCGAGATGTTGCAGATGTACCGGACGATGGCCCTGATCACGGCCACCAGCGATCGCGCGTCCGCGGAGGTGAAGTCCGGCTCGCTGCAGTCGGCGTTCTACCCCGTGCGCGGACTGGAGGGCGTCTGCGGCGCGCTCTCGATCGCGGTGACGACGGAGGACCAGCTCGTCTCCACCTACCGCTCCCTGGGCGACGCGCTCGCGAAGGGCTCGAACCTGCGAGGCGTGATCGCCGAGATCTACGGTCGATCTGACGGGGTGTGTGGCGGCAAGGGCGGGCCGATGCACCTGCACGACACCTCGGTCGGGTTCATGACGAGCACCGGCATCGTCGGCTCCGGCATCCCGATCGCGGTCGGGCTCGGGATCGCGGCGCAGCTCGACGGCGCGCAGCGTGCAGTGGTCACGACCTTCGGCGACGGCGCCACCTCGATCGGTGCCTTCCACGAGGGCATGAACATGGCCGGGCTCTGGAAGCTGCCCGTCGTCTTCCTCTGTCAGAACAACCAGTGGGGCGAGCACACGCCGATCGCCGAGTACGCCGCGAACACCGACCTCGCCGGTCGCGCGCAGGCGTACGGGATGCGCACCGTCCGCGTCGACGGGTTCGACCCGGTCGCCACGGCCGAGGTGCTGCGCGACGCCCTTGCCCGCGCCCGCAACGGCGAGGGCCCGACGTTCGTCGAGGCCGTCACCTACCGGCTCACCGGGCACAGCGGGTCCGCCGACTACAGCTACATGCCGGCCGACGAGCTCGCCGCCGCGCTCGAGCGCGACCCGGTGCCGTCGTTCCGGCGCCGTCTCCTCGAGTCCGGGGCCGCGAGCGAGTCCGACCTCGCGGCGATCGACGCGGAGGTGGTCGCGCAGGTCGACGACGCCTTCGCCTTCGCCCAGGCCAGTGCGCCGCCGGAGCAGGACCTGCGCTACCGGGACGTCTTCGCCGACACCGCCGCGCTGGCGGGGACGGGGGTGGCGCTGTGACCACCGCTGCCTTCCTCTCCGACGACGCCGCGGGCGCCGCGCAGACCGAGGTCATGACGATGGCGCAGGCGCTGAACTCCGCCCTGCACCTCGCGATGGACGCCGACTCCAAGGTCCTGCTGCTCGGTGAGGACGTGGCCGACCCGATCGGCGGCGTCCTCAAGATCTCGAAGGGCCTGTCGACGAAGTACGGCCGCGACCGCGTGCGCCCGACGCCGATCGCCGAGACCGGCATCATCGGCGCGGCCGTGGGGCTCGCGATGGGTGGCTACAAGCCGATCGCCGAGATCATGTTCATGGATTTCACGACGGTCTGCATCGACCAGATCGTCAACCACGCCGCGAAGCTGCGCTACATGTCCGGCGGGCACACGCCGGTGCCGCTGACGGTGCGGACGGGCGTCGGCACCCGGCGCTTCGGCGCGCAGCACGCGCAGAACCTCGAGGCGTGGTTCATGCACACGCCCGGCATCAAGGTCGTCGTCCCGTCGACGGCGGCCGACGCCAAGGGTCTGCTCGCCTCGTGCATCGACGACCCGGACCCGTGCCTGTTCGTCGAGCACTTCGACCTCGTCTTCACGCAGAAGGATGAGGTCCCGGTCGGGCTGCACAAGGTCCCGCTGGGGAAGGCGGCGGTGCGGCGTCCCGGCGAGCACGTCACCGTCATCACCTACGGCACGCAGGTGCGCAACGCGGTCGCGGCCGCGGAGACCCTGGCGGAGCAGGGGATCTCGGCCGAGGTGATCGACCTGCGCACGCTCGTCCCGCTCGACATGGAGACGGTGCTGGAGTCCGTCGAGCGCACCCGGCGCGCGGTCGTGCTTCACGACGCCCACACGTTCTGCGGCCCCGGCGCCGAGCTCGCGGCCCAGATCACCGAGACGCTGTGGGCCGACCTGTTGGCACCCGTCCTGCGCCTCGGCGCGGGGTACTCGCCCGTCCCGTTCGCGGCGGGCCTCGACTTCCACCCGACCTCCGACGACCTCGTCGCGGCGGTCCACCAACTGATGGGACGTTGACGTGGCTCTTGCACTCGTGACCGGCGCGGCCCGGGGGATCGGCCGCGCGACCGCGGCCCGGCTGGTCTCCGCCGGCTACGAGGTGATCGTGGCGGACCTCGACGGCGCAGCCGCCGAGACCACCGCCTCCGAGATCGGCGCCAAGGCCGCGCAGGTCGACGTCGCCGACGAGGCGTCGGTCGCGGCCGTCGCGGCCGGCATCTCCGACCTCGCGGTGCTGGTGAACAACGCCGGTATGTACCTGCCGGGCAAGCTCGCCGACGTCACCACCGAGCACTTCCACAAGGTCTTCGACGTCAACGTGCTCGGGCCGTTGCTGATGACGCGTCACCTTGCCGACGCGCTCGCCGCCAACGGTGGCGGGGCCGTCGTCAACGTCGCCTCGATGTCGGCGTTCATGCCGGTCCCGGGCACCGGCGTGTACTCGATGGCGAAGGCCGCCGTCGCGTCGTACACCGAGGCCGCGGCGCTGGAGTATGCCCCCCGCGGGATCCGCGTCAACGCCGTCGCCCCCGGCCGCATCAGCACCGAGATGACCGCCGACCGGCAGGGCGACCCCGCCCGCGAGGCCCGCACCAACGCCCTGATCCCGCTCGGCCGCTCCGGCCTGGCCGAGGACGTCGCCGAGGCGATCTGCGCCCTCGCCACCGGCGCCGCCTACGTCACCGGCCAGGTCCTCCGCGTCGACGGCGGCCTGACCATCAACACCGTCCCCCTCCTCCAGGCGGCCCAGTCCGGCGGCATCTGACCCCGTTCCCCCGATACACCGCTCCGCCCGCCGTATCGCGCCGGCCCTGCCCGCGCCCTCGGGATCGCGCTTCACTCGCCACCGACAGCCCTTACTCGCCCGACCGGGCGAGTAAGGCCTGGCGCCGACGAGTGAAGCGCGTCCACGCGGCGCGGGTATTGATACAACTACGGCAGATGTGTATCGTCGGGTCCATGACGAAGGCGTCGGTGGAAGCGGCCCCGCGGACGGCGCGGGAGCGGATCCTCGACGCGGCGCGGACGTTGTTCCGGCAGAACGGGATCGCGGCGACGCCGCTGGACGAGGTCGCGGCGCTCGCGGGGGTCGCCCGGCCGAACCTGTACCGGTACTTCGCGAGCCGCGAGGAGCTCGTGCGGCAGGTGATGATCGCCGAGGTGCGTGCGGTCAACGCGGAACGCTGGAGCCGCATCACGCTGTCCGGCCCGGTCGCGCCGCTGATCCTCGACTCGCTCGTCGCCGGCCACGACCTGGCCCACGACTGGATGGCGAACGTGACGCTGGTGGCCGAGGCGACGGCGATCACCGCCGAGCTGATGAGTCACGACGAGGCGCTCGCCGCGGCGCAGTACGAGTACTGGGGGCCGCTGTTGGAGTACGGCCGCGCTCGTGGGGAGATCGCGGCCCACCTGTCGAACGAGCGCATCGTCCGCTGGTTCCTCACCCAACACGTCCTCGTCTCCGAACGAGGAGAGCTCGTCCCTGACGGTGACGTCCGCGCCTGGTTCGCCGACTTCGTCGTCCCGCCCGTCCTCGCTGGAGGCGCCGTATGACCACCACCGAACGGCCGGGCACCGAACGGCCCAGCACCGACCGCCCCCGGTCGCCGGGCCCGAGCGTCCAGGAGTACCTGGACCGCGACAGCCGGCCGGTGCCGGCCTCGTTGCGCTACAACCGCAACGACCAGATCGACCCGACCGACATCCCGATCGAGCGCTACACCTCGCCCGAGTTCGCGAAGCTCGAGATGGAGAAACTCTGGTACCGCGTGTGGCAGATGGTCTGCCTGGAGGACGAGATCCCGAACGTCGGGGACCACGTGCTCTACGAGATCGGCGACCTCTCCTACATCGTGATGCGGACGGAGGACGGGATCCGTGCGTACGTCAACGCCTGCCTGCACCGCGCGCGGATGCTGCGCGACCGCGGGGGCAACGTGCCGGAGCTCCGCTGCACGTTCCACGGGTTCACCTGGAACCTCGACGGCAGCCTGAAGAACATCCCGTGCGAGTGGGACTTCCCGCACGTCGACAAGTCGAGGATGCAGCTCCCCGAGGCCCGCGTGGACACCTGGCGCGGCTGGGTCTTTCTCAACCCGGACGAGTCCTCGACCCAGACGTTGGCGGAGTTCCTCGGCACGTTCGACGAGCTCTGGATCTGGCCGATCGAGGAGCGCTACAAGGCGGTCCACACCGCGAAGATCCTGCCGCTGAACTGGAAGGCCGCGCAGGAGGCCTTCATGGAGACCTATCACGTCATCGCGACGCACCCTCAGATCCTGACGTGGACGGCCGACGCCAACACCCAGTACGACGCGACCTCGGACGAGCCGCACTGGAACCGGATGATCAACGTCCAGGGCGCGCCGAGCCCGCACGTCGCGGACTTCGTCGACGAGGAGGACGTCCTCGAGTCGTTCTACGCCGCGCGGACGTTCTACTCCGCCGACACCGGCCGCGACCTGCAGCCGGGGGAGAACGGGCTGCCGGAGATCCCGCCCGGCAAGACGGCTCGTGAGGTCCTCGCCGAGGAGACCCGCAAGCAGTTCTCGAAGATCTCCGGCCGCGACTTCTCGCAGCTCTCGGACTCCGAACTGCTCGACACCGTGCAGCACACGGTCTTCCCGAACTTCCACCCGTGGGGCGGGATGAAGTCGAACATCTGCTACCGCTGGCGGCCCAACGGCTTCGACCCGGACACCTGCATCTTCGAGACGTTCATCCTGGCCGACCCGCCCGCCGGCGGCCCGAAGCCGCCGCCGGCGAAGGTGATCTGGGTGCCGGAGGACACGGCCTTCACCGACGTCCCCGAGCTCGGTCTGCTCGGCCCGGTCTTCGACCAGGACATCGACAACATGGTGTCGGTCCAGCGGGGGATGAAGACGACCCGCAAGTCCGGTCTGACGCTCGGTCAGTACCAGGAGAGCCGGATCCGCCAGTTCCACCAGACCCTGACCAGCTATGTGGAGCGCTGAGGCATGGCTGCGGAACAGAAGAAGCTCGTCGACCCCATCAACGGGTACGTCTACACCGCCCGCCCCGACGGCCGCGTGGACGTCACCGACCCGGCCACCGGGAAGACCGGGATCTTCGACGACCTCGGCCAGTGGCACGAGGGAGATCTGACCTACGCCAACCGCCAGTTGCTCGGCTGGATCGGCCGCCTCGCCGTCCGTCGCGCGAACTCAGCGGCTCAGGTTCGGCCGGTCTGAGCGTCGAGTGCTCGTTCGAGACCGTCCAGCATCGCGCCGAGACCGGTGGAGAACGCGCGGTCGCTGAGGTGGCCGGGATAGGACGTCGCCGCCTCGATCAGGTGCGGGAACTCCTCCGTGGGGAGGCTCTTCAGCCGACGAGCCTCCTCCTCGCGGTCGACCCCGCCGCGGATTCGCTCCACGTGGGAGAATCCGAGGGTGTAGCAGATCAGTGACGTGAGGGCGTCCACGGCGGACTCCACCGAGAACCCGGCCTCGCGAAGGACGGCGAGCACGATCTCGCGGTGCCGGTCGAAGGCCGGCGTCGGGACGCGCCGGGTCAGGATGATCTCGGTGATGCCCGGGTGGGCACGCAGTTCGTTGTGGAGGCCGGTGAGGACCTCCTCCAGCTGCGCCCGCCAGGGGGCGTCGGGTGCCGGGTCGGACGCGAGGTCACCCAGGACGAGGGTGACGAGCTCGTCGTAGAGCGTGTCCTTGGTCGCGACGTAGCGGTAGAGCGTCATCGCGCCGATGCCGAGGTCGTCGGCGAGCCGACGCATGCTCAGCGCCTCGACGCCCTCGGCGTCGACGATGCGCAGCGCCGCGTCCAGTACCGCCGGCAACGACGTGGACCGGGGCGGTCTGTAACGACGGGAGACCGCACGCTCCGCCGACATGTTCCACCCCCTTGACTCTGTACGGAACAAGAGTAACGTACAGCCGTAGCGTACAGCTCTATCGTACGACGTACGTCTCTCGGAGCGAGCGGGGAATCACCGCAAGACGCCCGTTCGCGCGCCTCGGAACGCAGGAGGGCTGTGCCGTGGAAGCACGGGTGCATCGGGTTCTGATCTGGGCCGGACCGGCCATGGTGGTGCTGTGGGTCGGCGCATTCGTGCTGGTCGCGGGGTTCATCCCGCCGCACGACCCGGGCCTGGACCCCGATCAGATCGTCGGCAAGTACGCCGACCACACCGGAGCCATCAAGCTCGGCATGGTCGTGTCCATGGCCGGCTCGGCCCTGCTCGTGCCGTGGGCGATCGCCATCTCGGGCCAGCTCAAGCGGATCGACGGCGCCCGCGGACTGGCGGACGTGCAGATGGCGTCCTGTGCGCTGCTCTCGCTGGAGTTCATCACGCCCATCGGTGTCTGGATGGCGACCGCGTTCCGTTTCGACGGCCGCGCCCCCGACGTCACCCGGGCCATGAACGACCTCGGCTGGATCCTGTTCATGACCGTCATCTGGTCGGCCTGGGTGCAGATCCTCGCCATCGGAGCGGCGATTCTGATTGACCGTCGGGACGAGCCGATCCTGCCGCGCTGGCTGGGCTACCTGAACCTGTGGGTCGCCGTCCTGATCCTGCCGGCCGGCACCGTTCTGTACTTCAAGGACGGTCCGTTCGCCTGGAACGGACTGCTCGGGTTCTACCTGCCGCTGGCCGCCTTCTGCGCCTGGATCGCTGCCACGACCTGGTGCGTGCACGAGGCGCTGAACCGCCAGATCGCCGAGGGCAGTGAGCCGGGTGTCCGCGCGGAGCTGGTCCCGGTCCGGCCACGGGTCGATGCCGTCAACTACTGACGGCACCTCAGATTGCTTAGTTGAAGATTCCCTACTCCCAGGAAGTCGGCCATGATCGTTGCTGCCCTACCTCTAGAACGGGACATCACCCAGATACCGACGATCTCGCCCGAGCGGGCGGAGGCTTTCACCACCGGTGGAGTGATCGTCTCCGCGTTGATCGTGCTCTTCGCGTTCGTCGAACTCGCGCGCCGTCGTTCTCCGCTCCTCCTGCTCTGCCTGGTCGGCAGTCTGGGATGCAGTCTCAGCGAACCGATCTGGGACGCCCTCGGCGGCGTTCGCTTCTTCCACGGGAACCACACCGCGTGGACGCAGTTCCCCGACCTGGCCCAGCCGATCCACTACCCGTGGTGGACGATGTGCACCTACACCGCGTTCGGTGGTCTCGCCTGCTACGCGTTCTACAAGGCCTTCGCCACGCGGAGCTGGCGGATCTTCGTCGGTGCGTTGATCGGCCAGGCCGTCTTCAACATCTTCCTCGAGGGCTTCCTCCTCACCAGCCTGTACGACTACTACGGCGAGCAGCCCTGGCGCGTCGGCACCGACTTCCCGCTGTGGTGGGTGCCGGTGAACTACGGCGAGATGCTGGCCGGCTTCCTGCTCTTCCTCGCGATCCAGTACTGGGGCCCCGCCAAGGGTGGGCTCGCGGCCATCCCGCTCGTCGTGTGCAGCTTCTCGGCCTGGGAACTGTGGGCCGGCTGGCCGACCTACGCGGCCATCAACCTGGACATCCCCGGTGGCTGGCGTGTGCTGGCGGCCTTCACCAGCACCACGATCGCGGCGAGCAGTGCCTACCTCATGGGCAAGTACCTGTTCGGCCCGGTGACGCGCGAAGCGCTCGTCGCGGTTCCGCGACCTGAGCGGGAGGCCGTTCCGGCCTGAGGCCTCTTCTGGCCCGAGGAGTAGTGGAGCGGCGACTGCCGCCGGCGTCGTCGCCGCTCCACTGCGGGGGCACTGATGGCTCGCCTGCGGCGCGCTGCCGTGCGCCGCCCACGCAAGCACGACGTCAGGCGCCCCCGCGCGCCCTTTTCCGGAAGAAGGATCGGATGTCTCGAGTGCTGTCGACCCGCCGCGCGTCGACTCGCGCCGCTCTCGTCGCGTGCGGCGTCTGCCTGGCCCTGGTGGCCGGGTGCGGGAACCGGGTGGATCACGAACGGGTCGTTGCGGTCGGCAACGGGTACGGCCCCGTGGACGCGGCCCGGAACAACCAGGGTGCAGTCGTGCCGGGGGCCGCCGCGCCCGGGACCGGCGCGGTGGCGGCCGACGTCCCCGCTCCGGGGGCCCTCGCTGCCGATGTCTCCGAGGCCACCGCGTCGGTGGTGACCGCGCCGGGAACGGCGGACCGCGTGGCCGCGCCCGCCGGGTCGAAGAGCGTGGCGGCCGCCGATCGGACGGTGGCCACGCAGGCGCAGGCGGCGACCTGCACGGCACCGCTGGCGCCGATCGTCCTGGGGCAGACGCTTGCCTCGTCCGGGCTCGTCGGTGCCGCGATCGCCGGCCTGCGTACCGGGCTCGCGGTCTGGGCGAAGGACGTCAACTCTCGAGGTGGCGTGCAGTGCCACCCCGTGCAGCTGATCCAGCTCGACGACGGCTCCGACGCGGCTCGGGTGTCGGCGAACTGGAACTCGATGGTCCACGACCGCGGCGCCGTGGCGATCGTCGCTTCCGGCGCTCCCGTCGCGAACGCAGCGCTGCGCACGGCGGCGGAGCGGGACAAGGTTCCCGTGGTCGGCGGCGACCTCACGACGGTGGACTGGCTGCAGAGTCCGTACCTGTTCTCCACGGGCGGCTCGCCGTTGACCGCCTACGACGGCAGCGTGATCGACGCGTCGAAAGCGATCGGCGGAGCGGTCAAGGCCGGCATGGTCTACTGCGTCGAGGCCTCGATCTGCACGAGCCTGCGGAACAACTTCCCGAAGAGTGTGGAACGAGCCGGCGTCGAGTTGGGTCCGGTCATCGCGACGTCGCTGACCCAACCGGACTTCACCGCCGAGTGCCAGCAGCTCAAGTCCGCGGGCGTCAACCTGTTGTGGGTCGGGCTGGACGGGTCGGCCGCGATCCGCGCCGTTCGATCCTGCTCGTCGTTGAACTACACGCCGGTCATCGCGACGGGGTCGATCGCGGTGAGCGCGGCGGCCGCGGCCGACAACGGCCTGCGACGGAACACCATGTATCTCGGCACGCAACTCGTTCCCTACACCGTCACCGATTCGCCGGCTGTCAAGGCGTTCACCGACGCGATGCGTCGCTACGCGCCCAGTGCCGTCCTGGAGCAGAACGCGCTGTTCGGGTGGGCGGCCGGCAAGTTGTTCGAGGCTTCCCTGGCCAACGTCGCCGACAAGGCGCGGGCGGGTACCGTGACCACGGCGATGATCCTCGAAGGCCTCTGGAAGGTGAAGACGGAGAGGCTCGACGGACTCAGCCCCGGAGTGACCTTCAGCGAGGGCAAGCCCGCGGCGAACGTGGACTGCTACTACGGGCTCAAGCTCGACGTGAACGGATTCTCCGCGGTGAGCGGCAGCAAGCCGACCTGTTTCGGTGCCAGCAAGCGGCTGGAGAAACCTGCGGCGCAGGCCCCGGTGCCGGACACCGCGCTCGGGCGTCAGGAACAACCCACATGAGGAGTCGAATGAGTGCAGGAGAGCAGTTGGCGGCACCGACGTGTCCGTACGCTCCGACCGACTTCGGTCGCTTGTACGAGTTGGAGCCGGAGCTGGTCCGATGCCCCTTCCCGCTCTACGACGTGCTCCGCGACCGGGAACCTGTCTGGTTCGACGCTCGTCTTGACGCCTACGTGGTGACTCGGTACGCGGACGTGATGGAGATCCTGCGGGACCCTCTGACCTTCTCCTCGGCGATGGCCAGTGGGCCGACGTCGATCACGGGTCTGGCGCAGCGGATCGTGGACGACCCCGCCCGTCCGGAGCGATTGCGGAACCAGGCGGCCCGACGGCTGCGGATGGCCGAGACGCCGGTGCTGCTGCTGGCCGACCCGCCGCAGCACAAACGACAGCGCGCCCTGGTGGCCTCGGCGTTCAGTCCCCGCCGGATCGCGGCGTTGGAACCTGAGGTCCGCGAGCTCGCCGCCACGATGATCGACGGGTTCGCCGCGCGCGGCGAGGTCGAGTTGGTGCGGGAGTTCGCGCTCCCGCTGCCGATGACGGTGATCGCCACCATGCTCGGTGTCCCGCCCTCGGACCTGGCCGACTTCAAGCGGTGGGCCAATGCGTTCACGGCCGGAGTCGGGTCGGCCGACAAGCCGGCCGCGGAGGTCGCGCAGATGTTCGCGGACATCGACGCGTTCTACGACTACTTCACCGAGCAGATCGCCCGTCGGCGGGCGCGTGGGCAGGACGACCTGCTCACCGACCTGGTGCACGCGCGAATGGACGGCGTCGAGCCGCTGACCGACGACGAGATCCTTCTGATGCTGGCTCAGTTCCTGGTCGGCGGACACGAGACGACCACGTTGATGATCACGTCGATGATGCATCGCTTCGCGACCGAGCCGTACCTGGCGGCGCGGGTGCGCCGCGAGCCGGAGCTGCTCCCGGCCCTGCTGGAGGAAATGCTTCGGCTCGAGGCGCCGGTGCAGGGCATGTTCCGCTCCGCCACCCGCGCAACGCGGATCGGTGACGTGGACGTGCCCGCGGGGGCATTGCTGTGGCTGGTGTTCGGCTCGGCGAATCGCGACCCCGAGGCCTTCCCCGACCCTGACTTCCTGTCGTCGGAGGCTCGGCGCACGCCGCACCTCACGTTCGGCCGGTTCGAGCACTTCTGCCTGGGCTCGAGCGTCGCGCGGCTGGAGCTGCGAGTCGCGGGTGAACTGCTGCTCGATCGGCTTCGCGAGATCCGCCTGGCCTGTGAACCCCATGAGCTGGAACGGCACCGCAGCTTCGTACTGCACGGCTACCCGGAGCTACCGCTCCGTTTCACCGCCGCACCGTGATCTGGAGGCACCATGGCACGGCACCTGTTCGGCGACTTCGATCATCAAGCCGTGGTCGGAGCGTTCCGGCCCGACCCGGAGACGATGCGGGTCGAGGACCCGCAGTTCGGGCTACCCCTGCAGGCCACGTACATCTACGGCTTCTTCTCGGACGACCACGGCGCCACCTTCGGTGTCGAGCGCAAGTTCGTCGGCGGTCTCACGAGCGGCTGCTTCGTCCTGCGGGAGGACTACGAGACCGGCGAGCTGGGTCTGTCGCCGGCGACCGGGCGCAGCGCCCGGGGAGAGGTCCGTCGGAAGCTCGACGGTCCGGAACGGGTCTGGTCCGACCCGGTGTTCTCCCGGCTGCCCGAGGGGATCGGCAACGAGGACGAGCAGTCGATGGAGCTGCGCTGGCGGCACGAGTCCATCAGCTACTCGGAGGGCGACATCCTGACGCTCGCGGGTCCCAGTGCCGGGCTGGGTATCCAGGTCTTCTCGGCGTCGCGGGCGCACCCGATGCTCTACACCGTCATCTGTCACTGGGCGTCCGGCACCGTCCTCGGCCGACCGGTGTCCGGCCCGCTGTGGATGGACAACGCCTACTGGGCGCACGGTCGGGACTACAAGGACGACGTCTACTGGAAGTCGGTGGAGGTCTCCTGGCAGATCTTCTGCAACCGGTTCACGGACGGCAGTCTCGAATGGGGCCACTTCGTCACCGGGCGGGACGGATTCACGACCGGTGCGGTGGTCAACGGCGATCGACTGGTGGCCTCGACCTCAGGACTTAGGACCAAGTACGCCCTCGACGACGCCGGGTGGCCCACCTCGGTGGCGTACGACGTGGGTGACCTGCAGTACGAGTTCAGTGGCCCGGTGAGCGGGCGGATGACGCAGTTCTCCGCGGCCCGCGGCCCGGAGTACCGGGCGCAGACCGGGCAGACCCGTCGCCTCAACGACCGGCGCGAGATCGCCGACGGTCACACGTGGCTGGAGAGCTTCGCCGACCGTATCGCGGCGGACGGCCTCGCCTGACTGCTCGAATCTGATGTCTCGTCAGGTCGAGATCCGCCCTGGCAGGAAAGTCTAGTTCTCAGTAGTCTGGTGGTCGACTTTCTAGCGCGCGGAGGCGGAATGGCGAAGGGCCTGCTCATCGTTCTCAGCGAGCCTACGGCGGGGGCGGACGAGGACGAGTTCAACCGGTGGTACAGCGAGGAGCACGCTCCCGAGATGATCGACCGCGGCGCGGCGGTGTCCTTCCGGCGCCTGCGTGCGAGCGGGATCCCGCTGGCGGCGGGAATTCCGGAGCCGGCCACCTACGTCGCCGTCTACGAGATCGAGGCCGAGACGGCCGAGGACGTCGAGGCGATCAAGGCGCAGTTGGGGCGGACGAAGCACCTGAGTCGTGGCATGAGCTCCACCCTGGACCTCGCGTCGATCCGGGCCGCGTTCTATCTCCCGGTGGACTGAGTTCGTGACGGTGACGGTGCGTCCGTCCGGGATCCGGCTGGAGCCGAACCCCGACGAGACGGTCTTTCGTGCCGCTGCTCGGCAGGGCTACCGCTGGCCGACGATCTGCGGGGGCAACGGGACGTGCCGGACCTGCGTCATGACCGTCGAGTCCGGCCGCGAGAACTGCGGCCCGATCGGTGACCTCGAGGCCGAAGGTCTCGACGCGCTCAAGGAGGCCAAGGACGGCGGACTACGGCTCGCGTGCCAGACCACCGTGACCGGCGACGTCGTCGTCACCAAGCGGGGCGTCAAGAAGTGGCCGAACGAGGCGGCGTCATGAGGGTGCGGGTGCTTCTGGGAATGCTCGGGGTCGACGTGCACTCGCGCGGTCTGCGTACGGTGTCGCGGATCCTGCGCGACGCCGGGGTCGAGGTCATCTACCTGGGCGAGCACAACAGCGCAGCGGGCATGGCGGCGGCCGCGGTCGCCGAGGACGTCGACGCGATCGGGGTCAGCTTCAGCGTCAGCACCTACACGCACTACGTCGCGGACCTGACGGCCGAGTTGCGCCGCGTCGGGGCGCAGGACATCCCGGTGATGGTGGGCGGGCTGATCCACCCCGAGGACGTCGAGCACCTACGCTCGCTCGGCGTCGCGGTGGTGTTCGGCCCGGACTCGACCCCAGACGCGATCCTGGACTACGTCGGCGGACTGGCGAGGGCGCTGTGAGCGGCCCCGACGAGCGCCGGCCGTTCCCCGAGGTCGACGACGCCCACCTGCGGCTCTCGCGCACGCGCACCTGGGGCGGGTTGGAGACCGACGGGGCGTACGGGCCGGCGGAGCCGGACGAGATTTACGTCGAGAACCTCGGCGACCCGGGCCAGTTCCCGTTCGCGCGCGGGTCGTACCCGCAGATGTACCGCAGCCGGATGTGGACCCAGCGCACGATCGTCGGGTACGGGACTCCCGCCGACACCCGCGCCGGGCTGGAGGCCGCCCGCGCCCAGGGCGCGACTGGCCTCGACGTCGTCCTCGACACGCTGAGCCAGGAGGCGCTCGACCCGGACCACCCGATGTTCGGGCCCGAGGTCGGCAGTGAGGGCTGCTCGCTGACCTGGCTGCCGGACCTGGAGGTCCTGCTCGACGGCATCGACCTGACGACGACCGACATCGCGTGGCACGCCACCGTCGGGCTGTACCCGTTGGTTCTGGCTTACGCCGAGCAGCAGGGCTACGACCTGACGCGGCTTCAGGGGTCGCACATGCCCGACCACGTGACGCTCACCCTGTCCGGGTACGGCGAGAAGCTGCTGCCCGTCGATCTGGCGCAGCGGGCGACCGTGGACGTGTTGGAGCACGTCGCCCGGTACACGCCGCGGTGGGCGACGGGGTTCCCGCAGTGCTACAACCTGCGCGAGCGGGGCCTGACGCCGGTCTCGGAGATCGCGGTCGGGATGGCGATCGTCAACCAGACCCTCGCTGACCTCGCGGTGCGTGGCATCGACGTCGATCAGATCGCGCCGTCGATGGCGTGGGTCTCGACAGCGGACGTGGACCTGTTCGAGGAGGTCGCGAAGTTCCGCGCGCTGCGCCGGGTGTGGGCGCGCACGATGCGGGACCGGTTCGGTTCGCAGGACGTCCGCAGCCAGCGGTTGCGCATCGCGTGCCACACCTCGGGTCGTTCGCTGCCGTACCAGCAGCCGCTGAACAACCTGGCGCGGGCGACGGTCCAGACGCTCGCCGCGATCCTCGGTGGGGTGCAGTCGGTCGAGACGTGCACCTACGACGAGCCGGTGTCCATCCCGACCCCGGAGGCGCGTGAGCTCGCGATCCGCACCCAGCAGATCCTCGCCCACGAGGTCGGGGCCGCGCGGACCGCGGACCCGCTCGGCGGCAGCTGGTACGTCGAGGCGCTGACCGACGAGCTCGAGGCCGCGGCGCTCAAGCTGCTCGGCGAGATCGAGGCGCAGGGCCTGCTGCCGGCGGTCGGGTCGGGCCGGCTCGAGGAGCTGATCGACGATCACAACCACCGCGTCGAGCGGGAGATGCAGGCCGGGGAGCGGCTCAAGGTCGGGGTCAACGCGTTCCGCCCGACGCACTTCACCCCGCCGCCGCGGTTCCAGGTCGATCACGCCGCGGTCGCTGCCCACCTCGCGGCGTTCCGCGAGCGCAAGGCGGCGCGGGACCTCGAACCGGTGCGAACCGCGCTGCGCGACGTCCGCGGCGCGACCGCGGCCGGGGAGAACGCCGTCCCCGCGATGGTGCGCGCCTTCGCCGCCCTCGCCACCACCGGAGAGGTGTGGGGCGCGTTCCGGCTCGGCCTCGGCCACCCCTACGACCCGTTCGGCGCGACGGAACCGCCCGTCCCGCTTGATTGATGGAGCCTCAGATGCCGTTGTCGTACGTCGAGGCCGACCGGTCGGTGGAGCTGCGCGACATCACCGTCGGCGGGGTGCTGCGGGAGGCCGCGGCCGAGGTGCCGGACGCCCCGGCGTTGCTGAACGGGGCCGCGGACCCGGCCGAACGGCGGCGCTGGACCTATGCCGAGCTCCTCGCGGCGGCGGAGAACGTGGCCGCCCGCCTGCTGGAACACCTGGAACCGGGGGAGCGGCTCGCGATCTGGTCGGTGAACCTCGCCGAGTGGGAGCTGGTCCAGTTCGGGGCGGCGCTGGCCGGGATCCCCGTCGTCGCGATCAACCCCGCCTACACCGCCGCGGAACTGGAGTACGTGCTCGGCCAGTCCGGGTCCGTCGCGATCGTCCTCGGGCCGCCGCACCGGGGGACCGACCCCGCCGTCGAGCTCGCGAAGGTGCGCGACCGCCTGCCCGCACTGCGCGCGACGTTCACGCTCGACGCCGGCAGCGACCTGTTCGCGTCGGGGCCCCCGGCGACGCTCCCGGACGTCGACCCGTCGAGCCTGGCGATGATGCAGTACACCTCCGGCACCACCGGCCGGCCCAAGGGCGCGATGCTGTCCCATCGTTCGCTCTGCAACAACTCGCGGCTGTTCAACCGCCGCCTCGGCCTCGACGGCGCGGGATCGTGGGTGAACGCGATGCCGATGTTCCACATCGGCGGCTCGTCGTTCGGGGCCATCGGGTCGATGTGGAGCCGGGCCGCGCACATCATCACGACCTTCGACCCCGCGCTCATGCTCGAGCTGATCGAGACCGAGCGGCCGGCGTTCCTCCCCAGCGTCCCGACGATGCTGCTCGCGATGTCCGAGCACCCCGATTTCGCCAAGCGCGACCACTCCTCGATCCAGGTGATCATGGCCGGCTCGACGACGATCCCGGCCGAGCTGATCCGCCGGGTGGAGAAGGAGTGGGGCGCGAACTTCGTCCCCTGCTACGGCCAGACCGAGTGCAGCGGCGTCATCGTGCAGGGGATGCCGACCGACAGCCCCGAGGACAAGTCCGCGTGGGCAGGCCGGCCGCTGGAGCAGGTCGAGGTCCGCGTCGTCGAGCCCGCGACCGGGCAGGTCGTCCCGCACGGTGAGGTCGGGGAGTTCCACGTCCGCGGCTACACGACGATGGACGGCTACTTCGGGATGCCGGCCGAGACCGCGGCGACGCTCGACGCCGACGGGTGGCTGCACACCGGCGACCTCGGCGTCATGGATCCCCGTGGCTACTGTCAGGTGACGGGGCGTCTGAAGGACATGATCATCCGTGGTGGGGAGAACATCTATCCCCGCGAGATCGAGGACCGACTCGTCGAGCACCCCGCGATCAGCGAGGTCGCCGTGATCGGCGTCCCCGACGAACGCATGGGCGAGGAGGTCGCCGCCGTCGTCCGCCTCGCCCCCGGCGCCGAGCCCGACCCCGAGGCCTGGCGCGCCTTCGCCCGGGAGGCCCTCGCCGGCCCGAAGGTCCCCCGCCGCTGGTTCGTCGTCGACGCGATGCCGACGACCCCGTCGGGGAAGATCCAGAAGTTCCGGCTCCCCGATCTCCTCTCGGACCCCGCCGCCGCCCGCGACGTCACACCTCCGAGGCCCGCGTAGGGCAGCAGCAAAGTGCTGCAACTGTCGCTAGAATGCTGACATGGCCTCGATCACCGTCCGCGACCTTCCCGACGACGCGCGGGACGAGCTGGCAGCGCGCGCAGCTCGCAGCGGGCGTTCTCTGCAGGAGTATCTGCGCCTTCAGCTGATCGCGCTCAGTCGACGCCCCGACCCGGAGACCTTCGCCGCTTCGGTTCGTGAGCGGAAGCGGCGCACCGGAAGCACCGTGTCCACGGAGGACATCCTCGCGGCGCGAGATGCCGATCGCCGGTGACGGTGGTCGTCGATGCGTCCGTGGTCGTTGCCGCGCTGATCGACAGCGGTCCAACCGGGACGTGGGCGGACGCGCTGCTGGACGGGGACGACCTCGCCGCGCCTCACCTGATGCAGGTCGAGGCCGCGAACATTCTTCGCCGTTGTGAGATCACCGGTGCCGTCGAGAAGGACACAGCGGTGCTGGCTCACGCCGACCTGCTTGCGCTGCGGGTCGCCCGATTCCCCTACGACCCCTTCGCGGATCGCGTTTGGGAACTCCGGCACAACCTGACTGCCTACGACGCGCTGTACGTCGCCGTCGCGGAGGCGCTCGGCGCCGATCTCGCGACACTTGACCGACGTCTGGCCTCAGCCACCGGACCGCGGTGCGGTTTCCTCGTGCCGCCCACGGCCTGACGTAAGTCTCAGCGGGAGGCGCGGCCCAGGTGGGGGAGTTCGTCCGGGGAGATCTCGCGGACGACGGTGTGCTCCTCGCCGAGGTGGACCTCCTCGCCGGTGAGGAGGCCGGTGTCCGGGTCGATCGGCCAGACGATCAGCGACTGGTACGTGACGTGGTACCAGCGGCCCGGCTCGACGGGGGTGGAGACGCGACCGAGGAGGTCGGCCCCGTCGAGGACGTGGTGGATGACGCCGTCGGTGACGACGGTCGACGCGTCCGCCACGACGCGGGAGAGCACGTAGTCGAGCCGGTTCTTCCCGCTGCCGCACAGGGCGTCGTAGAACCCGCGGACCTGACCGGTGCCGTCGAGCACCGAGCGATTCGTGCCGACACCCCAGAACCGGTAGGTCGGGTGCGGCACCAGCGTCGCGAGCACGCCCTCGATGTCGCCCTCCACCTCGGCGACCACGTGCCGCGCGACCATCGTCAGCGCGTGCTTCACGCGATCGTCGGTTGCGGTCTCGATCGCGTCGAGCAGGGGCTGCCAGCCGGGTTGCGTCACGGCGCGATTGTCGCGCGCCCGGCGTTGAGGACGACCGTCTCCTCCCCGGTGCGGACGCGGAAGCGCACACCGCCGTCGACGTTCCAGAGATCGACGTGGAGGGTGTCGCCGGGGAAGACGGGCTTGGCGAAGCGGGCGTCGATGGAGCGGACGCGGTCGGGGTCGCCGCCCGCGGCGGCGTGGAGAACCGCGCGGCCCGCGAAACCGTACGTGCACAGCCCGTGGAGGATCGGGCGGTCGAAGCCGGCCTTCGCCGCGTAGGCCGGGTCGGAGTGCAGGGGATTGCGGTCGCCGGAGAGGCGATAGAGCAGCGCCTGGTCGCGGCGGGTCTCGTAGCTGACGGTCTCGTCGGGCTTGCCGGTCGGCTCGTCCTCCTCGACCGACGGGCCGCGCTCGCCGCCGAAACCGCCGGCACCGCCGATGAACACCGTCATGCGGGTGCGGAACAGGTCGGTGCCGTCGGGCGCGGTGGCCGTCGACTCCGCGGTGATCAGCGCGGCCTTGCCCTTGTCCCACAGCTCCGCGATGCGCGAGACCACCGTGGCCTCACCCTCGACCGGCACCGGAGCGAGCAGTTCCACGCCCTGTGCGGCGTGCACGAGGCGCACCCAGTCGATCTTCCCCGCGAGCTTGAGCGAGGCCGCGGTCGCGCCGAGGCCGAGGACGACCGGCTGCGTCGGCAGCATGCGCTGCTCGAGACCGCGGGTGTTGTCGGTCGTGAAGGCGAGTTCGTCGGTCCCGGCCCCGACGCCGAGGGCGTAGAGCAGGCAGTCCTTCGACGTCCAGCGAATCGACTGGGGGTCGGCGGTCGCGCCGACGGAGGTGGGGTCGAGCGTCACGTGATCAGTCCGTCCTCGGAGATGCGGTCGGCGAACGCCTCCAGCCAGGTCAGGCCGTCGACGAGTTCGCGGGAGTCGCCGACCAGGCGGGTCTGCCCGAACTGGGCGCGGTAGTTGGCCCAGCGCGAGGCGGAGAACTGCGTCATCCGGCCGGTCGGCGGGCCGGTGAACTCGTACTGCGCCGAGCCGAGGTCGAACGAGGCGGCCTTTGGCCAGGCCCCGTCGTCGACGCTGAACTTCGCGTGCAGATCGGGGGTGGACGCGACGATGTCGTCGGAGCTCACCACGATGCCGGGGGTGAACCCCTCCCGGCCCATGACGAGGTGGCCCCACTCGAACGTGCCGTCCGCGAACTTGTTGCAGAAGACGTGCCAGGCCACCTGCAGCCCGTTGAAGTAGCCGTACTCCTTCCATTCCAGGCCGTGGACCCAATAGGAGTTGTCCATCCAGAGCGGTCCGGCGACCGCGCGGCCCTGGAACGTCCCGGAGACCCAGTGACACGTCGACGTGTAGAGCATCGGGTTGGCGCGCGAGGCGACGTAGAACTGCACGCCCAGCCCCGCGCGGGGGCCGGACAGGTCGAGGATGTCGCCCTCGCGGTAGCTGATCGCGTCGCCCGTCCAGCGCAGGTCCATCGGCTGCTCGCCGGCGGGCACGGTGCCGGCGGGGAGGCGCTGGAACACCGGCTCGTGCCAGCGCCGCTCCGGACCCTCCAGCACACGCCGGAGCTCACCCCGCGCGCTGCGGCCGGAGTCGGGGTGGACGTTGAGCTCGTTGCCCGCGTCCCCGTCCTGAGTCATGACGAAGCAGCCGCTGGTCAGGGACCCGACGAACTTCCGCTCGATGGCCGAGACCAGGCCCGATTCCTCCCGGAAGAAGCCGTACAGCCACGTCGCCTGCAGCGGGAGACCGTGCTGCATCTCCTGCACGGCCATGGTCTGCGGGTCGGGCCGGAAGGCGCCGACGGTGACGCGGTGGTCGAAGTCGCCGAACAGGAACCTGGGCACAGCGTCTCCCCTCGGGCTGCGGGCTGGGCACCAATAAAAGTCTGTGTTACAACTATTTGCCACGCAACTATTCCGTGAGCTGGACCACGATGGCGAGGTCTTCCGCGATGTCGACACCCATGCCCGTTCGCAAGGTTCGATCGCCCGAGGAACGGGCTCGTACCCGCGCGTTCGCGCTGACGATCTTCGGGTTCTTCGCCGTGCTGGCGGTGCTCGACCTGCTGATCACCGGGCTCACCGACCCGCCGGCCGCGGTGCCGGACCTCGTGATGGACGAGAACACCGGCGTCCCGCCGGTGCCGACCAACGCGGACTTCCCGTACGACCGGACGCACAACGTCATCGCGATCGTCCTGCTCGGTGGCCTCGGCCTCGCCGGCCTGCTCGTGTGCCTGCGCGAGCTGATCAAGAAGGGCGACTGGCTGCCGCTCTGCGCCAGCATCGGCACCGTCATCATCGTGGTGCCCGAGGTCTTCCTCGACGTGATCGGGATGGTCTACTACCCGGTCGACGACGCCGACAACGCGTTCACGCTGTTCGGCCGTCAGATGGGCTGGTTCATCGTCGCCGGCTGGTTCGGCGCCGGTGCGTTCGCGGTCACGATGCTCAAGATCCTGCTGACGCGGCCCACGGCGAAGCAGGTCTGGATCATGCTCGGCTTCACCGGCCTGAGCTACACGATCTTCGAGGAGCTGTTGGTCGGATCCAACGGCATCTACCACTACTACGGCAACCAGCCCATGTGGTGGAACGAGCTGCCGATCTGGTGGACCCCGTGCAACACCATCGGCTGCGCCCTGCTGCCGGCCGCGTTCGCCTACCGCTACCAACACCACCTCAAGGGCTGGAAGGCGAGCGCAATGCTCGTGGCGGTCCCCGCGTCCGTCGGCGGCGTCTACGCCCTCATCGGCATGCCGAGCTGGATCGTCGTCAACGGCGACTACAACTGGTTCCTCACCGAGCTCGCCGGCCTGAGCACCTGGGCGCTGGGTATCGGCCTGATCGCGGTCATCATGAACCTGTTCCTCGGTTACCAGCCCTTCGACCCGGAGAGCCGCCCGTGGGACCTGTCGGAGAACGCCGACACCGACGTCCCGAGCGCCCGCTCCGAGACGGTCGGCGTCTAGTGCCCGAGATCTCCGACCCCACGCTCGGCACCAGCGAGCCGGGCCGCTACTGGACGACCACCAACCTCGGGGAGGCGGCGCCCGACGTTCTCTCCCCGCTGGACATGAGCATCTGGGGCGAGACTGCCGAACGCGGCTGGCTCTACTCGATGAAGGTGTTCGGCGTCCTGCCGCCGTCGGCGAAGGCGTCGCCGGACGTCAACGACTGGGGCCTGTCGATCTTCTACGGCCGCCCGGCGCTGAACGTCGACGCGATCCGCGGGATCGTCGTCAGCCTGCCCGGGGTCTCCGGTGACGACTTCGAACGCGACCTGTGCGGCAGCGTTCGCCCCGACGCGCCGCCGGTGAAGGGCAAGAAGTCGCGGCTGCCGGTGATCGCCGTGAAGGCGCCCCGCGCGCTGCTGCGCCAGGGCAAGGTCATGCACGCCAACTACGCCGAGACGCGGGCGTGGTGGGAGCGCGAGGTCTACGGCGACGGCGGCACGGCCCCGGCCATCGAGCGACTCGTCGCGGCGCGGGACCGGTTCGAGAAGGTGTTCGCCGACCACTGCGCCTGGCGCTTCGTCTTCTCCGGTGCGCAGAGCGCCATCACCGACCTGGCGAAGAAGGCCGGCGATCCCGCGCTGGGAACGCGCTTGATGTCCGGGGTCGGCGAGGTCTTCGAGACCAAGATGGCCGACGACCTCTGGAAGGTGGCGCAGGGTCAGCTCGAGGAGGCGGAGTTTCTCCGCCTCTGGGGCTACCACGGCCCGAACGAGGGCAACGCCGACGCGCGCGTCTGGCGCGAGGACCCGGCCCCGGTGCGGGCGCTGGTGAAGTCGTACCAGGGCCGCGCGGACGTCGAGCGGCCCCGCGACCGTGAGGGGCGCTCGGTGGCCGCCGGCGCCGAGGCCGAGAAGGCGCTGCTCGCGGCGACGCCCGCGGCCAAGCGTCCGGCCATGCGCTGGCTGATGAAGCGGACGCGCAACATCGTGCGGACGCTGCAGGTCGGCAAGGCCGCGTACCTGATGTGCATCGACGGAGTTCGTCGCGCCGCCCGCGACTTCGGTGCCGAACAGGTCGCCGCCGGCCGCCTCGCGCAGGTCGACGACGTGTTCTACCTGCAGATCGAGGAGTGCCAGGAACTCGCCGCCGGGCGGCTGGAGAACGTCGCCGAGATCGTCGTCGCGCGCCGTGGGTACCGGGAGGCGCACCGCAAGGTCGAGCTGCCGGTGTTCTTCCGCGGCATGCCCGAGCCGATCGTGCCCGAGGCACCCGTCGAGGGTGACCGGGGTGCGGTCGAGATCTCCGGCTCCGCCTCCGGCGGCGGTCAGGTCGAGGGCCGGGCGCGTGTGCTGCTCGACGTCAACGACGCGATCGCACTCGACGACGGTGACATCCTCGTCTGCCGGTTCACCGACCCCAGCTGGGCGCCACTGATGTCGCTGGCCGAGGCGCTCGTCATCGATGTCGGAGGCTCCGCCTCGCACGGCGCGGTCGTCGCCCGCGAGCTCGGGATCCCTTACGTGATCGGCACCGAGCGGGGGACCAGCGTCCTCCGCGACGGCGACCGCATCCTCGTCGACGGCGAGAACAACGTGGTGCGCGTGCTGGCCTGACGTTCCGTCAGCCTTGGTCGACCCCGCTGGCGAGCTCGGTCAGGACCTCGACGAACTCGTCGCGGGTCAGACCGGTGCCGCCCTCGACCCAACGCGAGACGGCCTCGGTCGCGCCGGCGACGAGGACCTGCGTGGCGAGCCGGGCCCGGGGGCTCGGCTCGGTCAGGCCGAGGACCTCGTGCGCGACGAGGTCGGCGTAGACGTCGTAGGCGCGGCGCCGCAGGTCGTGCAGCGAGGGCAGCGCGGCGGCCTCGACGAAGAGACGGGCCAGGCGCGGGTCGTCCATGGTGTCGGCGAGCATCCGCGCGGTGAGGCGCGTGCGCTCGCGGGCGTCGGGTTCGTGCGCGATTGCGGTGCGGATCCGCTGCAGCAGCGCGACGTGCAGGTCGTCCAGGGCCGCGCAGAGGATCGCGTCCCGGTCGGCGAACGCCTCGTAGAAGTAGCGCTTGGTGAGTCCGGCCTGCTCGCAGATCGCGCCGACGGTCGTCCCGGCGACCCCGGACCGTCCGACGACGTCCAGGCACGCCTGCAGCAGCTGCTCCCGGCGTTCGCTGCGCCGGTTGTCGGCGCTGACGCCCCGATACGGCCGGTCCGTGACGGTCACCCGGCCATCGTGGCACGCACATCCCGTTGCGTCCGGCCAACGGTGGGTTATAGGCCCCACTTTGCCGGACGCACGGGTTCAGTCGCGGCGGTAGGACGGGTCCGTGCGGTCGCGCGCGGCCGGGGCGGTGCCCGGGGGAGTGGCGACGAAGCCGGTCTGCTCGGTCTGCCACTCGGAGACCAGCGTCCGGTGGGCGATGCGCCAGCCGGCGCCGGGGCGGTCCTCGAAGCGGTCGACGTAGCGGGCGCCGAAGACCTTGAGCGAGCCGCCGCCCTTGGTGACGTGGTAGGCGATCAGGTAGCTCTCGACGTGGGCGACGCCGCCGTCCTGCTCGATCGTGATGTTCGTGAGCGTGTGCATCGTCGAGTCGAAGCGCTCGGCCAGGACGTTCAGGACCCAAGTGATGTAGTCCTCGACCGAGCCGCGGAAGACGTCGCCGTGGTCGTCGTAACCGTCGGAGTGGTACGCCGAGCGGATCAGGTCGGCGTCCATCCGGTCGATGCCGCGGCAGTACCGGTGCAGCGCCTCGGTGATGTCCGCGCGGACCTTCTCGCTCATACGCTCACCGGGTCGAAGACGACGTTCAGTCGCGTCAGATTGTGCTGGACGAGGTTCGGCGCCCATTGGCCGGCGTCCTCGTCGGGGGCGAGCGCGAGGTTGCGGGTGCGCGCGAGCAGGGTCTCGAGAGCGATGCGCGCCTCCGCCCGGGCCAGCGGCGCACCGAGGCAGAAGTGCGGCCCCTGCGCGAAACTGAGGTGGCGTCGGCCCTCGGCGCCGCGGTCGAGCCGGATCTCGTCGGGGGTGGGGAACTGCGCCTCGTCGCGGTTGGCCGAGCCGTAGACGAGCCAGAGGAAGTCGCCGGCCCGAATCGGCACGCCACCGACGGTGGTGTCCCGCATCGCCTGGCGGAACAGGCCCTGCACCGGCGGTTCGACGCGCAGCGTCTCCTCGACGAACGGCGGGATCAGCTCGGGGTCCGCGCGGAGCTCGTCCTGCAGCTCCGGGCGTCGGCAGAGCATCCAGATGCACGAGGCGATCAGGCTGTTCGTCGTCTCGTTGCCGCCGATCAGGAAGAGCGTCAGCATCTGCAGCCGCTCCTCGTGGCAGAGATCGGCCTGCGCGACGTCGGTGACGAGGTCCTCACGCGGGTCGGCGAGGCGCTCGGACATGCGTGCCTCGAAGAAGTCGTAGCACTCGTCGAGGGAGAGGATCAGCGCCGAGATCTCCTCGACCGACAGGTTCGGCCGGCCGTTCGCGCGGACGAAGGCGTCGGACCAGCGCTTCAGCGTCGGGATGTCCGTGCCCTCGATGCCGAGCGCGCGGGCGATGACGGTCATCGGCAGCGGGGTCGCGAGTTCGGCGACGACATCGGCCTCGCCGCGGGCGACAAAGGCGTCGACGAGACCCTCGGCCAGCTCACGGATCGGCGGCTCCAGGAGCGCGACGCGACGCGGCGTGAAGACCTTGTTCATCATCTTGCGCTGCTCGCCGTGGCGGGGCGGGTCGCAGTTGACGAGGGCGGCGCCCTTCTCGGCGATGCCGATGCGGCGCACCGCCGCGGCGCGGACGCGGTCGGAGTACTGCGGGTCCTCGGCCGCCGCGACCGCGAGGCTGGTCGCGGCGCCGGGGCCGGACTGCTTGCGCGAGGAGAAGTCCTCCGGGCGCAGTAGGACGTCGAGGATGTCGGCGTGCCGGGTCACGGCGTACGCCGTCAGGGCGGGGATCCACTGGACGGGGTGCTCGCCGCGCAGGTGCTCGTAGACCGGGTACGGGCAGCGGACCAACTCGGGCGTCGCCGCGGCGAACAGGCCGTCGTGGGGGCAGGTCTCGGTCACGCCCCGAGGTTATCCCAATAGTCTGGCACTAGACCATTGAGTGCGCGAGTTTCTGTGCGTAGGGTCGGGCCCGTGAGTGATCCCTTCCGTCTCGACGGCGAGACCGCCCTGGTCACCGGGGGAACGAGCGGGATCGGCGCGGCCGTCGCCCTGCTGTTCCGCGACCGCGGCGCCGAGGTGGTGGTGTGCGGGCGCAACGTCGACCGAGGCAAGGCGTTCGAGGCCGAGACGGGGATCCGGTTCGTCGCCGCCGACGTGACCAGCGAGGTCCAGGTCTCGGCGGCGATCGCCGCGTGCGGGCGACTCTCGGTGCTGGTCAACAACGCGGGGCCGACAGACCTGCTGCACACCCGCAGCGTCGACGGGCCGATCGGCGAGATGACGCCGGAGAACTGGGCCAAGCTGCTCGACGCGACTCTGACCGGCGCTTATCTGACGACCCATCATGCGCTGCCGCTGTTGATCGCCGCGGGGCGGTCCGCGATCGTCAACATCTCTTCGATCGCGGCGACGCAGGCGATGCCGGGCTTCGACGCGTACTCCGCGGGCAAGGCCGGCCTGGAGGCGATGACGCGCTCCCTCGCCGCGGGCTACGGGCATCTCGGGGTGCGCGCGAACGCCGTGCGCGTCGGTTCGATCCGCGTCGACCACGGTGACGGCGAGCGACGCCGCGGCGTCGAACCGGACCCCCGGCCCGACGCCTGGCGACGTCCGGAGCCACCGAAGGCGGGTGCGCCCGACGATGTCGCGCACGCCGCGCTGTACCTGGCCTCGCCCGCGAGCGCCTACGTCACCGGCGTCGTGCTGCCCGTGGACGGCGGCCTGGAGATGCGGTCACTCATGCCCTGGCAGACCGCGCGGCCGGGGGACTAGACAGACCGGACATTCAGTCCAGACAATGCGTCTATGAGCTCCGAGCCCTGGGACACCCTGAACGACCCGACCGCGGAGTCGCTGTGGTGGTCGACCGACAACATGGGCGAGGCCGCGCCCGGTGTGCTGTCCCCGCTGGGCTGGTCGGTGTGGGGGCACGTCGGTGAGCGGGCCGCGCGCGAGGCGCTGTACCGCGCCGGAGCGCTGACCGCTGCGGAGCGGGCCGCGCCGGCGGACGTGCACGACCGGATCGTGCGCGTCTTCTGCGGCCGCATGGCGATGCAGGTGCAGTTCCTCGCCACCGTCGGCAACCGCATGCCCGGGACGTCGGGGCAGCAGGTCGCCGAACAGATCTTCGGCCGCGTTCCCGACGACCTCGACTACACCGCGACGCGGAGCCGGTACCCCGCGGTGGCGGGAAAGCTCCCCGCCGTCGCGGTCGCGACGCCGGCCCAGGTGCGGCGGCTCGCGACCGAGGCCGACGCGTGGTGGGCGCATCAGACGACGGCGGCGTCGAGCTGGGACCGCGGCGAGGCCGTCGTCGGTCTGCGGACGGGCATGCAGTGGTTCGGCCGCACGCTGACGTTGCACACGCTCTGCCTGATGACGTGCGTCTCGCCGGTGTACGACCTGCTGGCGGCGCTGGTCCGCCGGGTGGGGGCGGGTGACGTCGGGGCGCTGTCCGGCTCCGGCGGGGCGGAGATGGCGGTGGTGTCGGATCTCTGGCGGGCGTCGCGTAACGAGCTGACGCTGGATCAGGTCACTGCCCGGCACGGCTTTCACGGCCCGGCGGAGGGCGAGATCTCGTCCCGGGTGTGGCGGGAGGACTGCAGCCCGCTCGTCGCGCTGGTCTCCCGGTACGCGGACGAGCCGGAGTCGGCGTCCCCGGCGCACCTGGAGCGGCGCCGGGTGGAGGAGGAGCGCGCCGCCCGCGCGGAGGTGCTGGCGGCGGTGCCGCGGTGGCAGCGTCCCGGTGTCGCCGCGGTGCTCGACCTGGCCGCGAAGCGGATCCCGATGCGGGGCGTCGGCAAGCGCTCGTTCCTGCAGGGTCTCGACGGCACCCGCGCCGCCGCCCGGCGGCTGGGGGAGCTGTTGGCGAAGGAAGGGCTGCTGGGCGACCCCGACGACGCCTTCTACCTGACGTGGCGTGAGTTGATGCTGGGCCCGCCGCCGGAGGCGAAGGAGCTGGTGTCGCTGCGTCGCGCCCGCCGCGAGGAGTACCAGCAGCTGATCCTGCCGGGCAGCTGGAAGGGCACCCCGGTCCCGATCCCGGCCTCCGACACCGCGGCCGACGTCGTGAACGGCATCGGCGCCAGTGCCGGCGTGGTCGAGGGCCGGGTGCGCGTGCTGCTGACGCCGGACTTCGACGCCGTCGAGCCCGACGAGATTCTCGTGTCCCCGACGACCGACCCCTCGTGGTCCTCGGTGATGTTCCTGTCCTCCGCGCTGGTCGTCGACATCGGCAGCGCGCTCTCCCACGCCGCCGTCGTCGCCCGGGAGCTCGGCCTCCCCTGCGTCGTCAACACCCGCACCGGCACCCGCGACCTCCGCACCGGCGACCTCGTCCGCGTCGACGGCTCCGCCGGCACCGTCACCGTCCTCGCCCGCGCCTGACCCCCCGCCCCGCCCCGCCGCCCTCGTTGTGTGCTCATTACTGAGTGGAGCGGTGCCTGTAATGCGCGGGCGACCAGATTTCGCCCCGCGGGAGGACCAAATCTGGCACTGCGCGTATTACAGAGGCCCGGTGCCCGTCCCGTACGAGAACACCTACGCCTGGTTCCTCCGGATGGAGGACGGTCTCGTCGCCGCCGGCACCGCGTTCTCCGACGCCCACGCCTTCGACGCCCTCTGGACCCGGCTCCAGCTCTGAGGTTGGCCAGCCGTCGCCCCAGCGAGCGACAGGGTTGCAACGAAAGAGGCGACCTGGCGGTCGTAACCGCGTCGGGTGTTGCAACGGGGTCGCTGGGTGGGGGATCAGTCGTGGGGAAGTAGGCCGAGGCGCCGGAGAACGAGGTTCGGCCAATTCGTGTCCCGGTCCCGATAAGCCCGGCACGAGCCGGGGCAGGCGATGACCGCGTGACGTGCGACGACGGTGTGGCGCTTGCCGTCGACGGTGTACACGGCGCGGATTCCGTTGAGGGCACCGATCTCACTGTTGGTCAGTCGGAAGCCGGCGACGAGCGCGACTGGGGCTTCCTGATTCCAACCGCGCGGGACATAGGTGGTCGCCGTCGCGGGAATCGTGGCGCCCACCGGATATGTCGCCTTCGCCCTCGGCGGGAAAGCGGGACCGACACCGATGTTGGCGGAGCCCTCACGTGGGAAGGCGGCCACAGCTCCGACGAACTCGACGTTGTTCGACGTCAGTGGCTCAACTTCGAGCAACGTGACGGTCTTGCCCGGAGCCTCGACGTACTCGAACGCGACGTGGAACTGCTGGCGTTTGTCCATCCCCACGCCGACGTAACTGACCTCAGGATTCCGCGGGCCGAAGGCCTCTGCCCGCGTGTGCGACCAGGCCCAGGACGAACCCGCCACGAGCAGCGCCGCGGTGAACAACGCGACGACGATCCAGCCGAGCCGACGGTTCAGCCACGTCGGCGCGTCCCACTGATAGTCGTAGTACACCGTCACCCCCCCTGGTTCGACGACGTGAGTCGTGATCAGCCGGAGCGGACGAGTCCGAGCTCATCGAGCGTGGGTGTGTAGACGAGGTCCTGCTCATTGTCGTCCACGCAGTGTTCGCGCTCGAAGCAGGCGAGGGCCGCAACGCGGAAGACCTTGCGGACGATGGAATCTCCGTCGCGGTAGACGACCTCGATGCCGTTGACCGCTCCGATGTCGCCGGACACGAGTCGGAACCCGGCCACCAGACGCACCGAATGGGTGAGGCCGTTCTCGTCATGAAAGTCCGTGATGTGGGCAGGGATGCGCTCCGTCACGGGGTGACTGACCTTCACCTGCGGGCGCGGGAATCCGCGGCCGGGGACCTGCCAGTTCCCGTAGACGTCCTGGTTCGGCCAGATCGCGCGGGCACCGATGTACTGCACGTTGGCAGTGGTGAGGGGCGTGACGCTGATGATGGAGATCTCGCGGTCGGTCTCGTCGAGGTACAACGCGCTTGAGCTGAACTCCGGAGCAGCTCGGCTCACGATGACCGGGTCGAAGCGCCATTCCGGTTCGATGCCGAGGTGAACGTCTGTGTCCCGGGTGAGCCAGAGCGTCGTCCCGACGGTGGCCGCCACGAGGACGAGAAGTGCGCTGACCCCTGAGACCCACCCGAGCCAGCGGTCGGTCCAAGCCCGGACCGGATCCTCGGCAACGACGTTGTCGACCGCCGGCTCCGGCATGCCGATGAGCGTGTTCATGTGATCCCCCCGGATCGACGTGGTGACGTTGTCAGTTGCCGTCGGGCAACAACCCGAACTGGCGAAGGACTCGCTTGTTGTAGTCGGATTCGTTCTCGCCGCCGGCCGGCTCGCAGAGCGCCGTCTTCGTGCACACGATCAGGGCGTAGCGGAAGATGCGTTCCCGCTTCTTGCCGTCGGCCTTGTAGACGACTCGGACGCCGTTGACCGCGCCGAGCTCACCGGAGGTCAGGCGGAAGCCGAGCGCCAGCGACAGCGGCTGCGGGTCTGACGTACCGGGCAGCGGCTCCAGGTCGGTCTCCGTGGACGGGATGACCTCGGTCAGCGGGTGATGCTGTTTGATTTCCGGGGCCGGATATCCGGGGCCGACTGATAGTGCGTTGAACGCGTGGTCGCGCGGCCAGACATTGACTCCGCCGATGTAATCCACATTCGGCGAAGTAAGGGCTTCGACCTCAAGGACCTGCAGCTCGGCGCCGGGGTGCTCCAGATAGAGCGCGCTGAGGGTGAAGGCCCGCTCGCGTCCTTCGAGTTCCATGGTGTAGCCCGCCTCCGGCCTTGCCGGGCCGAAATCGGGTGTCTCCTCAATACCGGTCAGAGCCAGCCCACCGGCGAGGGCTCCGGCCAGCACGATGGCACCGATTCCTAGAGCGAGCCAACGACCGCGGCGGCTCTGCCGGTCGACCAGCGTCATGCCTCGAACCCTTGCACACGCTGCCCCTTCGAAAGCGGAAATTTCGTGTGGCCGCACCACTGGCCTTTATGCCTGCCGGCGAATTCGAAGGTGACCTTCACCTGTTCGTTGTAGCCGCTGACTGCGCGGCCGGTGAACGAGGCGCCGTCAAACGGCGTCAGCTTGAAAGCTCGTTCGTAGGTCGCGGCCTTAGCGTTCTCCGTCCACACCTTCCCATGTCCCAGGGTTGTCTTCCCGTCGTGAAGCTGGCAGTTCCACACCGGGTACTTCGACGGCGCGTCGGTGAAGCCGCCGGTCAACTCGACGGGATTGGTGACGTAGTAGTGGCGGTACTCGCCGACTCGGTCGCCCATGCAGACGCGTTCGAGGGTTTGGTGCTGAACCTCGACCAGGAAGTCGCGGGCAATCGTCTTGCCCTTCTTGGCTGTGTAGGACTCGAACTCGACTCCGCCGCCCGAGGTTCGCGTCCGCGACCCGTTGATCGCGAACTGGCCGTTACCGATGCCGACGCCGGTGCTCGTCGTGATGGTCGCGCCCGTGTTGAAGAGAACGGAGGCCTTCGTGTTGTTCCGGGCTACCGCCGTCGCGGCCGTCGTCCAGGCCTCGGTCAGAGCGAAGTTTTTCCAGTGGGTGCACGCCGGCCCGCCGGGAATGGGCTTGTCGGAAGTCCGAAGGTGAGAACCGCGTCGAGCGGCGTCTTCGACCCCTTCCCCGTGCGCGGGGTCGAAACTGAGATTCAGGGCGTTGGTGGCGGAGGAGCGGAGCTCGGAGGCCTGGCCGTCGACGCCGCGGACGAAGTCGTGGATCCAGGCCGTGCCGCGGTCGGACTTGAGTTGGGTCAGGTAGACGTAGTGACGGCCGCCGTGGAAGACGTCGAGCTCGACGTCGAGGCCGTCGCGGCCGGTGAGGGACGCCAGCAGCGGGGTGATGAGCGACCGCAGCTGGTACGAGCCGTCCTTGCCGGCGACGGTGCGGGCGACGGGGACGACGGAGAACGAGCCGCCGACCGGGAGCTTCGCGACGACGTCGTTCGAGGGCCACGCGGCCATCAGGACCTGCGCCCCGCCGAGGGCCTTGCCCGCGACGTCGGTCAGCCGGCCCTGCAGCATCAGCGGGTCCTGAAGGGCCCGGCTGTCGGTCAGGCCCGCGAACTCCGGGAACCGCAGCAACGCGGCGCCGGTGACGGCCGAAGACGCTTCCGCGGAAGCGTTCGCCGACAGGGCCGGTCCGGCGAGGACCAGAGCGAGCGAGGCGGTGACGGTGCTGACGACGGACTTGCGAGCACGCAGCTTCACAGCGGATCCCCCCGGATCTCACAACCACCGGCCCCCCGACCGGCGGAGCTGAAAGCTATCGGCGGGATGTCCGAATTGTCACGCTTCCTCAGCAACTTCTTGGGAAGTCGATCTTCGCTTCACTCGCCGCAGCCAGGCCTCACTCGCCCGGCCGAGCGAGTGAGGGCTGTTCCCAGCGAGTGAAGCGCGTCCCCGGGCGAGGCGCGTACTTACGGCTTGGTGGCGACGCCGGAGATCATCGGGCTGATGGGCATCCAGGCGGGGAGCTCGCGGAGCCGGTCGAGGGAGGTGAAGGTGAACCCCGCCTTCTCGACCGAGATGGCGGTGTCGCGGGTGAGGACGCAGCCGGCGGCGAGTTTGGTCCAGACCGGGCCGATGCGGTGCTGCCAGCGGTGCAGCCGGGCGTCGGGGGAAGCCTCGACGTGTTCGAGGACCACGAGGGTCCCGCCCGGGACGAGGACGCGATGGATCTCGGCCAGCGCGCGCTCCGGGTCCGCGACGGTGCACAGCACCAGCGTGCAGACCACCGCGTCGAAGGAGGCGTCGGGGAACGGGAGATCCTCCGCCGGGGCGTCGGAGACCTCGACCGGAACGGGGGCCGAGCCGAGCTTGGCGTTCATCTTCGCCCGCATCGCGCCGTCGGGTTCGGCGAGGACGACCCGGGCCGCCGCCTCGTAGTACGGGATGTTCACGCCCGTGCCCGCGCCGACGTCGAGCACACGGCCCGTCAGCGGGCCGAGCAGCGCGCGGCGCCGACGGCCGAGCACCTTCTTCTCGACGGAGGCGATGATGCTGTCGTAGGACGCGGCGAAGATCCGGTGCTCCTTCATGGGAGCCACCCTGCCGTCAGTGGACCGGACTCGCCAGCACCGCCTGCTCATTCGCCGGGACGTCGACCTCGTCGCCGGCCTCCGTGACCAGCCCACGGAAGCGCATCGGCAGGCCCGCGCCGAAGAAGATGCTGGGCGCGTCCATGACCTGAACGTGCAGGTGCGGCTCGCTGGAGTTGCCCGAATTCCCGCACTCGCCGATGTGCTGACCGGCCTGCACCGCGTCGCCCGGACGCACCGTCACCGACCCGCGGCGCAGGTGCGCGAGCGCCACGTACCGGCCCTCCCCGATGTCGATCACGACGTGGTTGCCGAGAATCCGCCCGGTCGCCTCCATCAGCGCGCCCTCGGCGGTCATCAGCAGGACGCCGGGCCAGGACGTCCGCGCCCCGTGGTCGCGCTGGGAGGTCTTCGCCCGCACCACGACCCCGTCGGCCGGGGCGAGCACCGGCGCCCCGAAACCCGGGTACTCCTCGGGCGGCCGCGTGTGCGGTCCGCGCCAGTGCAGGTCGAGCTTCCACTCGCCGGTCGGCCGGCTGATCAGGTCGACGGCGTAGGTCTGTCCGTACGCGTGCAGCCCGTGGCTCGGCACCTTGTCCGCGGGGCTGTTCACCGCGAACCAGCGACCGGTCACCGGAGCGTCCAGCAGCGTCGGCGTCGCGTGCACCCGCCCGCCGCGGAAGTACAGCGCCAGAGCGGCGAGCACCAACACGAGGCTGGTGAACCGCGGCAACGGGAGCCCCACAAGCGCGTCGAACAGCATCGCCACGATCGCGAACGCTGCGAGCGGGATGCGCAGCCGCGCGACGGCGACGCCCCACCGGGGGCCGGGGCGGAATCGCGTGGTCGTCGACATCCTTAACCCCTGACACACCGGGGCCGGATGCAAACACCTATTGCCGTGCGGCTCGCAACGCCTTCTTGTCGAGCTTCCCGACGGGGGTGCGCGGCAGGGCGTCGACGAACTCCACCGTGCGCGGGCACTTGTAGAGCGTCAGGCGGTCGCGGCAGTACGCCAGCAGGTCGTCGGCGCTCACCGGCGCAGTCGCGACGACGACCGCGTGCAGCGCCTCGCCCAGGTCCGGGTGCGGGACGCCGATGCACGCGACCTCGGCGACGGCCTCGTGGTCGAGCAGCACCTTCTCCGACTCGGCGGGGTAGATGTTCACGCCCCCGGAGACGACCATGTCCGACGCGCGGTCGGTGATCCAGACGTACCCTTCGTCGTCCATGACGCCGATCTCGCCGAGGGTGAACGGCTCACCGTCGCCGGTGCCCTGCCCGTCGACGTACCGCAGCCCGTGGCCGGGCGGCGCCCGGAAGAACAGGCGTCCCTCGGTGCCGGGCGGCACCGGCTTGTCGTCGTCGTCGAGGATGCTCGCCTCGAACGGCGGGATCGCGCGGCCCACCGAGCCCGGCCGCTCCATCCACTCGGCGGCGCTGATCATGCAGGTCGTCCCGACCTCGGACGCGCCGTACGACTCCCACAGCACGTCGGGCAGCCCCCGCGAGGCGAGCCACTCGATCGTCGCGCGCTTGTCCGGCTCCGGGAACTTCGCGCCGACCTGGAGCAGGAACTTCAGCGACGACAGGTCGTACCGGTCGCGCACCTCGGGCGGCAGCGCCATCACCCGCTGCAGGTGTGTGGGCACGACGATCGACGACCCGATGCGGTCGCGCTCGATCGTCGCGAGCAGGTTCTCGGCGTCGAACCGCCCGAGCACCGTGACGGGTGCCCCGCCGAGGAACAGGCGCGTGCCGGTGATCGGCCCCGAGTGGTACATCGGCCCGACGACGAGGTGCCGCCCGTGCGCGACCATCGAGTTCTGCGCGAGCCGCTCGAGGTGTTCGTCGATGTTCGCCCCGCCGACCCAGGACGTCAGCGGAAGCTCGACGCCCTTCGGGGTCCCGGTCGTCCCGGACGTGTAGACCATCGTCGGCCGGGGTTCCTGGGACGTCGGGGGCTCGGCGTCGCCCGCGAACGCCGATGCGTCGGCCAGGGAGATGACGCCGCTGACCGAGCCGCTCCCACCCACCACGGCGGGGACGCCCGCCAGCCGGGCGGCCGTCATCCCGCGCTCCGCGGTGACGTCGTCCACGATGAGCAGGTCGGCCTGACTGTGCGTCAGGATGTACGCGGTCTCCTCAGGCGTGAGATGGAAGTTCACCGCCACCGCCGAGCACCCGGCCAGGGTCGCGGCCGCGTAGTAGAGCAGGGTCCGCCCGCTGTTCTCGGCGTAGACCGCGACCCGCCGGGTCGGCCGGTACCGCGCGGAGAGCAGCCCGTTCACCATCGGCCGCAAAGCGGCGTCGGCCTGGGCCCAGGTCCAGTCCCCGTCGGGCGCCCGGAGAGCGATCTCGTCGGGGCGCTCCGCCGCGAGGCGGGCGGCGAACGTCATGCTTCCTTCCGCTCCCGCCAGGTCGCCATGTCGACGTAGTCGCGCACGGCGCGGATCTTCTCGCCCTCCAACTCGAAGACGCCGGCGACCTCGATCGGCACCTCACGGCCGGCGAAGGTGAAGCGGTCGACGCGCTCGGTCCAGACCCGGTCGCCGTCGACGGCATAGCCGACGATGTCCCACCGCACTGCCTCGGCCTCGACGAGGAGCTTGCCGAACATCGCGCCGATCGCCTCCCGTCCCTCCAGGGCCGGCAGCGGCATCGCGTAGGCGTAAGTCGCGTCGGCGGTGAAGTGGTCGAGGACTCCGTCGAGGTCCCGGCGCTCCAGCGCCGCCAGGAACCCGACGATCGCCGGGGGAAGGCTCGCGTACGTCATCAGTGCTGTGCTCCCGTCGCCAGGGCCGCGGCCTCCTCGCCCGCGATCCGGCCGACACCGGTCGCGAGGCCGAGCGAGTTGCCGCTGCCCATGTAGAGCGGCCCGAGCAGGCCGCCGACACATTCTCCGGCCGCGAACAGACCGGGCACCGGGCGCCCGTCCGCACCGACCACGCGCGCGCAGTCGTCGATGCGCAGCCCGGCCCCGGTGAGGTTGACCGCGATCGGGTACAGCGGCACCGCGTAGAACGGCGGAGTCCGCAGCGGCACGAGGAACTTGCCCGCCTTGCCGTAGTCGGCGTCGGTCCCCGCGTCGGCGAACGCGTTGTAGCGGTCGATCTCGCCGACGACCGCGGTCGGGTCCAGGCCGACCTCGACGGCGAGCGACGCGATGTCGTCGGCGACGAACGCGGTCTTCTGACCGAGCAGGAACTCGATCATCTCGGTCTTGTAGTGCCGCGGCTTGAACGGGGCGTGGTTCGGCCACACCTGCTTGTACGCGTCGCGGTAGCGGTCGGCGAGGTCGGCCGGCGGCTCGAGGGCCGCGGCGTCGAGGAACGCGACGCACCGGTTGCCGTGCGCGCGCACCGCGTTGTCGAGGATCCCGTAGGGCGCGGTCTCGTCGGCGAAGCGGTGGCCGTTCGGGTCGAGCAGGACGACCCACCCCGGCAGCAGGGCCTCGTTGACGAACGTGCCGCCCGGGCCGAGCGTCCGCAGCCCGCGGTCGTGGCCGGTGACCTGCGCGCCGAGCGCACCTGCGAGGTCGAGGGCGTCGCCGCGGGCCCCGTCGTGCCCGATGTACCAGGTGCGCTCGGGGTCCCACGCCGAGGGGAACAGCTCCGCGATCTTCTCCGGCGCGGCCCCGAACCCGCCGGTGGCGAGAACGACGGCGGCCGCGGTGATCTCGTCGTCCCCGACGGCGACGCCGACGACGCGGCCGTCCTCCACGAGCAGGCGGTCGACCCGCTGCCCGAGCGCGATGTCGATCTGACGGGCCGTCGCGGCGCGGTGGAGCGCGTCGATCAGCGCCTGCCCGCCGCCGTCGACGGCGTGCGACCGCGGTCGGCGCTCCTCGCCGCCGAAGATCAGCCGGTCGAAGAACGGGACGCCGTGCGCGGCGAGCCAGTCGATGGTCTCGCCCGACCGGCGCGCGAACTTGCGGACCGGTCCGGCGGCGATGTCCCACCGCATCAGCGAGCGGTAGTCGTGGAAGAGGTCGTCCTCCTCCTCGTAAATCTCGTTCGCGTGCTGCACACCGCTGCGGCTGCCCATCACGATGCCGCCCGAGAGGCGCGAGGAGCCGCCGACCTCCGGCGAACCCTCCGCGACCAGCACGCGGTGCGCGCCGTGCTCGACCGCGGCCAGCGCCGCGCACAGCCCGGCCGCGCCGGACCCCACCACGAGGACGTCGACGTCGGTCATCGGCTCTCTCCTGACTCCGGGCGGGCGGCGCCGCCGACGATCATCGTGCCCTGGGCCGTCGCGCAGTGCTCGCCGGTGCGGTCGCGGATAACGACCTCGACGAACTTGACGCGGCTCCCGCCGGGCAGCAGCGCCCCGCGCACGTCGAGCGGCGCGTGGGCCGGGCGGTGGAACTGGATGTGCAGGGACGCGGTGGCCGCGAGGTACCCCGGCGGGCACGCCATCGCGGTGAGCACGCCCATCACCTGGTCCGCGATCGCCGAGAGCATCCCGCCGTTGACCGAGCCGTTCGGGTTCGGGACGTACGGCACCGACGAGACCGTGAACTCCGCCGTGCCGTCCGCCGCCGCCGTGCACTCGATACCGAGACCGCGCAGCTGCGGCGTGCCGTTGGCCCACTCCGCCCACTCCGCGGAGGGCGCCTGCGGGCCGGGGCGGTTGTGCAGGTGCTCGAGCTCGGGCTCCAGCGGTTCCAGCGTCTGGTTGCTCATCAGCGACTTTCGAATCCGTAGGGGGAGAAGCGGCCGTCCAGAAACAGCTCGGTGTGGCCGCCGCCGGTCCAGGTCCGCCCGTCGGGGGCGGTGGTGACAACCTCCGAGACGTACTCCTTCCCGATCAGGCCCGGCTGCTTCGTGCCGTCGTACAGCTCGTGGTCGACGGGCTGGACGGAGAAGTCGAACTCGTCGAACTCCAGACTGACCCCGGGGCCGTGGTAGGTCCGCATCGACCCCCCGTCGCGCCAGCTGCCGGCCTGATACCCGATCGTCGACGTCACCCACGGCGGGCCGGCGGGCCGCACCGTCTGCACCCACTCGCCGCCGGCGGCGTCGGTGAGCACGATCCGCGCGCCGGAGATCAGGCGGGTGCCGGCGACGAAGGTGAGCTCGTGCCGGCCCGCGACCAGGTCGACGACCTCGTCGTCCCAGCCGACCGTGAACCGGCCCTCGAACGGGGTGCCGAAGGTGTCGTTCATCGGGACCTGCCGGCCGTCCGGGTCCTCGTGGATCGCGTAGAACCCGGACAGCGTGGTGCCGTCCTCGGCGGCCGCGCCGAACAGCGTCCAGAACCGGAGGGCGCGCGACACACCCTCCGCGGCGCGAGGCGGGAGCCACCGGCCGTCGGGGGCGAGCGGTGGCCGTTCGAAGTACAGGCCCCACGCGTGGTCGCGGCTGCCCCACCAGCGGCGAGGCTCGACCTCGATCCGCTCGTCGTCGACGGAGATCCAGCCCGCGACCGTGCCCGCCTGGACGTAGCGGGTCTGGTCGGTGGTCGGGCGGCCGCGGTTGGTCGCGAGATGGTGCGCCTCGGTGTAGGCGGGGGAGAGGCCGAGCCAGTGCAGTTCCATCGCCAGACCGGACGGGTTCTGATCCAGCGTCAGGACGATCTCGCGGTAGGGCTCGACGATGCGGAACTCGAACGGTCCGATCCGGGTGTCGCAGAGCTCGCGCCAGGTCCGCGAGAACCGCGCGGTGCGCTGCCGGCCGGCCCGGTTCAGGCCGACGTACCCGCCGACGAGGTCGGTGTTCGGGTTCACCCGCAGGCCGCAGAACAGGAACGTCTGCAGCTCGGCGCAGAACGCACCGAAGAAGTAGCCGTCGTCGAAGCCGGGGTCGGTGTTCGCCACCACCGAGAGTGGCCGGGTCGTCTGGTGGACCGGCAGTTCGTCGTAGGGCGAGAGCGGGACGCCCGACTGCGACACGTCCGCCATCAGTGCACCGTCACGATCCCGGCGGTGCCGTCGACGGTCAGCAGGGCGCCGTTGGGGATCCGTACCGACGCGTGCTGAACCCCGAGCACGCAGGGGATCCCGAGCTCACGGGACACGATCGCGGCGTGGGACATCGTCGAGCCGATGTCGACCACGACCGCCTCGGCCGAGGTGAACAACGGCGTCCAGCCGGGGTCGGTCATCGGGGCGACGAGGATCTCGCCCGGCTCCAGGTCGCGCGCGTCGGCGGGGTCGGAGATGATCCGCGCCCGGCCGGTCGCGACCCCGGGGCAGGCGGGCAGGCCGGTGAGCGCGTCACCCGAGCGCGCCGGCGCGACGTTCGGCTCCGAGCGCAACGGCCACGACGTCACCGGCGGGACCTCGCCCGCCATCACGATGTACGGCGGTTCCCGCTCGGAGAGCGCGGCGTGCCACTCCCAACGCTCGCGGATCGTCGGCACCGTCGACGCCGGATCGGCGACGAACGCGTCGAGCTCGTCCTCGCGCAGCATCGTGATGTCCTCCGGCCGCTGAAGCAGGTCGGCCGCGACGTACCGCTGCGCGAGCGCCCGCATCGGCAGACGCGCCTCGTGCAGCACGCGGATCAGGTTCGACTTCGACAGCTCCCGCGCCGGCATGAAGACCCCGGACAGGCGCAGCGCCAGGTCCAGGGAGCCGACGGCCTCGGGCTGGTCGGCGAGCTGGGCGCGCAGGTCCGCGGTCAGGGCCTCGCGCTCGGCGGCGAGCCGACGTGACTGGGCCTCCGGGTCGCGGTCGTCGGGCTGCAGGCGCATCCGCTCCAGGAGCCCGAGCGGGATCTGCGGGTGGGTCTCCCACGTCTGCGGCATCGCCTCCCACTCCATCGCGGAACGGGAGCCGAAGTCGTGGAGGAACTGGTCCCACCCGGCGCGGAACTCCGCCGCGGCGGGCTCGTCGAGCGCGGCGATGCGGTCGAGAACGCCGTCGAGTCCGGCGTCGAAGGCCGCGGTCAGCGCGGGGGAACCGGTGACCAGGCGGGAGAGCCGCCAGAGCGCCGCCGACGGCGCGGCCGAGGCGATGTTGCCGAGGCCGGTGAGCACGCGCGCGACCAGCGTCGGGTCGCCGAGCGGGGCGAGCGTCGTCTCGAGCAGGCCGGTGACCAGCGACCCCTCGTAGACCAGCATCAGGTGCGCGTAGAGGAACGGCTTGTACTGCTGCATCCGCTCCCGCTGGAGCGCGACGAGGTCGGCGTCCGACAGCGTCGTGTAGTCCGGCCGAGCGGCGCGGCTCCGCTCGGTCTCCGCGGCGAGCTCGACGAGGTCACCCCGGTGCTCGGTCGCGAAGACCCGGTTGACGGTCGCGAGGATCCGCTCGGTGTACTCGGGCTTCGCGTCGTCCGGGTGCGGCTCGTAGGGCGGGACGTCGGAGCGCTCGCCGAGGTAGGTGCGGTCCATCAGTTCCGGCGAGGCGCCGGGCATGCGGGCGCCGAACACCCGCAGGTTGGACAGGTTCAGGTACACGTAGCCGTGGAGCATCCCCTGGATGTCGATGGCGTCGTCGCGGAACTCGTCGAGGTCGAACGCGCCGAAGTCGGCGAGCACCCGCTTCCACACCTGCTCGGCGGGCGGGCCGCCGATCTGCGACCAGAACAGCGGCGTCGCGACCGAGGGCGTGACCTCGCCCGCGTTGGCGCGGGTGTAGACCGGGAACCGGGTGCTCAGGGGGCTGTCGACCACCCACGGCGGCGCGATGTCGACCACGGTTCCTCCCCGGGAAATTAGTCTAGGGATATATCATTGAGCACTCGTGCTTTTTCCGCCAGGCCCCGTCCCGAGATAGTGACTGCGTGAGTTCACTCGACGACCTCGATCTGCCCGAGCGGGACATCGTCCGCACGGTCGCGGACTTCGTCGACCGCGAGGTGCGGCCGGCGGTCCGGGACCTCGAGCACGCGAACACCTACCCCGAGGCGCTCATCGAGGCGATGAAGCGCCTCGGCATCTACGGCCTCGCGGTGCCCGAGGAGTTCGGCGGGACCGACGTGAGCATGCCCTGCTACGTCCTCGTCACCGAGGAACTCGCGCGCGGGTGGATGAGCCTCGCCGGCGCGATGGGCGGGCACACCGTCGTGGTCAAGCTGCTCACGCAGTTCGGGACGCCGGAGCAGCAGAAGACGTGGCTGCCGCGCCTGGCCACCGGCGAGGTCCGCGCGACGATGGCCCTCACCGAGCCCGGCGGCGGCTCCGACCTGCAGGGCCTGACGACGACCGCGCGACTCGAGGGCGACGAGTACGTCGTCGACGGCGCCAAGACGTGGATCAGCAACGCCCGCCGGGCGGGGCTCACGGCCCTGCTGTGCCGGACCGACCCGGCCGCCCAGCCCGCCGCGCGGGGGATCTCGGTGCTGCTCTGCGAGCCCGGACCCGGCCTGACGGTCTCGAAGGACCTGCCCAAGCTCGGCTACAAGGGCGTCGAGGCGTGCGAGTTGATCTTCGACGGGTACCGCACGCCGGCGACCAACGTCCTCGGCGGCGAGCCCGGGCGCGGGTTCGCGCAGATGATGAAGGGCCTGGAGACCGGGCGCCTGCAGGTCGCGGCCCGGGCCCTCGGCGTCGGCCGCGCGGCCTACGAGGACGCGCTCGCGTACAGCCAGGTCCGCGAGACGTTCGGCAAGCCGATCTGGCAGCACCAGTCGATCGGGAACTACCTCGCCGACATGGCGACCTCGCTGGAGGCGGCGCGTCAGCTCACCCTGTACGCCGCGCGCCGCTTCGACGCCGGGCACCGCGTCGACCTCGAGGCCGGCATGGCCAAGCTGTTCGCGTCCGAGGCGGCGATGAAGATCGCGCTCGACGCGGTCCGCATCCACGGCGGGTACGGCTATTCGACCGAGTTCGACGTCGAGCGCTACTTCCGCGACGCCCCGCTGATGATCGTCGGCGAGGGCACGAACGAGATCCAGAAGAATGTGATCGTGCGTCAGCTGATCGAGAGGAATCGGCATGCCTGAGGGTCCCGACCGAATGTCGGCGCTCGACGCGTTCTTCTTCTACACCGAGGAGGACGGGCGCAACCACATGCACGTCGGCGGGTTCGCGCTCGCCGACGGCACCGCGCCGAGTGCCGAGGAGGTCGCGAAGGCGCTCGCGCCGAAGATCGCGCGCATCCCGCGGTACACCCAGCTCGCCCGGCCGGCTCCGTTGCACGTGAACCGCCCGGAGTGGGTCCCGGCGCCCGACTTCGACATCACCGAGCACGTCCGCAGGGTGACTGCGCCCGAGCCGGGGCACGTCGGCGTCTGCCGCGTCGTGGGCGACCTGATCTCCGTCCAGCTCGACCGGTCGCGGCCCCTCTGGGAGGTCGTCGTGATCGACGGCGTCGCCGAGGGCCAGTTCGCGATCTTCTGGAAGATCCACCACAGCATGGTCGACGGGGTCTCCGGGACGCAGCTGCTGACGATCCTCTTCGACGACTCCCCGGACGGCCCGACCACCGAGCTGCCGCCCCTGCCCGCCGGCGCGGACGTCGCCCCCCGCTCGCGCCTGCGCTCGACGACCGACGCCGTCACCGGCCTCGGCAAGGACGCCGTCGGCCGGGTGCGCTCGCTGCGTCCCTCGACGGTGACCAAGGCCGCCCGGGTCGGCGCGGCCGGCCTCGCGCTGACCCGGCGCAACCTGATGCCGGACCTGCGCAGCCCGCTGACCGGACCGATCGGCGCGACGCGCTCGTTCGACTTCTGCGCGATCCCGTTCTCCGACGTGAAGACCGTGCGCGGCGCGTTCGGCGGCACCGTCAACGACGTCGTGCTGACGATCGTGCTCGACGGCTTCCGCGAGCTGCTGGAGTCCCGTGGCCTGAAGGTGACGGGCAAGCACCTGCGGCTGATGAACCCTGTCGCGCTGCGCGAGCGCGACGCCGAGGGCCGCCCGCTCGGCGACGGGACGATGGAGACCAAGGCCTCGGCGCTGATGCCCCGGCTGCCGCTCGACGTCGACGACCCGGTGCAGCGCCTGGAGTTCGTCCGGGGCCACCTCGCCGAGCTGAAGCAGACCGCGCAGGCCGACGCCGTCAGCGCGATGAACGAGATCCAGGCCGTGCTCCCGGGGACGCTGAACGCGATCTACCTGCGGGCCAGTTCCGCGATGCCGCAGCGCTCGCTGCAGACGACGGTGACGAACGTGCACGGGCCGACGATCCCGCTGTTCCTGCTCGGCCGACCGCTGCGGCGGATCGCGAACTACGCGCCGCCGTTCCCGGTCGGGGCGCGGTCGTCCGTCACCGTCTACAGCTACAACGGCGAACTCGTCTTCGGCATCACCACCGACCGCGAGTCGCTGCCCGACGTCGACCGGATCGCGGCTGGCATCCAGCGCTCGATGGACGAGCTGCTCGAACGCGCCGCTGTGCTGAACACCTGACATGCAGCAGCTCAGCGGACACGACGCCACGTTCCTCGCGCTCGACACCGGCAACTCGAGCGGGCACTCGGGGTCGGTGGCGCTCCTCGGCGCGGGCCGGACGCTGACGCGCGCCGACGTCGTCGCGCAGGTCGAGGCCCGGCTGCCCGCGGCGCTGTGCCGGCGGCTCGCGCCGGTGCCGCTCGGCCTCGACCTGCCGTACTGGGTCGCGGCCGTGCCCGATCTCGACGTCCACGTGCAGGAGGAGACCCTGCCCGCCGGGGCGGGCCTGCCGGAGCTCGCGGCGCTCGTCGCGGACCGGCACGCCCAACGGCTCGACCGCTCCCGGCCGCTGTGGGAGCTGACGCTGATCTCGGGCGTCGAAGGTCGGCAGGCGCTGTATCTGAAGATCCATCACGCGATGGTTGACGGCGTCGGCGGCAACGACCTCCTGCTCGCGCTGTTCGGGCCCGACGCCCCGCCGCCCGCCCCGCCGCTGCTCTCGAGCCCGTCCGCGCGGCACCTGCTGGTCCGCAGCGTCGCCTCGATCCCCGGCCGCACTGGGCGGACGGTCCGCACCGTCGCCGGCGTCGTGCGCCGTCTGCCCGACGTGGGCGCCGAACTGCTCCGCCGGGCTCCGGCCACGCCGCTCTCCGGACCGGTCTCGCCGCACCGGCAGCTCGCCCTGGTCCCGCTCGACCTCGCGGAGATCCGCAAGGTCCGCGAGGCGCTCGGGCTGACGGTGAACGACGTCGCGGTCGCGGTCACCGCGGGGGCGCTGCGGACCTGGCTGGGGGAGGCCGACGCACTCCCGGTCGAGCCACTGGTGGCCGCGGTGCCGATGTCGCTGCGCGCGGCGGAGAGCAGTGGCGGCAACGTCTTCACGCTGCTGGTCGCGCCGCTGCCGACCGACGTCGCCGACCCTCGCGGCCGCGCCCTGGCCGCCGCGGAGTCGATCCGCGCCGCCCGCGCCGCTCAGGGCGCACTGCCCCCGACGACGCTGACCGACCTGACCGCCCTCGCGGTCCCGGCCCTCGCCGGCCCGGGCCTGGGCCTCGCCGCGCGGCTCGGCCTGGTCTCCCGGCTCCGGCCGTTCAACCTGATGCTCTCGACCGTCCCCGGACCGCGGGAGACCCTCTCCTGCGCGGGGGTCCCGTTCACCGCGTACTACCCGCTCTCCCAGGTCGCCGAGGGCCAGCGGCTGAACGTCACGATGTTCGGCTACGCCGGGGCCCTCCACGTCGGCCTCCTCGCCGACGCGGCCCTCGACCTCGACGTCGAGCGGCTGGCCGAGCTGATGCGGGCCGAGCTCGCCGCGCTCGTCGCCGTTTCGGGCTGACGGTCAGTCAGTCAGCTAGTCAGTCAGTGAGCAGGTCCGCGCGGAGGCGGTCGAGCTCGGGGCCGACGCCGAGCTTCTCCAGGTAGGAGACGGGGGAGCCCCAGCGCTCGTCGACGGCGTCGAGGAACGCGGCCATGCAGGCGCGCGGCGTGCGGGTGAAGGCGTAGCGGTTGCCCTCGCTCATCGGGACGGCGTCGGGGACGTGCTCGTCGATGTAGGCGAGCATCCGTTCCATGCCGGTGCCGCTGGCCTCGTAGTCGTCGAGAACGTCCTCACGGGAGACCCCGAGGGTCTCGAGCAGGAACGCGGCGATCACCGCGGTGCGGTCGCGGCCCGACGCGCAGTGGATCAGCCGCGGCTGGTCGCCGGCGGCGGCGAGGGCGCGCCAGAGGCGGCGGGCGATGTCGTCGTCGGCGATCATAGCGAGGTACTCGTCGCGGACGAACTCCGGCTCGATGTAGCGCGCGAGGTTCTCCGGCACCGGCTCCTTGGACATGATCGAGCAGCGGACCGGGTCGAGGCCGAGCGTGGTCCAGACGTGCGAGCCGCGGGCGTCGACCTCGACGTCGAGGCGCAGGTCGATCACCGTCGTGATGCCGAGCGCGCGCAGGGCCTCGACGTCGGCCTCGGTCGCGCGGTGCGGGTCGTCGGAGCGGTAGACGAGGCCGGGGCGGACGGTCCGGCCGTCCGCGGTGCGCAGACCGCCGAGGTCGCGCACGTTGAACAGGCGCTCGAAGGTCAGCTCGCGTCCCGTCACGATGCTCCTTGGGCGAGGGTGGCGATGTCTGCCGTGATTGTCGGCCACAGAGCCTCGGGCAGGTCGTGCCCCATCCCCGTGTGCACGACGAGGCGGGCGTTCGGCACGGCGCGGGCGGTCGCGAGGCCACCCTCGGCGCGGATCAGGGGGTCGTCGGCGCCGTGCACCACGAGCGTCGGGGCCTTCACCCCGCGCAGGGCACGCACCCGGCTGCCGCCGGCCATGACGGCGGCGAGCTGGCGTGCCTGCCCCGCCGGGTCGTGGCTGCGGCGGAACGCGGAGGCGGCGTACTCGCGCAGCCAGGCCTCGTCGAGCGGGAAGCCGGGGGAGCCGATGATGCGGAACTGCTTCACGATGCGGTCGGCCGCCTGCTCGGGCGTGCGCGGCGGCGGCAGCAGGAACAGGCGCCGGGCCGCGAGCGTCGGGCGGCCGATCCGGGGCGCGGGCGTGGAGGAGATCGACGTCAGCGACCGGACCTTCTCCGGGTGCCGGATCGCCAGCTTCTGGGCGATCATCCCGCCCATCGAGACGCCCACGACGTGCGCGGAGTCCCAGCCCGCGGCGGTCATCACGGCGACGGCGTCGTGCGCGAGGTCCTCCAGGCCGTAGACCGCGACCATGCGGGGCACGGTCATCACCGCGGGCCAGGCCGGCGCCCCGAGGTGGGAGAGATGGGTCGACTCCCCGGCGTCGCGGTTGTCGAATCGGACAACGTCGAACCCGGCGTCGACGAGCTGTTCGCACAGCCCGTCGGGCCAGAACTGACGGTGCACCGCGAAGCCCATGACCAGCAGCAACGGCTCCCCGGTGCCGGGTCCGAGCCGCTCCCAGGCCAGCTCGACACGGCCGTTGGCGGCCCGAGCGACGTTCATCCGGCTCCTTGCCCTCGCCCGGAAAATACTCTAGTAATCTATCATTCAGTAGACGACGAAATCGTCGCTGCGAGATCTTCCGAGGAGCCGCCTCGTGCCCGCTCAGATCCCCGCCGTGGACTACCTGGTCCTCGGCAACGAGCCCCACCTGCAGGTCTGGCGGTGCGACGACTGCTCCGCGGCCTACTTCGACCGCCGCAACGGCTGCGCCCGCTGCTTCGGCACCGCGTTCACGCGGCAGCCCGTGGCGAGCGAGGGCGTCGTCCGCGCGTTCACGCGCGTCGAGCGCGGGGCGAAGGAGCCGTTCACGTCGGTGGTCGTCGACCTCGGCGAGGGCGTCCACGTCAAGGCGAACCTGCGGGGCGTCGACGACCCGAACCTGATCACGCCCGACTTCAAGGTCCGGATGTTCACCTACGTGGTGGGCACCGACGACGAGGGCACCGAGGCCGTCGCGTTCGCGTTCGAGCCGGTGGGGAGCTGAGCATGTCCAACAACGTGTGGGTCATCGGAACCTCGATGACGCGGTTCGGGCGCTTCGGTGAGAAGGACCTCATGGACCTTGCGGTCGAGGCCACCTCGGGCGCGCTCAAGGACGCCGACCTCGACCTCGGCCAGATCGGCCTGCTGGCGCTGGGCAACGTGTACGAGACCAACTCGCACCACGGCCAGCGGCTGCAGAACCAGATGGGCCAGACCGGCATCCCGGTCTACAACGTCGTGAACGCCTGCGCGACCGGCGCGACCGCGGTGCGCGTGGCGATGATGTCCATCCTCGCCGGTGAGACCGATCTCGGCCTCGCGGTCGGCGTCGAGCAGATGGGCAAGATGGGCCTGATCGGCGGCAGCAAGCGCCGCGACGAGAAGAAGGTCTACACGCCCAAGGGCCGTTACGGATCGGTGGTGAAGACCGAGGGGACGTTCGGCACGAACCTGATGCCGGGCGTCTTCGCGCAGGCCGGCACCGAGTACGCCCTCCAGCACGGTGTGACGCAGACTCAGTTCGCGAAGGTCGCGCACAAGAACCATCTGCACTCGACGCTGAACCCGCTGGCGCAGTACCAGAAGGAGTTCAGCCTCGAGGAGATTCTCGCCGCCGAGGTCATCGCCTGGCCGAACACGCTGCCGATGTGCTGTCCGACCGGTGACGGCGCCGCCGCGGTGATCCTCTGCTCGGACGCCAAGCTCGCGACGCTCGACCCGGACGTCCGCCGCCGCGCGGTGAAGGTCTCGGCGTCGGTGCTCACCTCCGACCCGTACGTCGACGGCGGCCAGGTGCAGGCGGACATCAACACCCTGACCCGCAACGCCGCCGCGCAGGCCTACGAGAAGGCGGGCGTGGGCCCGGCTGACCTCGACCTGGTCGAGCTGCACGACTGCTTCGCGACGGCCGAGCTGCTGCACTACGACAACCTCGGCCTCTGCGAGCCGGGCGGCGCGGGGGAGTTCATCGACTCCGGCGCGCCCTACCGCGACGGCCGGATCCCGGTGAACGTCTCGGGCGGTCTGCTCTCCAAGGGCCACCCGCTCGGGGCGACCGGGGTCGCGAACATCTACGAGATCGTCACGCACCTGCGCGGCGAGGCCGGCGCCCGGCAGATCGAGGGCGCGAAGGTCGGGCTCGCCCACGTCATCGGCCTCGCCTCCGCGTGCGGCGTGCACATCCTCGAGAAGCGCGCCTGAATGACTCTCACGGCCGACACCATCCCCGGGACGATCGCGGACGTCCGCGAGCAGTTCGGGGTGTGGCTGCACGAGAACTCCGACCGCCTGCGGGAGCTGTGCGCGCCGGGGCAGGACGTCGCGGCGACGTTCACCGCCCAGCGCGAGCTGCAGAAGCTGCTGTTCGACTCGGGCTGGATCCGCCTGGGCTGGCCGGCGGAGCTGGGCGGCCTCGGCGGGGAGATGGTCCTGCGGGCGGTCGTCGTCGAGGAGCTCTGCTCGGCCGGCTACCCGCCGCCGTTCTCGTTCGGGACGCAGGAGGTGCTCGGCCCGGCCATCGCGCGGTACGCGCCGCCGGAGCTGGCGGCCGACCTGCTGCCCCGGCTGCTCAGCGGCTCGGAGTACTGGTGCCAGGGGTTCTCCGAGCCCGGCGCCGGATCTGACCTCGCGTCACTGCGGTGCAAGGCCGTGGAGGACGGCGACGACTGGGTCATCTCCGGCGAGAAGGTCTGGACGAGCTGGGCGCAGGTGGCCGACCGCTGCCTGCTCCTCGCCCGGACCGGCGAACCCAACTCCGGCTCCCGCGGCATCACCGCGCTGATGATGGACATGGACACCCCGGGCATCGACCTGCGCCCGCTGGTGTCCATGAACGGCGACGCGGAGTTCTGTTCGCTCTACCTCGACGACGTCCGGATCCCGCGCTCGCGGACCCTCGGCGAGATCGGGGGTGGCTGGGCCGTCGCGATGACGATCCTCGCCTCGGAACGTGGCGCCGCCGCGTGGCAGCGCCAGACCTGGATGCGGGCGCGGCTGCACGACCTGCTCAAGCAGGCGCCCGACCTGCCGCCGGCCGTGGCGGGCGAGGCGTTCGAGCTCATCCACGCGCTGCGGCTGCTGTCGCGGCGCACCGTCCACGCGCTCTCGCGCGGTGAGGACATCGGGGCGACCCCGTCGTTCGACAAGCTGCTGATGTCGACGGCGGAGAAGTTCCTGTTCGCCGCGGCGCTGGAGCACCTCGGGTCCGCGACCCTGTTCGACGACGACCCGACGTCCGCCGGCTGGCGCAACGACTACCTGTACTCGCGAGCCTCGTCGATCTACGGCGGCGCCGCGGAGATCCAGCGCGACATCATCGCGGGGCGGATCCTGCGGCTGCCGGGGAGGCGCTGATGTCCATCGACCGCACGGAACTCGACCTCCTGCGCGGCGCGCTCGAGGACCTGGCGACGGCCCACCCCGCGGACCTGCGGGACGCGCTGCGCGACTTCGGTTGGGCCGACCTGCTCGTCGAGGACCCGGCCGTCGCCGTCGAGGTGCTGTTCCGCCTCCAGGGTGAGCGGCTGACCGACGAGACCCTGCTCGACGAGGTCGTGCTCGCCGCGATCGAGGGATCCGCGGCCGCCGCGGTCGTGCTGCCGCTGCCGGGTCAGGAACTGAGCAGCCGTTACGACTCCGAGGGCGTCCGCGTCGACGGGGTGTTCACCCGCCCGGTCGAGGCCGGCGCCACGGTGCTCGTGTCGTGCCGCGCGCTCGGCGGCACCGCGGTGCTCGCCGTCCCCGTCGACGGCCTGCTGCAGAAGGCGGCGCAGGGCCTGGACCTCGGCCGCCCGTGGGTGCGGGTGCGCGGCGACGTCCATCCCGGCGCGGTGGCGCACGTCGGCGGTGACGCCGCCTGGGAGCGCATGCTCGCGGCCGGCCGGCGCGCGCTGGCCGCCGAGCTGCTCGGCCTCGGCACCCGGATGCTCGACCTCGCCGTCGAGCACACCAGCTCCCGCGTCCAGTTCGGGCAGGCGCTCGCGACGTTCCAGGTCGTCCGGCACAAGCTCGCCGACGTCCGCGTCTGGGGCGAGGTCGCCGAGCTCGCGTTCGCGGCGGCGTGGGAGGACACCGACCCGCTGGCCGCGACGCTCGCCAAGTCCGCGGCCGTCCGCTACACCGCGACCGCGCGCGAGCACGTTCAACAGTTGCTCGGCGGCATGGGCTTCAGCTGGGAGCACGACTTCCACCGCTACCTGCGGCGCGCGATCGTGCTCGAGTCCCTGCTCGGCGGCGCGAGTGCGCTGCGGGCGGAGATCGGGACGTCGATCTGTGAGTCCGGGCGACTGCCCGACCTCGCGGCGCTGTAGCCCTGTCCCTGTTCGAGAGGTCCGCCCGGTAGAAAGGCTGGTCATGAGTCCGACCGCGCTCGAGGTGCTGACCTCGGACGGATCGCCCGGCAGCCTGCCCGCGGGTGTGGCCGAGCTGCGGCTGACCCGGCCCGAGCTGCTCAACCGGTTCGACGAGGTGCTGCTCGACGAGCTCGGCCCGGCGCTGACCTCCCTAGCCGAGGACCCGGGCGTCCGCGCGGTCGTGTGGACCTCGACCGGCAAGCACTTCTCCGCCGGCGGCGACACCGAGGAGATCCTCGCCTCCTACCGCGACCCGGAGCACCTGAGCGCCGGCGTCGAGCGCGGCAAGACGCTGTACCGGACGTTCGCCGGCTTCACCAAGCCGCTGGTCGTCGCGCTGCACGGGCACACGTTCGGCGTCGCGACCTCGCTGGTCCTGCTCGCCGACGCGATCGTCACCACCCCGAGCGCGCGCCTGTCCGACCCGCACGTGCACATGGCGCTCGTCGCCGGCGACGGCGGCGCGATCAGCTGGTCGGTGAACCTGCCGCTGATCAAGGCCAAGCGCCACCTGCTCTGGGGCGAGCCGCTGACCGGGCAGGAGGCGTTCGACCTCGGCCTGGTCTCCGACCTCGTCGAGGACGCGGACAAGGTGCGTGAGGTCGCCGTCGAGCTCGCCGGCCGGGTCGCCGCGCTGCCGCCCGTCGCGGTTCAGCTGACGAAGGCGACGCTGAACGCCGGGCTCGCGAAGCGCGTCGACGAGCTTCTCGACGTCGGCTTCGCGAACGAGGCGATCAGCAACCGGACCGAGGACGTCGTCGAGGCCGTCACCGCGTTCAAGGAAGGCCGTCCCGGCCGCTGGACCGGCCGATGAGCACCGACGTCAGCGAGCAGCTCGCGGCGATCTGGGGCCGGGAGATCGGGCCCGCGACGATCGCCGGGCACGACGGCCTCGCGGTCTCGCCGCGGCCGACGGAGTTCGACCAGCTGCTGATCGGCGCGGAGCGGTGGGCGGACCGCGAGTTCCTCGTCCAGGGGGACCGGCGCTTCACCCACGGGGAGTTCCGCGCGGCGATCCCGGCGGCGGCCGACCGGCTCGCCGCGGCGGGCGTCGGCCCGGGCGACCGCGTCCTGCTCCTGTCCTACAACTCGCCGGAGTTCGTGCTCGCGCTCTGGGCGCTGTGGTGGCTCGGGGCGGTACCGGTCTTCGGCAACCGCTGGTGGAGCGAGGCCGAGCTCGAGCACGCGCTCAAGGTGACCCGGCCGGTGCTCGCGCTGACCGACCGGGCCGACTGGGATTCCGAAGGGCTGACGGTCCATCAGCTGACGACGCTGACCCCCGCCTTCGGCACCGCCTCGGACCGGCCCTGCGCCCGCGCCGGGGACGAGGACGCCGCCGCGCTGATCCTGTTCACCTCGGGCAGCTCGGGCGTCCCGAAGGCCGTGGTGCTCTCGCGTCGGGCCGTGATCGCGAACCAGCACAACCTGATGCTCCGCACCCGGCGCCTGCCGCAGGACCTGGACGCCTCGCGCCCGCAGGCCGTGACGATGGTGTGCACACCGCTGTTCCACGTCGGCGGGGTCAGCAACATCCTGCTGGCGCTGCTCATCGGCACGAAGATGGTCTTCAACCACGGCCGGTTCGACCCGGGCCAGGTGCTCGAGCTGATCGAGGCCGAGAAGGTCCAGAGCTTCGCCGGCGTCCCGACGATGGCGGCCCGGCTGATCGAGCACGACGACTTCCCGCGCCGCGACCTGAGCTCCCTGCGGGCCCTGCCGATGGGCGGCGCCCCGGTGCCGGCGGCCCTGCTTGAGCGTGTGGTCGAGAAGCTGCCGCAGCTGCGCCGCGGCGGGCTCGGCAACAACTGGGGGATGACCGAGTCCGGCGGGTTCCTCACCGCGGCCGGCGCGTCGGACCTGACCGAGCGGCCGGGCACGGTCGGGCGTCCGCTGTCATGCGTCGAGGTCCGCATCGACTCCCCGGACGCCGACGGCGTCGGCGAGATCGTCGTCCGCGCCCCGACGGTGATGCTCGGCTACCTGAGCGCCGACGGCTCGCTCGACGGCGTCGACGCCGAGGGCTGGCTGCGCACCGGTGACCTCGGCCGCGTCGACGACGACGGCTACGTGTACCTGCTGGGGCGCTCGAAGGACATCGTGATCCGGGGCGGGGAGAACATCGCCTGCGCCCACGTCGAGGGCACGTTGCTGACGCATCCTCAGGTCCGCGAGGCGGCGGTGTTCGGATTGCCGCACGACGACCTCGGCGAGGAGCTCGCCGCCGTCGTCGTGCACGCGGGTGAGGCCCCGACGTCGGCCGAGCTGCGCGAGTACCTGCGGGCGCGGCTCGCCTACTTCGAGGTCCCGACCGCGTGGCGGATCACCACCGACCCGCTCCCGACGCTGGCGGGCGAGAAGATCGACAAGAAGACCCTGAAGGCGACCTTCGTCCGTGATCCGGAGTGAGTGACGGCATGCAGCTGACCCCGGCCGACGAGTTCTTCACGCACCAGACCTCGCTGCCGCACGCGATGGTCGCGACCAGCGACCCGAGCTGGCGGGAGCGGTACTGGATCAGTGTCCAGGACGTCGCCGGGGGCGACACCGTGATGACGATCGGGCTGGGCAAGTACCCCAACACCGACGTCATGGAGGCCTTCGTCGCGCTCTCGCACGCCGGCACCCAGCGCAACCTGCGGCTCTCGCGCACCCTGCTGCCGCGCTCGACGGAGATGAGCGTCGGCCCGCTGCGGGTCGAGGTCGTCGAGCCGCTGCGGCACCTGCGGCTGGTGTGTGAGGCGAACTCCAGCGGAGTCGAGTTCGACATCGACTGGCGGGCCCGGACCGAACCGTTGCTGGAGGGCCGGTTCTTCCAGATCAGCCGGGCGCGGGTCACCTACGACGCGATCCGCTACGTGCAGCACGGCCGGGCGACGGGGAGGCTGACCGCGCCCGGCCTGGACGCGACGCTGACCGAGGACACGTGGTGGGGCGAGCGGGACCACTCGTGGGGCACCCGCCCGCTGCCGCGCGCGCCGGGGATGCCGCCGGGGGAGCGCCCCGAGTGGCGGATGCTGCTGTTCGCGCCGCTGCAGCTGCCGGAGTTCGGGTTGCACCTGTACCTGCAGGAGGCGCCGGGCGGGCGTGCGGTGCACCTGTCCGCGGGCCTGACGCCGCTGGTCGGCCGGGACCCCGAGCCCGAGGCGATCGTCGCCGTCGAGCACGACCTGGAGTGGGTCGCGGGCGCCCCGGCCCCGACATTGTCCGGCGGCACAGTCGTGCTCCGCCTGTCCGACGGCCGGGCGCTGGAGTTCGGCCTGCGGACCCGGCCGGGCCGCGCGCACCTGCGCGGCGGCGGGTACGAGGGCTGGAACGGCTGGTTCCAGGGCCACTGGCGCGGGGACGACACCGCCGAGTCCGACGTCTGGGACCTGACCGACCCGGCCCAGTTCTACCGCTACGCGAAAGCGGGAAGCGACCACCTGGTCGAGGTCACGCACAACGGTCAGACGGGCTATGGCATCGTCGAGTACATGGTGCTGCCCGGATACCACCGCTACACCGAGGCCCTGCCTCCCCGGAGGGACGCATGACTGAGCCTCACTTCTCCGAGAACCTGTTCGAGGACGACGTCACCGACGACCTCCCGTCGGACGAGGAGATCTTCGAGGTCGACGAGGACGACTCGGGGCTGAAGGCCCAGCTCAAGGAGTTCCTCAAGGACCAGCTCAACGACGAGGCCGGCCCGATGATCGAGTCGCCGCCGGTGCCGATCGCGGGCGGGAGCTCGAAGCACCACTACAAGTTCACGGTCAGCTGGTTCAACGGGACCAAGCGCATCCGCCGGCACATGATCCTGCGTCAGGAGCCCGCGTCCGGCGTCGTCGACTCGGACATGCAGACCGAGGCGATCATTCTCAACGCGTTGCGCGGCGGTGACGTCCCCGTCCCCGCGCTGCAGTGGTCGGACCTGACGCCGACGTGGTTCGACACCCGCACGCTGATCTTCGAGCAGAGCCGCGGCGAGGCCGACCGCGCCGTGCTCCGCGACAAGGACCCGTTCAAGCTCGGGCTCGAGGGCCGCGTCGACCTCGCCCGCGCGATGACCGGCATCCTCGCCGACCTCCACGCGCTGAACCCGGCGGAGCACAGCCTCGACCTCGTCCTGCCGTACCCGGACGACTCGGTGATGAGCGAGGTCAACAAGTGGGACTACGCCGTCGACAAGGAGCAGCTCGACCCGCAGCGGCTGCTCGCCCCGGCGCGCGACTGGCTGCAGGTTCACATGCAGCCCGGCTCCCCGGAGCTCAGCCTCGTCCACGGTGACTTCCGGCCGGCGAACTTCCTCGTCGACGACGGCCGTCCGACGACGTTGCTCGACTGGGAGATGGCCCACCTCGGTGACCCTGCCGAGGACGTCGGCTGGTACACCTGCTCGCTCTACCGGACCGAGCACTTCCCCGAGGGCTGGGGCGTCGAGGACTTCCTCGCCCGCTACGTCGAGCGCGGCGGCCCCGAGCTCGAGCCCGAGCGGATCAAGTTCTGGCAGGTCTTCGCGGTCTTCAAGCTCGCGGTGATCGCGCTCCGCGCCGTCCGGAACGTCGAGTCCGGCGCCGTCGACGGCCCGAAGCCCCCGATCGACCGGGTCATCGAGACCCTGAACGCCGACATCGCCTGAGCTGCTTCCTTGCGTCCGACGATGTGGCTGCAATAGCGACCACTTCTTCGGACGTCACGGGGTGTTTCAGGGGCGCACGGTCAGGTGCGCCGCGAAGGCGATCCCGAACTCGGCGGGAACGACGATCTGCCCCTCCGTCTCGCCGACTCGGGCGCGCCAGGCCAGGGAGACGAGTTTGTCCGACTCGCCGGCCGGAGCGGGCGTGGGGGGCCCGGGGTGAATGGTCACCGGCGCCGGGGAGCGGTCGCGGAACCGCCCGACGCTCCAGGACGGGGTCGCCTGACGCTGTGTCAGGCTCAGCCGGCCGCGCTGCGGCGCTGCGCCGGGACGGACGAACTCGGCGGGCAGCTGCACCCGCGCCCCGCGGCCGTAGCGGTTGAGGAACCGATGGGCCCGCCTCGTCATGCTGAGGTTTCGCAGGGGCGTCTCGGCTCCGAGGGCGTGCTCCAGCGACGAGATGTCGTGGGCCAGCCGCTCGTGCGACAACGGGAAGCCGAACATGATCGGGACCCTAGTGGCCGTGCGGATGGTGGGAAGACGCAGCGAGGCGCTTCCCGTCAGTCGCCGGCGGCGGCGCGGAGGCGGGCGAGGACCTCGACGAGCTCGGCGCGGTCGGCGACGGAGGTCCCGGCGAGGCCGTACTCGAATTCCCCGAGGGCGGCGGAGGCCTTGCGGACCAGGGCCCGGCCCTCGTCGGAGATCGTGACCAGGGTCGCGCGGCGGTCGGACGGGTGCGGGCCGCGAGAGAGCAGGCCGCGGGCCTCGAGGCGGTCGGTCGCGAGCGTCGCCGTCGTGGCGTGGACGAGCAGGCCGCGGGCGAGGCGGGAGACCGGCCGGGTGCCGGTCTCGGACAGCTCCAGCGTCATCAGGAGCATGTAGTCGGTCAGGTTGAGGCCGTGCTTCTTGAGCTCGTCCTCGACGGCGACGGTCATCAGCCGGTGGAAGCGCAGGACCGAGCTCATCGCGATGAACGCGTCCTCGCCCGCGCCGAGGTTCTGCTGGCGCCAGTAGTGGCGCGCCCAGTCGACGGGGTCGGAGTGGGGTTTCGCCCGGCCTCCGCCCTCGGTCGCGGGCTCCGCACTCATGCGCGCAGCTTATCGCGTACTGAAATGTCTATGCCATAATAGTTTACAACTAGACCATCTGTCGGAGAGCACGGAGGAGCAGCCATGGGGAACCTGGACGGACGCGTCGCGATCGTCACCGGAGCGGCCCGGGGCATCGGTCGCGAGCACGCGTTGCTGCTCGCGGCGGAGGGCGCGAAGGTCGTCGTCAACGACCTCGGTGGTGCGCACGACGGCACCGGCGCCGCGGCCGGCCCGGCGGAGGACGTCGCGGCCGAGATCCGCGCGGCCGGGGGCGAGGCCGTCGCCAACGGCGACGACGTCGCGGACCCCGCGGGTGCCGAGCGCCTCGTCCGGCAGGCCGTCGACACGTTCGGCCGCCTCGACGTGCTCGTCAACAACGCCGGCATCCTGCGCGACCGCGTCCTGATCAACCTCACCGACGACGACTGGGACCTCGTGGTCCGCGTCAACCTCACCGGGACGTTCGTCTGCACCCGCGCCGCCGGCAACTACTGGCGCGAGCAGTCGAAGGCGGGCGTCGAGGTCGCGGCGTCGGTCATCAACACCACCAGCGAGTCCGGCGTCTTCGGCAACCCGGGCCAGGCGAACTACGCCGCCGCCAAGGCCGCGGTCGCGTCGCTGACGCAGGTCGCGTCGAAGGAGCTCGCGCGCTACGGCGTCCGCGTCAACGCGATCGCGCCGCAGGCCCGCACCCGCATGACCGAGTCCGCCTTCGGTGACGCGCTCGCCCCGAAGGAGGGCAAGTTCGACCGGTTCAACCCGGCGAACGTCAGCCCGTTCGTGGTCTACCTCGCCTCCCCGCTGTGCGAGATCACCGGCGAGGTGTTCATCGTCGGCGGCTCCCGCGTCCAGCGCGTCAAGCCGTGGGAGAAGGATCGCGAGTGGAAGCTCGACACCGACGGCCGCTGGACCGTCGACGGTCTCGCCAAGGCCGTCGCCGAGGCCGGCGTCCCCCAGGGCAGCGGCTGGACGGCGAACCCCGACAAGGGCTGACGGCCTTGAGAGGATTCCGGCATGACTGACGCGAAGAACGCCGTGCGGGACGAGGAGCCGACGATCCTGCTCGAGCGGGACGACGACGGGGTCGCGACGCTGACCCTGAACCGCCCGGCCCGGAAGAACGGGATCCACCGCGGGATGGTGGACGCCGCGATCACGGCGCTCGATGAGGTCGCGTCCGACCACCGGAACCGCGTGCTCGTCGTGACCGGGGCCGGGAACGCGTTCTGCTCCGGCATGGATCTCGTGGAGCCGATGGCGCCCGACGAGCTGACGTTCATGCGCCGCGTCGGCATCCTGTGCCGGAACCTGCACGAGCTCCCGATCCCGACGATCGCGAAGGTCCGGGGCCCGGCGATCGGCTTCGGGGCGAACTTCGCGCTGTGCTGCGACCTCGTCCTCGCCGCGGACGAATCGACGTTCGGCGAGCTCTTCGCCGCCCGGGGTCTCGGCCTCGACGGCGGGGGCTCGTGGTCGCTGCCCCGGCTCGTCGGGCCGCAGAAGGCGAAAGAGATCGCGTTCTTCGCCCAAAGCCTGACGGGCAGTCAGGCCGCGGCGATCGGGCTGATCAACAAGTCGGTTCCGGGGGACTCACTCGACGGCGTCGTCGCGGAGTGGGCCTCGACCCTCGCGGCCGGCCCCCGTCGCGCGCTGTCGATGATCAAGTCGCAGATCAACACCGCGCTCGAGACCAGCTTCTCCGCCGCGCTGGAGAAGGAGGCGGTCGCGCAGGCCCAGGCCGCCCGCGCCTCCGAGGTGAAGGAAGGCGTCAAGGCGTTCTTCGAGAAGCGCAAGCCAGACTTCCGCGCCGCCGACTGACCCCCGCCCCGCCTGGCTGTAAAGAAAGGGTGACACCCCTTACTGCGCAGTAACAAGAAAGGGTGACACCCCTACTGCGCAGTAAGGGGTGTCACCCTTTCTGGCGCCAAAAGGGGTGTCACCCCTACTGAAACAGGGGGGACGTCAGAGGTCCATGAGCTCGCGGTAGAGGGCGTAGAAGTGGCGGATCTTCGTCTCCTGGTAGGCGCCGAAGGAGACGCCGGGCTTGTGCTCCACCAGGGTGTGGAGGCCCTTCTGAACGAAGCCGACGTTGAACTCGTCCTGGAAGAAGACGCGGGCGAGGGGGCCGAGCTCGATCGCGTCGAGGAACGAGTCCTCGAGGCCGAGGCGGCGGACCGGGGCGTCCGGGGGGCGCTCGCCGGCGAACGGGGAGAGGACGAGGACCTCCATGAAGCAGGTCTCGGGGTCGAAACCGTTGGGACGGAACCGGTAGCAGGTCCGGTTGTAGCTGCCCCAGGGGTGGAAGTTCGGAAACGCCGTGTAGAAGAACGTGTCCACGCACTCGGAGTCCGACAGCGTCTCGGCCTTCTCGCCGAGGGACTCGCGCATCCGCTTGCGCGTCGCCGCGGCGATGACGGTGCGGGCGGTGGCGTCGTCCGGCAGTTCGAGGATGCGCGGGTCGTCGAGGCCGAGACCCATCATCGCGTCGAAGATCTGCTGCTCGGTCGGCTCGTACGACAGGTGCGGGGACGGAGTGCCGCGCGGGGTGATGGCGCGGCTGATCCACCCCCACGCGTCGTACTGGGAGTTCGCGTCGCCGATGCCGCGCAGCAGCTGCGGGTGGGTGGTGACGACGTGGAAGCTCTCCATGAAGGCTTCCTGTGCGACCTTCCAGTTGCAGGGCAGCAGCTTCTCGACGTGCGCCTCGACGTAGCGCCCCTCGAGGTCCCAGTGGTCGAGCTCGGTGAGGCGGCCGAGGTAGTCCCGCAGCGGAACCTGATCCTCACTCAGGCAGACGAAGACGAACCCGCCCCACGTGTCGACGCGGACCTGCGGGAGGGCGAAGCCGTCGTCGGTCACGTGGGGGAAGTCCCACCGCGCCGGCACGCGCTTGAGGCCGCCGTGCAGGTCCCAGCAGAACCCGTGGAACTGGCAGGCGAGCTCGGTGGCCGGGCCGTCCTCGTGCCGCAGCTGACGGCCGCGGTGCAGACACGCGTTGTAGAACCCGCGCAGGACGCCGTCCTCGCCGCGCACCAGCAGGATCGAGAGGTCCGCGATGTCGTAGACGACCGTGTCGCCCGGGTTCGCGACCGCGGTCTCGCGGCAGGCGAACTGCCAGACGGTCTTCCAGATCCGCTCCTTCTCCAGCACCGCGATGTCGCGGTCCAGGTAGTAACGGGCGGGGATGTCGGCGACGCCGAAGTCGGACTCGCCCTCCGCGCGCAGGAACGCCGGCACGTCGTGGGTGTCCCCGTCGAGCAGGTCCTGGTAGCTCGGGCCGGGGGAGCGGTCGGGGCGAGCTTGGTCGAACAGGCCCGGTCGCCGGCCGGGTCGGTCGGTGGGTCGGTCGGCGGGTCGCTCAGTAGGTGCGGTCATCCGGATCGCTCGCCTTCCACGCCGTCGTGCTGGGTGAACCCGACCAGGTGACGGGACGCGGGGGTGTACCCGTGGGTGCCGACCCAGCGGCACATCTCCGGGTCGGCGGTACGCAGGTCGCCCTCGAGCCAGAAACCGCGGTAGTCGAAGATCCCGCGGAGGTCGCCCTTGGTGACCTCGACGCGGCCGTCCTCCAGCCCGGCGTAGATCGCGCCGCTGAAGGGGTGCTCGAGGCGGTGTGCCATGAAAATAGTCTAGCTCTAGACCAATCGCCGTGCCGATTCCGCGTCCGAGCGCAAGATCGGCGTGAGACCCTGACCGCGATGAACTCGCACGCGCCGGGCCCGAAGTTGCCCTGGGAGGGCAAGGCCCAGCCCGCCGACAAGATCATCGTCACCGCGATCATGCTCAGCGGGATCTACGGACTCGCGACGATGCCGCTGATCCCGTGGATGATCCAGAACCACCCGGTCGCCCTGGCGGCGATCCGCGGCGGGATGACCGCGATCGTCAACCTCGGGGCGCTCGCCCGGGTCGACGAGGTCAGCCTCTGGGCCGCCGTGTTCGTCGGCCTCCCCGCGACCGTCATGTTCGACTGGGCGTACTGGTGGGCCGGTCAGCGCTGGGGCGAGCGCAGCCTGCACATGATCCTCGGTGAGTCCCGCAAGACCGAGATGCGCCTGGCCAAGGTCAAGCGCCTGACGGTCCGCTTCGGCGCGATCGCCGTCCTGACCGCCTACTACTCGCCGCTGCCCACCGTGCTGATCTACGCCGCCGCCGGCTGGGCCGGCATGCGGTTCACGACGTTCCTGATCCTGGACGTCCTCGGCGCGCTGCTGTGGACGAGCGTGCTGGCCGGCCTCGGCTACTGGGTCGGGCAGTCCGCCGTCGACGCCGTCGAGGCGTTCGCGGACTACACGCTCTACCTGACGCTCGCGCTGATCGTCGTCATCGTGATCCGGCAGATCTGGAACACCCGCCAGCAGCTGCGGGCGGCGCCGCCCCGCCGCGCGCCGGAGGACGCGGCGCCGGAGGACGCGGCGCCGGAGCCGGACGTCGAGCCGGACGTCGACCCGGACAAGACCCCGGTGGAGTAGCGGGTCACTCGATCCCGGTCCGCATCCCGTCCTGGGTGAGGTCGATCCACATCTTCTTGCCCGCCTTGGTGGCGGTGAAGGTGACCACGAACTTGGGGTCGGGCTCGAGGTTGAGGTCCCCGTTGCCGGGCTTCAGCTTGTCCGTGGCCCACGCCGGGGGACCGGAGGCCGGGTCCTTGCGGGTCCAGCCGGCCTTCGCCAGGATCTCGATGGCCTCGGCGCCGGTCATGCCCTTCCAGAGTGCGGCGATGCCGCCCCAGTCCGGGCCCTCGGCGGGGTCGCAGTTCATCGTGTCGGCGGGCTTCATCCGCTCGATGCGGCGCAGGTTCTTCGCCGGGAACAGCGTCATCACGTGCTTGGTCAGCAGGGCGTTGGACGCCTCGATCGAGCGGGCGCACTCGCCCTTGGGGACCTTCGGGCCGCCCTTGGCCGGGTCGTCGCCCTTGATCAGGCCCTCGTGGTCGCCGGCGGGCTCGTTCTGCGCCGTGCCGCCGCCCGCCGCGTCGCCGAGCGTCTTGGCGTCGTCGGCGGCGGGGACGAGGCTGAGCTGACCCTGGATGTCCTCCTGCTGCTCGTCGCCCGCGCAGCCGGTCACCGCCAGCAGCAGGGCGAGACCGCCCGCCGCGCAGACCCGTCGTGCCCTTCCCGCCGTGATTCTCATGGCCCTACTGTGCCCACTCGCGGCCGACCTACGGGGGAGGTACGGCTCAGAAGCTCGCGTCGAGGAAGGCGGGCGTGCTGCGGTCGAGCGTGTTCGACTGCAGTCGTTCGGCCAGGCGGAGTTCGGTCCGGGCGGCGGCGATGGCCCGGCTCAGGTCCTCGGCGACCCGCAGCTGCCGGGCTGCGATGGCCTCGGCGCGGGCCCGCAGTCGCTCGGGCAGCGGGCCGGACAGCTCCGGCGCGACCCAGTCCGGCCGCGGCGCGGGGAGCTCGGCGGGGGTACCCGCGGCGAGGAGCTCCTCGGCCCGGGCGACGTCGAGTTCGAGGGCGGTCAGGGCGTCGGCCCAGGCGTCGTCCCAGGTCGCGGTGTCCGCGCCGGCGAGCCGCAGGGTGCGATCGGTCATGACGACCCCCTACCCCACGCGGTCGACCGAAGCCGCCGCGGCCGAAACTTCCAGCGCGGCGGCGCGCCACGCCTCCGCGAGGGGCTCGACCAGGGTCCGGACGGCCGCGGTGCGCTCCGGGTCGCCGGACACGTTCGCCCGGACCAACTCGGAGTGTAGGAACGTGTAGAGCGCGGCCAGGGCGGGCCCGCCCTCCCAGAGCTCGGGACGGAGGCTGCCGGCCAGCTCCAGGACGATCTCCTGGGCGTGCAGCAGGTGGGTGTTCGCGGCGGCCCGGTCCCCGACCGACTGCGCGTCCGCGCCGCGGGTCAGGTCGAGCAGCAGGCGGTCGTAGAGCATCGTGACCAGCCGCGTGGGCGAGGCGGTGGCGACCGCGTCGTCGAGGAAGCGCGCCCGCTGGGCGGCGATTCTCGCTCCGCCGTTGAGGCCCAAGGCGTTCGCCGTGGTCAGGCCGCTGCTCATCCGGGACTCCCCGTTCGAAGGTGCCGAATAGTCCGTCAGGAGGGGTGGCGTCACTGCGAGCCCCACGTCGGCAGGGACGCGAGCTGGCCGGACAGCCAGGAGGACTGGTTCCGCAGCGACGAGAGCGCCGTCTCCATCGCGCTGAACTGCCGCACCAGGGCGGCCTTGCGCGCGGAGAGCCGGGTGTCCCAGTTCTCGATGCGTGTCCCGAGGTCCTTGATGGCCGCGTCGCGGCCCTGAATGGCGAGGGTGACCGAGCCGGACGTCGAGTCCGTCGCGCCCTTCGCGACCGCGGCCAGCGAGGCCCCGACGCCGGCGGCGAGGGCTTGGGCCCGGGCGGGGTCCTCGGCCATCAGCTCGACGAAGCGGGCGCGGTCGAAGGTCAGCCGGCCGTTGCGGTCCAGGCCGATGCCCGCGGTGCCCGGTGCCCCGGCGCCCGCGACGACGTCGACCGCGCCGAGCGTCTGCGACTGCAGCGTGCGGATCGCGGCCTCGCCGACCAGTGGCGCGCCCTTCTTGCTCGCGGTGTCGTAGGTCGACTGCTTCGCGGCCTCGGCCAGCGCGGCGTTGGCGGCGTTGACCATCGCGGCGACCTTGTCGGCGATCGACTCCGCCGTGACCGCGGTGGACACCGACACCCCCGTCTCCTCCTTGCTCACCGTGAAGGTGGTGCCCGGGAGGACGTCGGTGAACGTGTTGGTGGCCGACTTCACCGTCAGGCCGCCGCCGAGGTCGATCTCGGCGTCGGTGCCGGTGCGGACGACGCTGGTGGCGCCGAGGCCGTCGAGGGTGAACTGGCTCGCCTCGCCGGTGTCCTTGGCGGTGATCTGCAGCCGGTACGTACCGGGGGCGACCTGGACGACGACGGCCTGCAGGTCGAGCGAGGCGCCGTTGACGCCGGTCGCGGTGTTGATCGCGTTGATCAGGCCGGAGACGGAGTTGTCCGTCGCCGTGATCGCGAACGCCATCCCGCCCTTGTCGCCGGTCAGCACGACCGGCCAGGTCTGCACGATGTCGTTGATGTCGGAGAAGGTCCCCGTCGCCAACGAGTGCGACCGCGCCACCGAGGTGACGTCGAAGTCGAGCCGGCCGAGGGTCGCGGTGGCGGTGCTGCTCGCCTTCACCGACGCGGACGAGGACGACGTCACCGGCGTGGTCCAGGTGTCGGGGTTCGCGATCGCCTCGGCGGCCGTCGCGAGCGCGGCGTAGCGGGTGTTGATGCTCTGATAGGCCGACACGGCGGCCTGAGCCTCGCTGACCTTGTTCTTGAGCGACGTCTGCGGCGCCGCTTCGGCCTGGATGAGCTGGTTGATCAACGAGGTGGTGTCCAGCCCGCTGATCAGTCCGTCGACCGACATACCGGCCATCGGGACCTCCTTCGGCTACTGGTGGAGCTGGGGGTGGTGCAGGAGTGGTGCGCTCGCCCCGGGGAGGTGTGGCCCCCTCCCCGGGGCGTCGCGCGTCTGGCGGGACGGCCGAAGGATCAGCCGCGGAGCAGCTGCAGGACGCCCTGCGGGGCCGAGTTGGCCTGAGCCAGCATCGCGGTGCCGGCCTGGGACAGGATCTGGCTCCGGGTGAAGCTGACCATCTCCGCCGCCATGTCGGTGTCGCGGATCCGGCTCTCCGACGCGGACAGGTTCTCCACCGCGACGTTGAGGTTGTTGATCGTGTGCTCGAAGCGGTTCTGGTAGGCACCGAGCTGCGCACGAGCGGTCGACACGTTCTTGATCGCGTTGTCGACGAGGTCGATCGCCGACCGCGCGTTCGCGGTGTTGCTCAGGCTGGCCGCGTTGACGCCGAGGCCGGCGCTGTCGAAGCCGGTCGCGGTGCCGAGAACGGCCTCGGCACCGGCCGTGGCGGTCTCGGCGAGACCCAGGGCGGTGGTGAGCGAGTCCGTCGAGGCCGCCAGCACGTTGATGCTGGAGGATGCGCCGGTGGTCTCCGAGGTCAGCGTGACGACGCCGGCCGCCTCCGACGCGATGGTCCCGGTGGAACCGGTCGCGGTCTGGTAGGCGGTGTTGATGGCGCTGACCACCGTCGCCGCGGTGGCGTCGTTCGCCACCGTGACGTCGAACGACGCGCCGCCGTCGACCGACAGGGACAGCGTGCCGCCGGTGTAGGTGCCGGGAACCGCGCCGCCGCCGGTGACCGTGGCCGCCGTCGCCGCCGAACCCGTCACGGCCGTGCCGAACGCCGCCGCGGTGAGGGCGACGTCGATGCGGTCGTTGAGGGTGTTGTTGGCGCCGACCTGGAAGTTGCCGGAGTAACCGGTGGAGCCGTTGACGCCCACGTCGAGCAGCTTCTGGCCACCGAACGACGTGGTCTTGGCGATGCGGTCCAGCTCGCCCTGGAGCTGGGCGAACTCGGTCTGGGCCGCGGCCTGGGCCTTGGCGTCCTGGCTACCGCCGTTGGCGGCCTGGACGGCGAGGTCACGCATGCGCTGCAGGATCGAGGTGGTCTCGGTCAGCGCACCTTCTGCGGTCTGGACGACCGAGATGGCGTCCTGGCTGTTCCGAACGGCGACCTTGAGGCCACCGATCTGCGAGCGCAGGCCCTCGGAGATGCTGAGGCCGGCCGCGTCGTCCGCTGCGCGGTTGATGCGGAAACCGCTGGAGAGACGCTCGAGCGACTTCTCCATCTGACCCGACGTCACCGACAGGTTGCGGTAGGCGTTCATCGCCGAGATGTTCTGGTTGATGCGGAGTCCCATGATGGAGTCCTTTCCTGATGGGTTCTCGTGATCGGTGGGGCCGTCCGTGGCCCGACACCGAGGATTTCGGCCGCCGAAGCGGATACCTGAGGAGTCAGGCGGTCTTCTGCTCGCCGGTGCGCGGGCTGGTGTCGACCGGACGCGCGGACAGGCGGGAGCGGTAGTCGCTGCGGGCGGCGACGGCGGCGTAGTACGCCTCGTGCCGCTTCGCGGCGCGGCCGGTGGCGGCGGCGGGTGCCGGCCGCTCCTCGGCCAGGGCGGCGTTGAGGCCGCCGCGCAGGAGGGTGAGGGCCTCGGCGCGCATCTGCGAGACGCGGGACTCCGTCACGCCCAGCTGGGCGGCGGTCTCCGCCATCGGGCGCTCCTCGAAGTAGTACTGCGTGACCACGGTGCGGAGACGCTCCGGCAGCGTCAACACGGCGTCGTGGAGGTAGCCGATGCGCTCGTGCGCGAGCAGCTGGTCCTCGGGGCCGGCCTCCGACGAGGGCGCCAGGGTCTCCACGGCCTCCGGGTCGGCGAAGCCGTCGAGGGAGAGGACCACGGCGCGGTGGACGTCGTGTCGGCCGTCGGCGATCTCCGACACCTCGACGCCCAGGGCGGTGGCGATCTCGGTGTCGGTCGGCGTGCGGCCGAGCTCCGTCGTCAGCTGCGCGACGACCGTCTCCTGCCGGCGAGCCTTGGCGCGGACCGAGCGCGAGGCCCAGTCGGTGTTGCGCAGCTCGTCGATGAGAGCGCCGCGGATGCGGATGCTCGCGAACCGGGTGAACGGCACGCCGCGGTCCGCGTCGTAGGCGCGGACGGCGAACGCCAGAGCGGCGAGACCGGCCGAGGTCAGCTCCGCGCGCGACACGTGCGCGGGAACCTTCGCGAGGACTTCCGAGACCAGGTAGCCGACCAGCGGAAGGTTCTCGCGGACCATGGCCTCTTCGTCGATCGAGCGGGCCGACGGGGGCAGCGGCGTCGCGGTGGGGGAAAGCAAAGAGTTGGTCACGAGGGCCTTCTCGGCCCCTTAAGGCCCGGGACTGAAGGCCCAGGTCACGGGCCGTGTCCGGTCACGTTCCGTAGTGCCCGATTTGCGCCCGGAACTCGGGACCAAAGTCCCGAGCGACACGCCGGGGCGGTTCCCCTCAGGTGGGGTGGACCCGCGCCGATAGGTCCGCTGACACGACACCGGTGAAGGGTGAGGGGCGATGGGTCTCGCGGAGGTCTCCACGATTCTCTGGCGCGAGCGCGAGCTTCTGGAGCTCTTGCTGTTCAAGCTCGAGGAGGAGCAGCTGGTCCTCACGTCGGGCCGCTCGCGCTGGTTGGCGCGCGCGACGAAGGAGGTCGAGATCGTGCTGGCGGAGATCCGCCGCACCGAGCTCGCCCGGGCCACCGCCGTCGACGAGGCCGCCGAGGCGCTCGGCCTGGCGCCGAACCCGAGCCTGGCCGCCCTCGCGGACGCCTGCGCGGAGCCCTGGTCCGGCATCCTGCGAGACCACCGCACCTCCTTCCACGCGCTGACCGCCGAGATCACCGCGCTCGCCAACAGCAACCGCGACCTGATCACCGCCGGCAAGCAGGCGACGGAGGAGACCATCCGGATGCTGATGGCCCTGAACTCCAAGGGCGACGACGTCCCGACCTACTCCCCGAGCGGCACGGCCAGCGCGTCCGTGCCCCGGGCCCGGCTGATCAACGAGACGCTGTGACCAGCTTCTCCGGCCTGTCCACCGCGCTCACCGGCCTGCAGGCCGCACGCCGCGGGCTGGACGTCACCGGCCAGAACATCGCGAACGCCAACACCGACGGCTACACCCGGCAACGGGTCGTGCAGCAGTCGGTGGGGGCGCCCGAGGTCCCGGCGCTGTGGGCGACCTACGACGGCGCCGGGGGCGGCGTCCGCGTCACGGACGTCGCACGCCTCTCGGACGACTTCCTCACCGCGCGGGCCCGGAGCGAGTCCGGGACCCTCGCCCAGCTGACAGCGCGTCAGGCCACGATGGCCGGCGTCGAGTCCGTGCTCGGGGAGCCGGGGGACACCGGCATCGCGTCGCAGCTCTCGGACCTGTGGGCCGCGTGGCACGACGTGGCGAACCGGCCCGGTGACGTCGCCGCGCGTGCGCAGCTGCTCGCCCGCACGACGACGGTCGCCGACGGACTCCGCGCCGCACACCTCAAGCTCGACACCCAGTGGACGGCGGGGCGCGAGCAGCTCGCGGTCGCCGTCGACCAGGTCAACACGACTGCAGCCAACGTCGCCGAGCTGAACCAGGCGATCCTGCGCAGCACGCAGGCCGGCATCCCGGTCAACGAGCTGCGCGACCAGCGGGACCAGCTGATCAACGCCCTCGCCGCCGCCACCGGTGCGGTCGCCCGGGCCGGGGAGGACGGCACGATCGACGTCTACCTCGGCGGGATCGCCCTCGTCCGCGGCGAGCGGGCGGAGACGCTGGCGGTCACCGGCGCGACGTCGATGACCGACCTGCGCGCCGGTTCGAGCCCCGCGCCGGCGGTGACCTGGACGTCGATCGGCACCCCGGCCGTGCTCGGCGGCAGCCTCGGCGGGCAGGTCGAGGCGCTCGGCGTCACGATCCCGAAGTACGCCGACGACCTGGACTCGGTCGCGTTCGCCCTGCGGGACGCGGTCAACGCCGCGCACACCGCCGGTTACGACCTCGACGGCAACGCCGGCGTCGCGATGTTCTCCGCGACGGCGACGGCGAAGGACATCACGAACCTGGTGACGGACCCGCGGCTGGTCGCGGCCTCCGGCCAGGCGCCGAACCCGGACCCGTCGCTCGACGGCAGCAACGCGTCCGTCCTCGCCGAGATCGGTCGCGGCGCGAGCTCACCTGACAACGTCTACCGCCGATTGGTGGTCGACGTCGGGGCGGCGGCGCAGGCGGCCAACCGCCGGCAGCAGATTCAGGCGTCGGTCTCCACACAGGCAGCAGCCGCGCTGGAGTCCGCGGTCGGAGTGAACGTCGACGAGGAGATGGTGGGACTGCTCAGCTACCAGCGCGCGTACGAGGCGGCCGCGCGCGTCATCACAGCGATCGACGAGGCGCTCGACGTCCTGATCAACCGCACCGGCCTGGTGGGGAGGTAACGCATGACCATCGGACGCATCACCCAGCGCTCGATCGCAACGACCACGTTGGCGGGGTTGCAGAACAACCTGACCCGGCTCAGCGGAATCCAGCAGCAGCTCTCGAGCGGCAAGCTGATCTCGAAGCCCTCGGACTCGCCGACGGGCACGGTCTCCGCGATGCAGATGCGCGCCGAGATCCGCGACAACACGCAGTGGTCGCGCAACGCCGACGACGGCCTCGGCTGGCTCGGCACCATCGACCAGAGCCTGACGAGCGCACTGTCCTCCGTCCGGCGCGCGCGGGACCTCACGCTGACCGGCCTGAACTCCGGGGCGGCCTCGGCCACCTCGGGCGAGGCGCTGGCCGCGGAGATCGACCAGCTGCGGCAGGGCCTGATCGGGCTGGCGAACACGCGCTACCTCGACCGCCCGGTGTTCGGCGGCACGACCGGTGGGGCGCAGGCGTACGACGCGTCCGGCACCTACGTCGGGCCGGCGACCTCGCCGCCGATCCTGCGCACGGTCGGGGCGAACGCGACCGTCCGCGTCGACCAGACCGGGCCGGAGGTGTTCGGGCCCGCGGGGGCGGACCTGTTCCAGGTGCTCGACGACATCTCGGCCGCACTGCGCGCCGGAGACCACACGGCGCTCAACACCGGGCTCGGCGACCTCGACACGGCGATGAAGCGCATCGCCGGCAAGGTCGCGGAGGTCGGCGCCGCCTACAACCGGGTCGAGCAGATGCGCTCCGCCGCCGACGACCGGATCCTCACCCTGAAGGCGTCGCTCTCGGAGGTCGAGGACGTGGACCTGCCCTCGGCCATCGTCGAGCTCTCGCTCGCGCAGGTCGCCCAGCAGGCCGCCCTGGCCGCCACCCAACGGGTGGTCACCCCCTCGCTCGTGGACTTCCTCCGATGACCGCGGCGGTGGAGATGCTGCCCGGTACCGAGGACGAGGCGGTCCCGGCGCTGGAGTTCGTCGGACCGATCGCGGGCTTCCCCGGGCACCGGTCCTTCGCGCTCACCGAGATCGACCCCGCGTCGATCGTGTGCGCGCTGCAGTCGCTGGAGGACCGCGAGGTGCGGTTCCTCGTCATGCCGCCCGGTCCGGTGTTCCCGGACTACGCGCCGGAGATCAGCGACGACTGGGCGGAGACCCTCGGCCTGACGC